>JAHJGY010000030.1 GCA_018824115.1 Patescibacteria group bacterium
CCTGGGTTCTAGGTGAGTTTAGGAAGGGGCGGGCTAGAGTACAGCCAGCTCCGATTTTTTCTCACGGGGTTCAACGTACTGGAGATATCTTTCCGTAGTGGCAATTCGTTTATGGCCTGCCAGTCTAGAAACTAGGATTAAACTGGCTCCGCGCTTAATGTGGTGGGCGATCCAAGTGTGGCGCAGATCATTTACTGATGCGTCTTCTATTTTTGCTAGTCTAAGATACCTTTTAACAGCGGCTCGCATGTTTCTGATTGCTAGTGGTTTTCCGTTTCGGGTGACAAGAAGGTGGCGATCTTCTACCACGGGGCGGACTTTTAGGTATTCCTGAATAGCGCGGATTACGGCCTCGTTAAGAGGGATTTTTCTTTCTAAGGTAACCCGAGAAGTAGCGATTTCCAGCTGGCCGCCGTGACTTGCTTCGTCAATTTGGAAAGAGTCAAGCGAGATTTCGGATAGTTCACCAATTCTTATGCCGGTTTGGAGAAGAATTTCAATTATTGCGTAGGTTCTAGTATCTCCTTTAGCCGCATCTCTTAGGGCCCGGTATTCAGTTTCAGTTAGAATCCGAGGGGGGGGAGTTTCGAATTTAGGATGGGAAATTAAAGTCGCTGGGTCGTCGGTAATGTATTCGCTAATTTTAAGAAACCTGAAAAAGGTTTTGGTGGAATTGATTTTGCGGGAAATCGTTTTGGGGGTGAAGCCAGATTTTTCTAGGTAATCTAGGAAACCCTGTATGTCGCTTCTTTCGATACTCTGAACCTGGGTTTTACTAAGTTCATCTTTAACGAAATCTAGGAGTTGTTGGATATCCTTTCCATACGCCAAAATGGTAGATCTAGCACTATCCTTATTTTGCAAGTGAGTGATGAAGCCTTTATGTGCTTCTTGAAATTCAATCATAATTACATCCGTATAGTATATCACTACAGCGCAAATGTCAACGCTTGAAAGTGGGGTGAGGTGAGAGAAAAGAGCGAGTCGTTTGGCTAAGTGGGGCGGGTACAGGCTAAACGGCTAACTTTCGGGTGGCCACGTGATGGTAGCAGGGGCGGGGATCGAACCCGCGACCTGAGGCTTATGAGTCCTCTGCTCTGACCAACTGAGCTACCCTGCCGCGTCGTTCGCGAACGACCTGGCCTGCCAAATGGAAAGCTTACGTGTTCGCTATAGTTGCTTCTGGTCCGCCGCTAGTGGGCCAGGATGGTTTCCAGCGTAAAGAACAAGCAAGGTCTAAATTCATACTCATTGAGAATCAGGCGCGCAGTGAACTACGTGGAGTTCACCAATGGGAACGTGATAAATTACTTCGCAATTTAAACGTCCCACTAATAAAACTAAGATTTCATATGTGTTTAAAGTGGCTGTGCCGCGTTTAAAACTTGATTTCATCAAGTTTTATTACGTGGTTGCGGGGGAGGGGATTCGAACCCCCCGACCTCGAGGTTATGAGCCTCGTATGCTACCGCTGCACTACCCCGCCCCTGCAGTATAACATAAAGGGGGGATACGCGGATTTAGACGAGTTAGTGGTGCAGGAATAAATATCTCCATTTTTCCCAGGTTTGCCACTGCTGTTCTTGTTTTGTACCTAAGATGCCGCCATTGTTTTTCTCGGGATTTTTGCCGGAGATCACAATTTTCTCTCCCGGTTTTATTAGGTTGAGTTTATTCCGTGCCTGCTCTTCAACAAATTCATTAGTTTGTTCTTTTTGGAGTGTTTCTTGTAACGACTTAATTTCCTGAGTGGCGAGTTCAACTTGTGTTTGAAGTTGGGATAATCGGTAGTTGCCCCGGTAAGAATTAATTACCGACCGTCCTAAGTTAACTGTAACAACCGAGGCGATGATAATAGCAATGAAGTAGAAAAGTTTTTTTTGGTTAAACATCCTAAGGTAATGATACTCTTTGGTTCTTAAGGGAGTCAAATGCTAGTGGCGAGTTGTCAGTTGGAGTGTTAGGAGCGGCGGAAAGCATTCCGCCGCTCCAGTTGTTCGATGTCCGATGTCTATTGGATTGAGAACCCACAGGTGAAGAGATCGTGGGTGCCGTCGCGGAAGTAGTCGAGGGTATTAAGCCCCGACTCTTCGCCTATGGCAACGTAGAGAATTCCACCTTCTCTTTCATCCATGCCCTCGAGCCATTCTTCGAGATCTCCTATGCTTTGGGAGCAAACTGAATTGGAGGTGGTCAATGGGGTAATAAGTACCTGCCTTACGCCACGCTCACCCCCCGGGGTGATCTCAAGGTAGACGATGTTGCCCCTTTTGACCCACCAGTCGTGCAGCTCAACTTCCCCGAAATAGGGTGTGATGGTGTCGCGCCCGTAGAAAACGCCTGCGTTTGCTCCGCTGAACCGCAGGAGTACAAGGTATCCCTCAGCATCGGTAACCAGCTGCATTGCGTTTTCGGTACGGTCTTGCCCCAGGAATTGGTCTAGGTCCGGCGGGTTTGTTCCGTAGTACCCTTCTCCCTCAGGGGTTCCGAGTCGGGCAATGATGGTTTTCTGTGTTTCGCCATCTTGCACGACTAGTTCAAGAAGGCCCCGACCCTCGGTATGTCTCTCCTCTTGCCAGATGTCGTACACACCTTTGCCCCACTTGAGGAGAGTGAGCTCACCTCGGTTATAACCGAGTGTGAATTCCGGCTCTGGTTCTGGTGTCGGAGCCGGAGTAATCGCGGCCGGAGGACCTGTCAAGGTAGGTATAGGCGTTGGTGTGTTATTGCCGCTTAACTCCTGCGTCGCGGCGGTGGCCGGACTGGTTGGGTCCGGAACAGCGGCGTTCGGTGCCTTGCTGTGCGTTGGTGTGTATAGGTACCAGATGAGCACGGAAAGGGCCGCTACGATGAGTAATGCGAGGATTATCCATCCTAACCATGAGAAGACGAACCAGTCTTCCCAGAGCCTCTGATACCAGGCTTTACGCCTTCCTGCGTAAGTCTTCTTTCGGGACATTGGTTTCCTCCTTTTAGATCCTTAGAATTAGTTGGTTTGCGCCTACTTTTAACTCAATGTTGATGTGCTACAGTCTGTATTATAGCGTTTATCGACCGGTTTTTCAAGGCGGGTTTGGGTATTGGATTAACTGGGGGTAAGATTGGAGCTTCGTGTTACAATAGGGTGGTCATGGGTCAGCCTCAAAAAACCCGTAAATCGAAACTGGTTAATCAACCCCTTCAGTGGGGTAAGTTGCTCCAAGCATTTTTTGTTTACTTTCTTTTAGCGCTTCTAGCCCTGTATGTATATTTTCAGCTTTTTACCCCGGGACAGGTAATTCAGCGTTTAGATTTGAGCCAGGCGTTGCAGGATATAAAATCGGGGCAGGTCAAACGTGTTGAAGTTGA
>JAHJGY010000031.1 GCA_018824115.1 Patescibacteria group bacterium
GCTGCCATCTGACCATCACTGACAACAATATTCATAGGTAGATCGAACGAGCGGTTCTTAATCTCAAAAACCTTACGCACCGCTTCCTCGTCCAGAGCATTGGCTCCCAAACTATATCCTGCTGTATCCGCCGGGTAAACCTTAATTCCGCTAGATTTTAATACTTCCGCGGCACGATTAATAATTTCATCGGCCGGATTAGCCCAATCTGTAAGTTTTAGTATTTGCATATTTCCCCTTTTATATTCTTATAACAGAACGGTGCTAGTTCATCTAAACCGGTAAAAATCTTGTTTTGGGCATAATAATAGGCACAACCCGCACCCATGGCCGCATTGTCGGTACACAATGATTTTGGAGGAAAGTACACTGGTACAGTCATTTTTGATTGGAATACTTCGCGTAAACGACCATTCGCCGCCACACCTCCGCCAACAACTACCCCTTTTACCCGATATTCTTCCACAGCAGCAGTCGTTTTTGTCAGCAACGTATCAACAACCGCTTCTTGGAAAGAAGCACTAATATCATTCACTGTTTCTTGCGACAAATTCTCGTTTAATTCTTTTGTCTTGTAGACGACTGCTGTCTTTAAACCAGAGAAACTAAAATCGAGATCGTTCGAATCTATCATGGGTCTGGGGAAATTAAAAGTCTGCCCGTCACCTAACCTTGCTTGCCGCTCAATAGCAGGGCCGCCCGGATAACCCAGACCCATTAACTTAGCCACTTTATCAAAAGCTTCTCCAGCGGCATCATCTCTTGTCTGACCGACAATTTCAAAATCACCAAAATAATCTGCCTTTACCAGAGCCGTTGTCCCACCACTAACAATTAGATAAAGTAACGGCCAGGTATTTTTGTCTTTGATATCTTCCAACTTTTCCTGCTCTCCTAACCAAACCGCATAAGCATGTGATTCCAAATCATTTACCGCCACCAGAGGTTTTAGGTGAATGTAAGATAAAGTCTTTGCTGTTTCGGTACCAACTAAAAGAGCAATTAATAACCCGGGAGTTGTTGATACCGCAATCGCATCTATTCGATTAAATAACACTCCCGCTTCCCTGATTGCTGTACTAACCACCGGAATAATCTGCTTAACGTGGTCCCTGGCCGCTACTTCGGGCACTACACCTCCAAATTGGGCGTGCAAATCAACTTGTGTTGAAACAACACTGCTTAAAACCCGCCAGCCATTTTCAACTACCGCGGCGGCAGTTTCATCGACGGCTGTCTCAATACCAAGAATAATCATGGTGTTACCAACGAGAAAATCCTGAACAGGAAGACAAATCCCAGCCCCGAAACTACAATCGAAGTAAATACTAATAGCTGAGCAAGGAATTTCTCTTTTTTATACAGAAACCAGGCTAAGAAAGTATTAAACACAAAAATCGCCCCGCTCCACACAGGAATTAGCCACAGTTGTTGTGTTGGAGCCAGCCGCGCCTCCCCCCACGGACGAAAATAATAAAGCGGCACTTCCGGTGGCAGAACGCGGTAATTTAAAAATACCCCCCACAGCATCAGTTGAATAAAAATGGCTGATATTAAAGTAGTAACCACAAAATAGCGCTCTTTGAACATTATTAAAATCTCAAATGTTAAATCCCAAAACCCAAATCCTATTCTAAAACTAAAAACCCCCTTAGCCCTAGTTTTGAACTTTAAGTCCCGCCTGCAACGCTATGCGTAGCATTGCGGGCAGGTTTGCGTTTTGAGATTAAAGAATTTGACAGCGTTATCATCGGTAATTCTCTCTACTTCCCGCACATCTACCCCTTTTAACTCGGCGACTTTCTCTGCTACATATTTTACCATCCATGGTTCGCATCGTTGGCCACGGTAAGGTTCCGGGGCTAAGAACGGTGCATCTGTTTCCAACATCATCTTTTCTAAGGGAACATAGCGTACTGTTTCGTGGACCACCTTGGCATTTTTAAAAGTTACAATCCCGGTAAAAGAAACATAAAATCCCAGATCTAACACTTTCTGCGCCCAGGTTTTATTATAAGTAAAACAATGCAGTACTGCTTGTTTAACTTGATACTCTTTTAGAATATATAAGCAATCCTCAATGGAATCACGCGAATGGATGACAACCGGTAAATCAAGCTTCTGGACAACCCTGATTTGATCAATAAAAAGCGTTTTTTGTTCTTCCCGACCTCGATCACGTTCTTCTGGCGGAGCTGATGAGTAATCTAGTCCTATTTCCCCTATTGCCACTACTTTATTGCCACTCCTAGCCAGACTTCGTATTTCGGCTAACTGTCCTTCTTGTGATAATTCCAGACCCGGTTCGGTATCATGCGGATGCAATCCTACAGTGGAGTAACAACGATCATATCTCTCTGCCAAATCCACTGCATCCCGACTGGCCTGTAATCCAGAACCGATATTAATAATAGCCGTTAACTCCTGCAGTGATTTATTAGTAACAGCCTCTCGATCGTTTTGATATTGACGAAAATCCAAATGGCAATGAGTATCAATCATGGGGAACTAAACAGCTAACACTTCCATTATAACCTGGGGGATAAAGCCGAGAAGATCAGAAGCAATCACACTGGGACCCATTTGCGCAGCCGCCAGATCCCCGGCGGCACCATTTATATACGCAGCAGCACAAGCCGCCGCAAATTCCTCCGTCCCTTGCGCCAACAGCGCGGCAAGAATTCCTGCCAAAGTATCTCCGGTCCCACCCACTGTCATAAACGGATTTCCCGTTGTATTAATAACTGTTTGCTGTCCGTCGCTAATTACATCTTCCGCGCCTTTTAAAACTATGGTACTCGTTAACTCCACCGCCCATTTTTGCACCAAAGGCACTTTAGCTTCCAGCTCCACGGGCGGTATTTCTTCCGTTAAAACCTGGAATTCATATGCATGCGGAGTAAGAACAAATTTTTCTTCTTTTACTAACTCGTGACAACCCACCACTGCATAAATGGCATCCGCATCAATCACAATCGGCAAATGCTCCTGGGTCAACACCTGTTTTATAAATTCCAAAGTCTCAGCTCTCCTTCCCATACCCCCGCCAATAAGCACCGCCGTTTTGTCTTGAATCAACTCTTTTACCTCGGCAAGGTGTTCTAGAGTAAAAAAATCACCGTTCACCGGGCAAGTAACAATATCTGGACTAAAAGAGGCTACAATGTCCGCCGCTCGCCTTGGCGCCACAAGCGTAACCAGATCCACGCCAGATCGATAAGCCGCCATTGCACTAAGTGCAGACGATCCAGAATATTTTCCCGACCCACCGATGATTAGCAGGTTACCAAAATCATTCTTATGAGCGTCTGGATTACGCTGAGGGAAAACTGTCCTAATAATTGAGGGTGAAATTTCTAAAAATCCAGCGGGCATCGTTGTATCAATTATCTACTTAACACTTTCTCTACGCAAAAGCATCAATTCAATTAAGTACCACAAGCCCGTAACCAATGATAGAAAAGAGGGGATCATTGGCAGGCCTATTACAGCAACTTCCTCCCAGTCGACATAACTGGAACTATACATAAAAGCTAGCACTAACACCAACAAGGTTAGCCCAGAGAAAAGAACAAAAAATAAAGCTGAGAAAAATAACTGGACAATGAGAAAAATCTTTTTCCGCTCTACCAATATCTTCTTTTCATCTCCTTGAGTTATTTTTATCCCTCGCCAGGTTTTGAGCCAAACAAGAACATTAAAGGGAAGAGCCAGCAGAATAAGTACATAAGGGATAACCAAATGCCAGTAGCTATACTCGACCTTTAAAAATACCGTAAGGTATACCACTCCTAAGAGCCAAGCAATACTCCCCATCATTACCCAGCAGCCAAAGAACACTACGCTGTAACTTAGGAATAACCAGATATCCCGAATTATTTTATCCCGACTCTCGGTATCTAACTTCCCAGCCTTTTCACCTCTTGGTTTAAGCAGTAAATACACTATTAAAACAACAAAAGCTAACAGGCCAATTAATGACAGCCAGCCCACCAGTGCGAGAATTGGTATAAAGTTGTAGCTTGGATATTGCGGTAATATTGATGTAGTCATAGTTTATTGGATTATTCTATCATCCTTCGCATTCTCCACCCCTGCCTTCTTGCTTTTGCCTACTTCCCTCCAGAACTTTTCCATTTTTTTATCTCTAAAAAGGCTATTGGCCCCAGAATTGCCAACTCGACAATTATTGGCGACAAAACTAATAACCACGCTTTCCACGGATCCATAACCCATCTTTCGCCAGCACCAACTACTTTATCATTTCCAGCTGATATTAAAACAGCATCATCATTAATCTCTGAAACCTGGTAGTTGCGATAAAGCTTAGTGAGATACATTTTGTTCTTCGGCTCAACCCAAGGATCTCCGTTACGGTCTATTGACAATTCCCTGATTGTATCCGGCAGTACCCAGCCAGCGTATTGAGTGGAATACCCGGACGCTCCTACTTTGTGTCGATCGAACACATACAAAGTTACGGCTAGGTTCCGATACGTACCAGGATACGGGTAGTAGCTATCAATGATTGTCTTCGACACCCCTGCGCTCCCCGAGCTCGTTTCTTCCAAATCTCCTTGCAATATAATCGGGATTCTACTAGGTGTGGGTGTTGGAGTAATCGTTGGGGTTGGCCCGCTATTGGCAGGTGGCGTTACCGAAGGTGTCGGGGTCGGAGATGGAGTTGGTGTCGGGGAATAAGTAACCGCGGAAATTTTCATTGGGTAAATAGGCTGGCTAGTCTCGAAAGTTAATTTCAGCGGTGCGGCATGACCACTCTTGAGTCTCTGATTTGCTAGTGACGGCTCTACCGAGGTATCCACTTTTACCGCCACGAAAAACCAATAATCACTAATATATTCCCGTAACAAATACTCGTAACTTTTGGGATAATGATAACCATTATCCTCTAACCAGTCTTGCAGAGCGCCACTGCTGGTAGATGACAGAACAGAGATTTCATAAATATCAATCTTTTTTGTTTCCCAAACGATAACCTCGGACTCAGCCGCTTTGTTATCCAGCCCCATAGAGTACATAACACCCGGCATTGGACTATAAACTGGACTTGTTAACTTTTTAAGATTGGCAAACAAATCCTCACGCGCCTTTTCCACCGACGGCCGGGAAGGAACCGGAATAATCCAGCCAAAATCTTCCGCGCTACCCTGGAATTTAATCGACAAAACTAACGTCTCAATCCCGTTTTCGTAATATATTGCCGCCTGCTGTTCCGATTGATACACCCAGCGATCCGGCGGAGGCATAATCATCCCGTCGGCCAAAACAACCGGTGAGAAAAGAGTAAAAACAAAAACCGATGTGAAAAGCAAAGCAATCAATCTCTTTACAATTATTCTCATTCAATGAAACCCGGAATGGCTACTACCATTCCGTTGGTTGAATTAATCCGCCTAAATCTGTCGAAGGCAGTTTTGGCGTGGCTCAATGAGGCCCAGCCCGACATAACATCGGACTGATGGCCGAATTAATCCGCCTTTGGCGGATTTAAACCATTATTCACTAACTAGTAATACTTTGTCAACATTATTCTGAAAATACGGAGAGGGTGACAAGGGAAATAGTAGTAATTGGGTTTTGGAGGGATGTTATCCTGTACGAATTAAGAGATGGGCCAGGCAGTTTTGATAAACTGCCTGGCCTTGGCGCCTATGATTCTTGAGCGGTGAATAGAAATCCCCGTGTCATGAGACCACCGAGGATATATGCATATGGGACCTTATCACGGTGCGCCCGATATACCCCAAAGACTCTGAATTTTGGCCCGGTCTCCCGGCCAGGTCTGCCGTCACGTTCATGACGAACCTCAACTGGGCTGAAATCTACCAAGATCACGTTCCCCGGCCGGAAGGCCATGTCCGGGTCACTCTCGACCACCTGTCTGTCCAAAGAATCAACCCGTTCCCTGATCGGTACAAGCATGGCCAGGCTACCCCCGTTCACCACAACCCACTCCCTATCTGTCTTAGTTTTGGGCATAACGCTCCTCCTTTTTGATCTACTATTCCCTTATCAAAGTACGAGGGAAAATTAAACGAACGAAACAAAGCTGCGAAGTGGCATCTTATATGGGATATTATACCATCAATTAGTACCTAACTTTGGTTCAACGATTCGAATCAATGAAATTAATCACCTGCCTAACTTGGATTAGTACTCAATTTCTTGTAAAATATGTATGCCTTGCCGGGTCGTCTAATGGTAGGACGGCGGTCTCTGAAACCGTTAATGATGGTTCGAATCCATCCCCGGCAGCCAGCACGGGCACCTAAAGGTGACCGTGCTCTATAAATAATGCTTAAAGAAAATTTCATCGAAGTTTACACAAGGGAAATACTGCGTCTAATAACAATTAGCAATGGCTACTATGAGAAGATTCGGAATTCGATTTCTACTCCATCTGTGGAAAATGTTGAAACTCTAATCTCTGATCTTCATATCTTTTTGATTTTCGTCTCTCACATTGTGAAAATCATTCAGCCAAATGTGAAATCAGGAGACAATGATTTTAGGTTATATAGAGCGAAAAGTCTCAAAAGAGCCCACCCTACGTTGCCTGAAATTGCCCCCAGCCACATACAAATTAGAAATGACTTTGAACATTTTGATGAACGATTGGATTCCTGGGTAATACATTCTGAGAGACATAACTTCGCAGACAGTAACATAGGCCCTATCAATATGATCGGAGGTATTGATACAAAGGACATCCTCCGACACTTCGACCCACAATCAATGAAACTCTATTTTACTGGGCAAGAATATGATATTGACTACCTGAAAAAATACATTAACAAAGTCGGGGTAGCTATTAATGCCTAGTTAAGTCTTAGCGTAATAGGCTCAAAATTATGGATACTATTCAAGAATGCTTCAATTTAATTTCCCGGGGCAATAAAGTACAAAGCAGTCTAGCGGCCCGAAAGGTGCGAAAACTAGTATATAGTTCAAAGGGCCGTGAAGATTACCAATTATTAAACGACCAGATCAGAAATGCTCCCGAGAACTATAAAAGGGTTTCTGAAGAGTGGCGACAGGAAAACTTTGTGATGGGAATTTCCGTGATGTACTTTTTACACGATAGGGAAAACTTACTACCAGACTTTCTTTTTCCTTGGCTTCTTGGACTTCTACAACACCCAAATGGCAATATTCGTTTTGCCGCTGTGAGAATGCTCTGTCACGAACTTGGGCCTTTGACTGTCCATATCCGCTTTCCCAAAAGGGAATATACTCTCTCTGGCAAAATTACTTCAGAACAAGCTGACAGCATTTTGCTTAATCTATTCGTGGAGTTGAATAACACTTTAGCAGAATTATGGAAACCAATGTACAAGAGGTACAAGTATGTTTCTTCACTACCAACTTCCCCTTATAAGTCAGTGCAAATGGTCATGACTAGATTAGTGGAAATCTGTGGAACCGACTATGTAGATAGCATCATTAAGGAATAGTAGCCCTACATAGGCTTAGCTAGTGTCACTTTCTGCCCACAGAGAGCTTTCTCTAAAATTAGGGAGTTAGCAGAAAAATTGCTACGCGGAATTAGATAGGGTTAGCCCGACATGCCCAGTTGGTGATTCCCCGACGAATCAATACCACCTCGGCAACTGATATAATTACGGGTAACCATGAAATGCCTAACCTGCCTAAACTTATCCGGTGAACAACCAATTTTCCCTGAATCAAGAATCTATGAGAGTAGGCTTTGGCTAATTGAACATGTCTACCCCACAAAATTACTCGGTTGGTTTGTCATTATCTTAAAAAGGCATACCGAGTCATTGCACGACTTATCACGAGAAGAGTTTGAGGAACTAGCGGCCATACAGTTCAAACTTACTAAGCAACTTAACGAGGAACTCAAATTGCAAAAAGAATATTCTGTCTGTTTCGCAGAACACCCAAGTTATCGACACGTCCATTTCCACATCATTCCAATCCTCAAAAGTCTAGACGAGAAACATAGAGGCTCTAACGTTTTTTCTTTACTGAGAATACCTGAAGAAGAATCAATTTCCAAGCGAGACATCATTAAATTCTGCAAAAGGATAAAAAGAGCGTTACAGGTAATTGTTTCCGGATCCAGGCGCGAATCACAACCGTGGTTCGGCTAGATCACCATTTGTGCTAGAACCAAATGTTGCATCGGCCATTAAAAATTGCGTAATACTTCCCGGAAAAAACACGCAAGGATGGACGTGCAATGACCCGTATAAAAGCCTTTCAAAGGACTGTCCTTAGAATTCTGGTCCTTGACTAACCATTTAGATAGTTGATTGCATAAAGCTTGCGCCTAGATAAGTTGTATGAGTATAATAATCCCGATGGATCAAGCGATTTCTGATAATGACTTAGACCTTAAGCAAACGGGTTCTCGGAAGGCAGATAGCGGCGCTGATATGAGTCAAGAAAACTCTAGCCCTAAACCGATTGTACCGAATAGATTAGTGCTTTTTACCATTCCGCTTCTAATTATTATTGTTATTATTTCTTTTATTTGTTTTTCTCAATCGCAGATTTCTTTTCCTAAAGAACTGCTTCCCACCAACAAATTAGCAATACAGGAGCTAGATCCAGAAATACCTACCTTAGAAGAGCTTCTTTCTCAAGTGGTTACTGATTATCGTGCGATTAACAGCATAACTCTGGAGAGTAATACCTCTGGAAGAATGAAAGTTAGTGTATCACTTGACGCGTCTGGTGGTCAGGTTCATTCGTTAGATTCTTTGTTGTCGAATTGGGATTTCGTCGCTACAGCGCGTGAACAGGCATGCTATTGGAGTAAGGTTTACGATAAAGATAATTCGTATAATACCCGGTTAACAGTAACAAGCCATTTAAATACTGATCTGTTCCCCGATAGTGCTTATTGTTCGAATGAAGGTACCTATAATATCGAAATCGAGTATGCTCTCATGAACTATGGCTTTGATTGGGTAACACCCACGCCAACACCTAGTGTTTATCCAACAGTTACGATTGTACCGAAACCGCAGTTAATTGACGAACCATTGCTTGATATTTCCAGTTGGAATAACTATTCATTACCAAGCATGACGATAAAATACCCTTCGGTTTGGTATCTTGCTTTTGAGGAATCTTCCCGGGTAGTAATAGCCAGCTATCCAAAGACTTCAACTCTTTCGGGCGAGTATGACCTTCTGCATAATCCACCTCAAGGTGAAGCTCGGATTACGATCATCTCTTTTATAAAAGACCAGAATAAATCAATAGAAGAATGGGCGGACGACAGATATTATTCTGAAAGCATTGAATCAGAAGAATCGGCACGTAAGAGTCTTTTATCTAGAGGCTACCGGTATTTTGGTGATTTACAGGGTTTCTTGTATCAACTCAGATATAGTAAAATTTATTTTTTCGAATTAAATAGTGGCACGACTGGGGTAATGTTCAAGGTAGAGACTTATGCTATGGGTAATGACACTGATTACGAAAGTGAAATAGCGAAAATGATTTACACTCTGACATCTTCTATCTGACCTGTCTGTCAGAAGGTTTTTTAGCTACGCTATATTTCGATAATGAAATTGAATAAGCTAATAACGATTATTTTTACTGCCTCTGTAGTTCTGTCTGTTCCTGTTACCTCAATTCCTGAAGGAGTCCCGTGAGCGGTTTTCCCTGGAGGGTTAGGGCGTGTTTCATTGACACCGATCAGTCGTCCGTCGATAAATGGGTCCCAGACCGGCATGCTCAATAACCGAGGACGATGTTATACGGAATATTTCATCGTAGCAAGAAGGAATAGCGGGATTTTTGAGTAGTTTTCTATAACCGGAATTTCGTGTCTGGGTACCAGACCGGCATGCTCAGCCATCCTGATGTAACTCTGTACGGGATAATGCGCGCCACATGAAGTAATAGTGGGTGTTCTGAACCGTTTTCTAGAACCGGAAATTTGCATCTGGGTACCAGACCGGCATGCTCAGTTAGGGAATGGAAGGCGCACCAAAGGTGTAGTTGGAATTCCCTGACGGGAAATAGAACAAAACCAGATGTTTGTTATACTCTTTTCATGCTACCCCATGAAACAGTAGTACAGCCCAAAGACGTAATTAGATCCTTTCTCTCTGCAAATAAGGCTAAAAGGATTTTTTACTCTAAAAAAAACATTTCTCGACTTGCTGAATCATTCGATAAAATAGCATCTGACACTGCCAAACTACCAACCAAGGTCCTTCACTCAAAAATCTCTGACAAAAGAAGACTCTGGCTATACTTAAATCATAACTGGAGAATTAAAAATGTGCCTTTAAAATATGTCGGACCTTGGTTTCGCACAGGGGATCTACCAGAAGAATGGTGTGCCCTATCTGTTGTGGACACTGCAGAAAGAATCAAAACTAACGAAGCACTTCGCTTGAAATCCATAGAAAAAATAATTAACATCCAAAAGAATTTGGATATTGTTCTAAGATATTATCCACCTATTTTAATACAAGGTGGTGAAGTAAGGACAAGCGAACGTGTGCAATCCTTGCCCCTGGATTCAGAAGATGGTTCTCATAGGTGTATTGCAGCAGCCTTAAGTGGAAAACAAACTGTTACAGCGTATGTAGGGTTCCCATAGTTAGGTACTACGTTCCGACTTAGTCCACTAGGAACCAAGGACTGTCCTTAGTAACATTGACAGAGCAGCCTGGAGACCATTTCCCACGCGATGCCCCTTGCGTGGAACTCGGCATCTAGGCCAGCGCAGTAACAAAACTAAGGACGGTCCTTGTTTTAACTTGTTTTAAGGCGTGTTTTTGTCAAGAAGCAAGTTATGTCGTTTTTTTACACTGCCCTTAGTGACATTGTAGTACTCGATTTTAAATATTTTAAATAAATATTGTATACTAAACTTATGGGCGAATCTCTCAACGATACAACTCATGAGCTTGGACTACGCGAGAGGGTAAAAGCCGATCACTCTAGATGGAGCGTAGAAAAACCTATGGAAGCGGCCTTTTATGCTGTAATAGCGGTACAGGGAGGACATAACCTTGACAATGTAAGAAGTCTAAGGGGTAGGTATCCCGATGAGTGGCATAAGCGAATGCAAGAGTCAATAGCCGGAGAAGAACACCCAGGAACATTTACACACGCAAGAATAATACTAAAAGCCATTTTTGATCAAGATAATCCTGCGAGCGTTAAGCAAGTTTGCGAAGAAGATGCTTTGTTAGGAATTCCTGAAGAGTTTATTGAAATCCCGAATATAAGGGAATATATGAAAACTTTAGCGAATCGTTCTTGGACAAATCAAGAAGTAAATGCTTACTTAAGAGATAGGTTTAATTTAGGGGCTTAGGGCCTGTCCCTTTAAATGGCCATAGATCAGGCTGAAATAGCCCTACTCGTTATGTGTAGGACAACAATATTATGCTATGGCATATACCGAGTAGGCTCACAATACGCCCTTGTACAAGGAAATGAAGGGACCGTCCCTTCACAAGTATTCCATTGTAGTAAGAAGCAATAGTGGGATTTTTGAGTAGTTTTCTAGAACCGGAAGTTAGTGTCTGGGTACCAGAAATCTAAGAACATCCATTCTTAGAATAAACGCCTGGATGAAATGCATTGACCCGCATCAATGGGATTAACTAATTGTTCAACTTCTTTTTAATATCAAGGTCTTTGACGTTGAGACACAGGCTACGATGGTTGTAGGGTGCCTGCAAACACAATCCAAGCAAGGATTGACTTAGAAACCAGACTTAAAATAATGTATCCCCGCTCGCCATACAGGTAGTCCGACCATTTACCAACCTTCTTGTATTGCAAATACATATTGATCGGGAACGTATTAAAGAAAAAGAAATACGCCCCCAAAATTGCATACACAAAAGCAGGAATGCGTGCGAACTCACCGCTGCCTAAAAAGTAAATCAAGATCCCAATCCAGGGAATAATACCAGCAAAGCAACCAGCCCAAAATGATATCCAATTTGTTTTTTCAGTCGTTTGATTATGGACTTCCATAATAAGGCCTAGTAAATTCATGGTTGCATTCAACCCTGCTAGCATAAGTAAGGTCGCGATGTCGTATATACCAAAAAGCATCGCAATCATCATAATCATTAAAGAGGAACTAATAGCGTATTCAAACCACCGAAAATAGTTAATTCCAATTCGAAGCTTTGCATTATAAAAATCATTCAGTTTCGGCAATACAATAAGAAAATGTGCAGTGGCCGATAAAAACAAGAATGCAGAAACAATTATTGCAATCGGTACTCGTGTAATTTCCTCTGTCTGAGTGACTAATCTACCCAGTGCCTCATTGTACGTTAGGAAAGATGAGGTAAGGGGAAGTTTGAAATCTTTGATGTTCTCTAAGGTCAATCCAAGATATACCATTGCCACTCCCTGAACCAGGTGGAGTGTTCCCATAAACAAGTTGAAACGTCGAAGTTTATTAAATACTGAAGTATCAGAATCAATTGGTGCCATCTATCACAAATATATCAGAACATCCGGTTGGTGCGCAATAGTATCCAATTGGCAATTTGTATACCTTTTTTTATACCGTCCCATTTGTTTCATTTTGAAATTGGTAAAGTGGTAGAATAGTCGCTGTACGGGCCTAATTGGTCCTAGACCGGCATGCTCAATAGCCGAGGACGATGTGTGCGGGATGTTTCGGCGTTGTAAGAAGAAATAGTGGCACTTTTGGTAAATTTTCTAGAACCGGAAATTCGTATCTGGGTACCAGGCAGGTATGCTTTAAGCCAGCGCTCTACATATAACGACCTTGCTTAATAACACCCCCTATATCATAACATTCTTAAGAACGGTCCTTTCATAACGGCATACTGTATTTCACAGGAGCTGCTTCTTCATTAAGACCATCTCTACTGCTAGTTTTTGTAAACGATATTTTACACTTCTAACACTTCGGAAATCCATATGATTATAGAATCCTTCTGCATCCTTGGTTGAGTTCAAATTTATCTCCTTTAATCCTCGAATCCTAAACTTCTTCTCTAAAAATCCCAACATCTTTTTACCATATCCCCTCTTCTGATATTCAGGCCTTATATTAATTTGATTGATTTCGCATTCCTCAAAAGCAACTTGAGCAAAACCGACAATAATTATGCCGATTTGTACAACATGCCAATCAGTGCAATCAAATTGAGCAATTACATTATCAACTGTTATCTGACTCAGCCATTCGGTAATTTGCTCAGGAGAATATGATTGTGAGTTTGTTTTTAAAACACAGTCTCGATGAATTCTAACTATTTCTGAGACATCCCCAATGTTAGCCTTGCGAATACTAATTCTCTCTTTCATCTCAAGCCTAATTATACTTCAATTAGAATCGGGAAACCCTACAAAAAGCTACTTGATTCAACAGTGAATAGATAAGACCTTTTTTATACTGTCCCACCCGCCTGCCAGCGCCTTGAGCGCAGCGATTGGCGGGCAGGTTTGTCCCACTTCCAAAAATGTGAAATAATTCAGTAAGTCGCTGTACGGGCCTAATTGGTGCTAGACCGGCATGCTCAATTGTATGGGACTATGTTGAATTTGATATTTCGGTGTCATAAGAAGAAATAGTGGAGTTTTTGAGTAACTTTCTAGAACCGATTTGAAGCTAGGAGTAGTTATATTTGTCGCCTGAGAGCATCAGTTATTTATACCGATATACGGCTGAATATCCTTTGCCTTTAACACATTCAAAAACTCGTGGATATTCTTCCTCCAGTTCACTTCTCATCTCCTGATACTCATCATTAACTAACGACATGTTGAAGTCGGTGAAAAAAACGTAGACCGGGCCAGCGCTATCATATTTAGCAATCTTCTTGTCTAACGCTGGTAAGCTCCAAGGACTAGGATAAAAAGTTGTTTTCTTTTTGCTGTGAAAATAAACACCGGCGGACTCATCGGTGACAATTAAGGAATCCGGTTCAACTGATTTGAGGAATTCATTCCCCTCCAGATAGCAAAGGTTAGTTCCGGTATAGGAATCCTGATAAATTTCCTGATAATGCTGATATAAACTGAAACCACAAGTCAAGATAATGACCACTAGCAACAAGTTTTTAAATTTAGGAAGTTTATCAATAAAATATCCGGTAACAATACAGACTGCCGGTATTACGGCCAAAACAATGCGCATCTCTTTATGCGGCATATAGATGGCTAAGCCTAGGAAGAAAGTGATCCAGATTAGCAAAAGATAGAGCTCTTTCTTCAAAAAGTCTCTTTTAATTAAAGCGTAAATAAGTCCAAGCGGAAAAATGAAGCCGATTAAAGAAAAAGCGTACCACCAATGTTGAAAGAAAAAATACCACGGTTGGGTATCGCCCCAATAATCAGCTGCTTTGAAGCCGTGAATAAAAGGGCCAATTGGGTTACCATACTCTTTCATGCCGTAATAAAACCAGGGATGTAGAACTAAGAAGAAGACGATGACCGCGTGCCATAAATGAATATCTTTTAAAAACTTGAGCGAGCGGTGCTTAGCTAGAAAATAAAGAGGAAAAATCGGCATCACCCACAAGGCAGTGTATCGCGAAAGCAGTGCTAAGCCTAAGAATAAACCAAATAGTACCCTGTAAACGGTATTGTTTTCTTCATAACCTTTAACAAAGCAAATAAAAGTCAGTAAAACAAAGAAAGTAAATAAAACACCGGTCAGGATGTTTGCGCTAAAAATGACATGCAGCGGGACAACAGAGAAAAGCAATGCTGAATATAAACCGACTTTTTCATTAAATAGGCTCTTCCCGAGAATGTAGACCAGAATAGCAGATAGGGCACCAACTAGCGGAATAATCCAATAAATCATAAAGTCGAGTTTAAGAAAATAAAAGACAGCAAGAAGATAAGGAAGTAGTGGTGCCCGGAAACCAATTTTGGGCCAGCTATAAAATTCATCTCCGCCCGAGGGAATAAAATCGCTCCAGTCAGTGTTTCTTAGAGAATAATTCAGCGGATTTTTGCTGAGATCATATCCCAGATTCGCATAGACCGCTTCATCCCAGATTCGGATGGGCGTGGAGTACAAAAAGATTGCCCTTAATATAAGGGCAAATAGAAACAGCCCTATTAGTACAATTATTGTTTTCTGTTTACTCATGGTAATTTCTATCCGACTGACGCTATTATTTTAGCAGTATTCCAACAAAATTTCATGGAAACCTTCTTGTATTCATCTAACTACACTAGAAATGTCTGGTTTTCACTGAGTTAATAAATTGCAACAAATTTTGACTTTGTGTGTTACCATAAGGCGCAGCCGGCAATTTAATGGTACAATAAGGTAATTAATTTCTATGATAGACCAAGAGATAACTAAGGAACAACCTAATACAGATGAAACTACTGAACAGAAATCGCCTGGTCATCCTTTAAGAATCATAATTGGGGTTGCCTTTGCAATTGTTACCCTGACAGGATTAATCTACTATATCTACCACATAAATTCCATTGATAATGGTACACCGACTCCTACTCCACAGATTACACCTAACAATGAAAATGAACCACGGACAGAAGAACAAATAAGAAATGAATTAGTAGAAAAGGGATTTCCTCTGTTATTAACGGACGAGTTGACCCAAGTTTTATCGGGATATGATTATGCAGATAGACAGACCTATCTCTTAACTTACAGAATATCACCAAGAGAACACGATTCAGCCCTAAATATAGGCGCTAAGTATAAAAAAATTTTAGTTCAAGACAATTGGCAGATTCTTAATGAAAGATCTAATAATTGCTCTCTTGGAGAATATTCCTGCACAACTTGGTTTTTCCTCAATGCGAGCAAAACAGAAAATACAATTACATTGAATACAGACTCTTCACTTGGATTTACCATTGAATTAAATTTGGCTGAGATAAGTAGGAATAATGTGCCAATAGAACAATCTCTGGTCGAAACAGTATTAAGAGATCTAAAAATGCGAAATGTATTTAATAATAGAACTGATCAAGGGCTACATAGGCAAATCGTTTTTGTAGATGGTGACTTGCCGGAAATGCAAGATCATTTACAAACAATTTGTAATTTCTTAAATCTCGATATTAAATACTCTGGAATCGGTTCTTCCATTGGAGCCGTTTCATATGGATGTACAACAGATCATGTATCTTATCTAAAAGTATTCACGACATCTTCTGATTTTCTTCCCACTGATTCAATTATCCTGGACTACCAACATTAGTTAAACATACTGTATAATTTATTTACTTACATTATGTAAGTTTGTAGCTCTTTAACACTCTCAAGAACAGGAGGTGGAATATAGCTGATTAAAAGTAATTCAAAAGACGTTTCTCGCCGTTAAATCGTGGATTTTGGACGAAACTAGTATAGCAAAAGAAAAAGGAGATTGGACATGTTTGGCAAGCGAGTAGCAAGAATCGCGTTTCTCGTCTTGGTGATTAGCTTGCTAATTACCATCGGCAACTTTGAGCTTGGGCTGTCTGCGGACAGCAATCAATTGGATGAGCCAGAACAATATATGCTCACACTGTTCAACGACTATCGATCCTCTCAAGGTTGCAGGCCTGTTGTTTTCGACCCAACTAAACAGGCAGGTGTCGAACAATGGGCAATAGATTCCAGCTATCCTAGTGAACACCGTTCACCAGCTCCGTTCGGTGAAATCCTTACTTACGTTACAGATTACAGCCCGTACGGAAACGGTGCTGCTGACGAAGCACTGGATTGGTGGGTCGGTTCTGGCCTGCATGAGGCAAAGATCAGCGACTGTAACTTTACTGGCGTGGCTATCGCTCACGCCTATCGTAACGACTGGGCCTACAACCCTGCCTGGTATTGGGTTGCGGAATTCACTTACTTCCAACCCACATATTGCGGTGATCTTGAACCTGGCCAAGGATCTGCCCATTCCGACAAATTCTGGACCGTTTACACTCAAATAGCCGAGGACGATACTGTACGGGACGTTTCGGCATAGCAAGAGGAAATAGTGGGGTTTTTGAGAAATTTTCTAGAACCGAAATAATGGGGGTTAATCTAAAAGTTATCTAATCGAAGGTAAGATCTTTGAGTTAGGAGTTTTGGACTGCTTCGCGAATAGACTTAAACCTGGTAGGATTAAAAAATGAATCAAGATTCGGTAGTAGATACAGAGGCTAAATGTTTTGTTGGTAGTAGAGAAGTTTCTTGTCCGGGAGAGGAACAACTATCAAAAACAGAGCAACAAACAGAACCCTGGGATCTACGTATCCTACCAGCAGGATTCATGCCAGATAGACGCAATGACTTGGTATTTATTTCGTTGTTAGCTGGAGTAATCATTGTAACTTTCGTGGTAGCAGTTCTAAAAATTAAAATTTTCGGTAAGACATTGACTGAATATATTAGGCCTATTTGGCCATTTATTCTGGGAGCAGTGTTAATTGTGGTATCACAGTATTTAATCGGTCTACCCTACAGCGAAACTCTTCCCTATTTCCTAAAAATTACTCAAGTCTTGTGGGTTTTAATGGTAGCTCTATCGCTGATTAAGTTGAACAAAGAAGAAAACTTCAATCTGGGAAATGCGTTTTTTCTTGGAGTAATGTATTCCGTGATTATCCACGGACTCAAAGTGTCAATTAGGTACTTCTTCTATCAAAAGACACTCCTTTATGTAGCCGACAGATTTATATATGGCAGCCTAATAGTGATGCTGGTTGTGACTGTTCTGGGATCACTATTTATCTTTCTAAAGAAAAAAGGAATTGAGTAGGACTGAAACCAAGGTCAAGATTAAAAATAGGGTAGTTATGATCGAGAGTACAATTACTACTTTCTTATTAACCTTACGCACTCGGGTTCAAGACCCTCTCCCTCAATAGCCGAGGACTATGTTATACGGGACATTCTAGCATCGTGAGAGGGAATAGTTGGTATTATTGAGTCATTTTCTAGAACCAAATTTTGAAAATAAGGATGATCCTTAGTATGTCAACTTTACTTCATAACAACTTAATTGTTATACTTTCGGCATGAAAACTTTATCAAATAAAAATATATCTAAAATTGGAATAGGCAGCTATGGTATTGGTGGGCGTGGGCATCGAGATTTAAAACTCACTGAAAAGCTTGATGATGAAAATTACATTGCGGCACTTGTTTACAGCCTTGAAAAAGGGATGAACTTCACGGAAATAGCTTTAGGGTATGGTCACGGCAACTCACTTGCACTGTTTAAACAAGCACTAGAAAGGAGCTCAATCGATAGGGAGGATATTTTTTTTACCCACTCGCTCTATACAAGAGATTTACCTTCCTTAGAAGTAATTAAAGAAGATATTGCAGACTTTCACAAAGTAATGGCTACGGATTATGCCGATTCTACGCTTATAACTCAGTCGTTAATAATGAAATTCGGAGAAGAAACAATCTATCCACTGCTGCACAGTCTATTTGATGATGGAAAAACGAGATATGTTAGTCTTTCAAATGCAAATCCTAAAGGCATTAGAGCTTTTAAGAAAGAATTTAATGATAAATTTATCGCTCATGAAGGACATTTAAGCTTCGAGATAAGGGCATTACAGGATAAGGGTGTTTTCAAAACATGTGATGAGCTAAACGTAAGAAATATTATTTGGCGTCCCCTTCGAAGGAACCAAACTGCAAAGCAGAACTGGGAACTTCTTGACGAACTGGCAAAAAAATACAACAAGACTCACAATCAAATTGTATTAAATTGGATATGTAGCTTGAGATATAACCCTATGGTGATGTCTGCGAATAAGAAGCACATCGATGAAAATATTGCATCAACAGAATTTCATATGTCAGATGATGATTACCAGCGTATGACTGACTTTCGACCAAAAAACTATCATCCTCCAAAAATTGACTGGGAGAGCCCTGGAGTCGGTAGCTCCATTGTAACCTTAATAAGCGATTTTGAAAATCACGTTAGTCAGTAACAAGACCTAAAGTTGGCATCTGAATATACCTAACCTCAGAATAAGTTCTAAATCTACTCACGATTCGTAGCCATCTCACTTCGTAATTTCAGAAAAGGTGGATTTTGAAATCGGCGAAGTAGCAGAAATGTCGTTGTACAGGCCTAATGGGTGCTAGACCGGCATGCTCAATTGCATGGGACTATGTTGAATTTGATATTTCGGTGTCATAAGAAGAAATAGTTGGGCTTTTGAGCAATTTTCTAGAACCGGAAATTCGTATCTGGGTACCAGGCAGGTATGCTCAGCCATGAACCACGTTGGGTTCATGGCTACGCCGGTAGCCAATGAAGCCTTGCTTGGTTCATACAGTGAACCCTACGTGGTTCACCGCTGATAGTAGAAACAAGTGGCTAGCTGCTTTTGGCCCTGTACCGTAAATGCATAGCATTTCCTGGTACACGGGCCACTAGAGACTCTATAGTACTTGGTGAATTATGAGTCAGGAAAGCATGTATTACCTGATATAAAGACCTTTCAAAGAACAGTTCTTAGAATTGACTTAATACGAATGCAACTGCTAGCTTTGTCCAAATCAGCAGAGAGTGGGTTATCAATGGTTTAACCCTTGATATTGCTGTTTGTATTGGGGGTTGGCTTGCTTAATCTAAAAAGTTCGGTCTGGTTATTGTTCCAATCGGTGTCTTCGGGTATATCTACATGGATAAATATATGAAAGGACGAGCCTTTTATTAAAGGTTTATATGATTACGGTGTGACGATATAGTTTTTCGATTATTTATTGAGAGTATTCAATCTCGGCTGAGGGAATCAGTTAATCAAAATTAAGGTGACGGAGCGCCAGCGCCGGGGGCCTGTTGGACTTGGATTTCCTTGCCGTCATCGCTATTTTCCTCTTCTGCATCTTGAATTACTATCTTGGGACTATCTTTATATTGGACCCCACTTTCGCCCTTCCCTTCTGTGCCTGGAGCCCATTGAATTTCAATTTTATTATCGACCACGGTTGCCTCGTCTACCGCATTTGTTTCCTTAATCTCCGGAGTTAAAATAGTCTCGATAATCCGATTATTTGTGTCTCTTCCCTCGGTTCCTGGAGCATATTCCCATTTGATTAGTTCATCGGGCAGGGGAGGTAAATTACCGCTGGCATCTACATTGGGGTCCAACCAGATGTAATGTGTTTTTTCGTCCAGTTCAATAGCTTTTTCGGTCCCTTGAACAATTTGCACCGTTTTCTTTACCTCTACGGCAACTTCTTTTTGCACTTCAACGATGCGTTGCTGTACACCCGCCGACCCCTCGACTTGCAGCTGCATTTTAGTCATTTCCTTTTGCTGGTTAAGAGTTCCTTCCTTAATTTTATCTACCACAACAGAGTCGCTGGTTCCTTCGGCGTATTCTATGGCCTGCGTTTTTTGCTTTTGGTAACGGTCTAATGAGAGATCTAGAGCATTGTGATCATCGATAGAAGAAGCATAGTTCATCTCTTCGACTCGCTGGTCTGCAAATCCTTCTAGAAGAGTGGCTTTAGAAGATTGCCTAAAGGTCAGAAATTGCTGGATAGACTCTTTTACTTTGACTAGGGTGTAGAAGGGAGAAGTGGGAAGAAGCTGTTTTTGAACTTCCGCGGCCGCCAAAACTGAGCTTGACGAACAACAACTTAGTAAAATAAGTGTTAGAAGCGTGATCGTAAAAGTTTTCTTCATCTAGGGTTATGCTATCGCTGAGTTGTAAACTTGTCAAGAGCGAGATGTGCGGGAAATATCAAGGACAGTCCTTTGAAAAGCCGTATCCTAGGCGGAAAATGCTATTAATAAAGTTTTTTCAGGATCCGTCCCTTCATAAGTTCATTTAATCTTCCAGGAAATTTAGCCATTCTCTTTCAATATCTTCTAAATCCAATCCATAGATTTTCCCCATCTCACTACCTAAGTTGCCCTTTACTAACCACAGTTTGCTAAATTTACTCCAGCCATACTCTTCAATAACAAATCTTACGAATGACGCACTTTGAATGTAAGTAATATCCGGGTCATTAGATTTAAAATCTGTTGACGTTATTATTTTTTTAAATGAGATCAGCTTACCATCCACCTTTAGCTTTCTAGCCAGTTCATGCTTTCCCTTCACACTACTGTCTAAATAACCAGCCAATCCTTCAGAGAGAAATTTATAAGAGTGTGTCAATCCGCTATTCCAGTAGAAACTGAGAATGTGAACTAATTCGTGCTCGGGAGTTGAGTCGTGATGTTCATTATAGACGGTAAAAATAACTAAAGCTGGAGCAATAGCTTGCTCTGGAGATAAAGTTCCTAATAACCTTACTCCTTCTTCACGGGATGGGAAAAAATACCATTTGATTTTTTCAGAAAGCACGACTTTAAATATAGAATTTAATTTTTCGTATGCAGCCTCTCTTTCTTTGACTAGTCGGTCACAAATCTTATGTGCGTATGAAGAAGGAAAAAAGTAATAAATTGAATGTTCGCTCTCAACTTTTTCCCAAAGGTTGCTTTCCATATCTCTTATTATTCCTGAGTTCTACTGGTTATGCAACTTGGCTAGGGTGTAGCAAATACTATACTAGACAATTCGATAATCAAACACCCCTTTTTTATACTGTCCCGTTTGTCCCACTTCAAAAGTGTGAAATAGTCAGGGAAGTTGCTGTATGGGCCTAGTGGGTGCTAGACCGGCATGCTCAGCCATGGTTCTACAGGCTCACCATTTCGGTGAGACTGTAGAATCACGGGGTTGGATGAGAAGTTTACCCTGAATCTGCCGAAGGGAATCCAAGCCCGGCACAAAAGTTGCGAGTATTGGTCTACATAAAAGCCTTTCAAGGAACCGTTCTTAGAATATTACTTAAAAGGCATAAGAAACAATACTTCAGACTAAGCGTTACCAATAGAGGGGGCGTTGCCAGAAGCTTAAAGGTAAGCGTAGATATTCTAGATAAAGATAGAAAGGAACTGAAGAGATTCGAACCCTCTACGCTTCGATGGATTAACGGTAAAGAATCTATTGATTTAGCTAGGGGGAGTCAGAATTTGTTAACTTTCTCTCTCAGATTCCAGAACCTGTTCACGAAATCAATAATCGGCTTTCTATTGAAGTTTTCGATGCTGGACCTTGTGGTATAGTCTGGGATAGACCTTTAGATGAGTACTGTTACAAAATTACCATTTACGGTGAAAATATAAAACCAAATGAGAATCAAGCAAAACCAGATGATTTAACAATCAACTAATTACATGACAGTCGCTCGAAAAGAATCTACTTTTTTTTCGCTTTAGTAGCTTTTTTTGCTTTCTTGGTTTTTGATTTTTCGCTCTTTTTCGTCTTAACCTCTACTAACTCTGGTTTCTTCTCTCCGGCTAATGATAGTAAATCAATAATTGTATCAAGCTTGATATTTAGAATGTTAATTTTTTCTACAAGCTGCAAAATGCTGCGATCACTTATGTTGCTCTGTAAAAATCTACCTGAATCCCTACCGCCTAAATTCCCTCTGGGAGAATCTTTGTCTTTTTTCTCAAAACAATCACTACAATATATCGGCCTCTCGCCGCTTGGCTTAAAGGGTACTTTGCAATCTTTACCGCATTTATCACACACTGCATCGTGCAATAGGGGCCTCTTTAAATCTCTACCGCCAAAACCCCTTCTAGGGGAATCTCTTCTGTCTCTTGATCTATTACTATCGCTTCCGCCTTTTTTCTCAAAACAATCACTGCAATATATCGGCCTCTCGCCGCTTGGCTTGAAAGGTACTTTGCAATCTTTACCGCATTTATCACACACTGCATCGTGCAATAGAGGCTTCTCTGAATCCCTTCTGTCTCTTGATCTATTACTATCACTTCCGTCTTTTTTCTCAAAACAATCACTACAATATATCGGCCTCCCGTCGCTTGGCTTGAAAGGTACTTTGCAATCTTTGCCGCATTTATCACACACTGCATCGTGCAATAGAGGCCTCTCTGAATCCCTTCTGTCTCTTGATCTATTACCTGATTTAAAGTTTTTCATAAATATTTCTACTAAATACTATCACATTTACCCACAGTATACGCATTAACAACATAAATAGCAAGGAATACTAAATGGGTTCTAGACCGGCATGCTCAATAGCCGAGGACTATGTTATACGGGACATTTCATCACCGCAAGAGAGAATAGTGAGATTTATGAGTCATTTCTAGAACCGAATTTATTTAAAAGTAAAGACCGAATTGCTCGACAGACGGGCACAACTAATTTATAATTTACGCGTGGCCTTTCGTAAAGTAGTTTTCATCACATTTTCAATACTAATTTTTCTTTGTATTGGAACCTTTGCTTTGTGGGCGATTCTTCGATCCTCAACCCAGTACGCAGTTTACCAAACTCTTTATTCTATTAAAAATAAAGATAGTCTTATCTTCAATAAGTTTTGCAATTTCGGTTCCGTTGTTGATCATGCCTATAAGGATTTGGTAACGGAAATTATTAGTGGCAACTCTAATAACAGCAAAGAATATAATGCTGTGGAAATTGAGAAATTTTTAGAACTTTTGAAACCTCGCTTTGAAAAATCTATCGTTGAACCCATCATAACGAGAAAAGAAGAAAGTTCTCTTTGGGAAACCGATAAAATCATCGAAACCTCCGCGATGAATATGTTTAATTTGGTAAGAAAGATGAAGGTAGAAAAAAAAGAGGATACAGCTGAGCTATCTCTTAACGGCCAGTTGTTTTACTTAAATAAAGACCAAAGCGGATGGCGTATCACCTCTGCAAAATTGGTTGAGCCAACTGCTTCTGTTAGAGAAGAGGTTAGTCTAAACTTTCAGGAACTTGAGTCTAAATTAAGTATAACGAGCATCACCCAGCGCGACGAGACGGCCAAGCAGGATATCAGCAAATTAGCAAAAATAATAGAAGCTTATTATACCGATAATTACGGCCGATATCCTCACTCTCTCACTGAACTAAAGCCTTATATTAATGTATTGCCTTACACTCCACAAGGTAAGGAATATGGTTACCGTGCCTATAGCCTTAATAAAGGATGCAAACCCGAGCTGGATTGCCATGAAGCATCAATTTTTTACAGTTTGACGCAAAAAGACAAGGTTGGAGTTGATTATTGCTACCAAACAGTTACTGGAGTTTTATACTTGGAAGTACCATCAGGCAATTGCGACGCGGACTTCGAAAATGACTTACTTGACTAAGAAGAAAAAGGGGTAACAGCACTTGTTAACAGGGAATTTATGCTCCCAAATTCAATTTTGAGAAACTCTTTCGTCCAGACCGGCATGCTCAGCCATCCTGATGTAACTCTGTACGGGATAATACACATCACAAAAGGAAATAGTGGGATTTTTGAGTAGTTTAGAACCGAATTATGATTACAAAAAGCGAGATTGTACGCTAAGTAATTCTAAGAAAACACTACGAAATATAATATGATATTATTTAATTGAGGAAACTTTATAGAATACTAATCTTGTTATTCTGTAGACTAAAGGGGGTGAAAATATGAAAATATTTAGAAAAATACTTCTTCTAACACTTGTAGTCGCGAGTATCGTCCTAATTAGCAATTCAGTGCATGGGTTATTTGCCGCACCAAAGAGAGCGTTTGACTTCTCTAAAATCCCAGCTTCTGATTATGTACATAACGAGGTACTGGTCAAATATCGTGGTGATAAAGGATTTACAAGAATGAAGCTTCCTGCGGACCAAACAGTACCAGAAATTGTTAAAGAGCTAAATAATCGCAGGGATGTTGAATATGCTGAACCCAACTTTGTGGCATTTGCTCTTGATATACCTAATGATCTCTTATACGAAGATACGAACCGGGATCCTAATTTATATCCTGAGTATACAGATCCTAAATATGCCCAGCAGTGGGCTCTTAACAACACCCAGAAAACTGGTGGGACACGGGACGCAGATGTTGATTGGCAAGAAGCATACACATATCTACAAGGAACAACTTGCGATACCACAGTCGTGGCTGTTATAGATTCTGGGTTAGATGTTAAGCACCCAGATCTAGATGATAAGGTGGCTGGTACTTATAGTGTCCTTAATGGCTCTTATGATGTGAGTGATGATTATGGACACGGTACCCATGTCTCTGGAACTGCTCTAGCTGAAACCAACAATACTGTTGGTGTTGCTGGTGTAGGATATGACCAAGCTATAAAACTTCTAGTAATAAAGGTCCTAGATAGAAATGGTCGCGGCAGTAATGGTGATATAGCTGATGGCATCAAGTATGCTGCTAATTGGAAAGGTATTGCTGGTGAAAAGATAAAAGTAATTAATCTATCTTTAGGAAGTTACTACGATACCCAAGCAGTTCATGATGAAATAAATAATGCTTGGAATAAAGGTATTGTTATAGTAGCTGCAGCAGGGAACTCAGAAGATAGTAGCCTTGTCTATCCGGCCTACTACGAGAGAGTAATCTCAGTAGGTGCTACAGATCGTAATGATCTGATCGCAGGTTTCTCAACGCATAATGACGGTGTTGATGTATCCGCACCCGGGGTTGAGGTTTTGTCAACATTTCCAACGCATAGGTTCACCATTCAAAGATTATATGGCAGAATGCTAAACTATGATGTAGGAAGTGGAACATCAATGGCTAGTCCTCATGTAGCAGGCCTGGCTGCATTACTCTTCTCGATAGACGGATCAAGAAGTAATGACCAGGTAAGATCAATGATCGAATCCTCTGTAGATGATTTGGGTAATACCGGTTGGGACTCTTACTATGGGCACGGCCGAATAAATGCCTATAAAGCAATCACTGGTCCGGTGCCAACACCAGAACCTACTATTGAACCAACACCTACGCCAGAACCAACGATCACGCCTACACCCTCACCTACACCAACTCCTGGAACTGGTAGCTGCGGTGACGGTTATTGCGCTGGATATCTAGAAGGTGAAGACTGTTTTAGTTGTCCAGAGGATTGTCGTGGTACAGGACAGAATAATTCCAGATCCTGCTGCGGAGATGGGCAGTGTATAGGAGAGAATGTCAACCAATGTCAGGTAGACTGCCAGTAAGCTCTAAACTTCAGGAATCTTACTGATTAATGAATTCCTTATGGGAAGGTTTGTTCGTTTATTGATTACATCACTTTCGTGAGTTGTGAGCCGGAATACGTCTTTTCTTATACTGTCCCACCCGCCTGCCAACGCCTTGAGCCCGCCCGACTTCGCCTTGACAAAGTCATGGCGGACGGGCGCAGCGATTGGCGGACAGGTTTGTCTCACTCAATGAAACTCGATCCGATGTCCATCGGATCGATAGTTGAATTAGTCCACCGTAACTCAAAGGGCGAAGGTGGATTTGGAAATACCGGAAGTAGCAGAAAGGTCGTTATATGGGCTTAATGGGTGATGGGCCGGCAAGCTCAGCCAAATAAGACTGGCTAAAAGCAAGTGTAACGGCAGCTTTTAGCCTAGTTGCTTTTGGCCCTGTA
>JAHJGY010000086.1 GCA_018824115.1 Patescibacteria group bacterium
GAATTTCCACAGAAGGGTAAGATACAGATACAATATCCATGCCTGCACTAGCTATTATATTTACATTACCATCTGGCTCCAGATCAGAAATTATTGGAGAAGCAACGACCCAATGATCTATCTCTTTTGGAAACCCTTGGACTTCTAAACCATCATAATGCCAAGCGTGTAGGCTACCGAACCCACCAATAAGTTTATTATTAATAGCATCGACAACATCCGGGCTTCCATCGCCATCAATATCACCAACAACAGATGAATAAGTATTTTCACCGGTGCTCCCCTCAGGTACAAGAACTGGCCATCCCTCTAGAATATTTCCCAGATAATCAAAAACATACTCTCTATTAACATTAGCAAAACCACCGCGAGTGTATAAAACAATCTCTAAAAAGCCATCGTCGTTAAAGTCAGCAAGGACGGGATTATCTCTTACATTATATCCTTCTGGATATTGTAATGTCGACCAGAATACTGAGCCACTATTATTGATAGCAGTAAGCCCGTAACCACCGTCGAGGTCTCCTCTTGGAAGATTCTTTGCAGTAGTCACGATTACTTCTTGTTTACCATCGTTATTTATATCTCCTACTGCTGGAGAGCTATACATGGCACCTTGCAATTCCAAAGACCAAACCTCGCTTCCGTCTATGTTAAAAGCGCGTACAGCACTCCAATTATTTATCCCCTCATACGGATCACGTCTATCAAGATTTATTGTGTATCCAGCAATAATTTCTAAATCTGAGTCATCATCAAAATTCCCGACCGCAGGGTAACCACTACCCCACCAATGCCAAACATCAGTTACTATAGAAGCATTCCACTGATTTACAATGCTACCATTACTTGAGATAATTATAATTTTACTCGGAACCTGATCAACATCAAATGCATTATCATAATTTTCCTTATAAACAATTTCAATAGAACCGTCATTATCTAAATCTGCAGTAATTATCTGGGGGAAAAATTCCGCCTCGTTAGGCGGGGGTGGAGACAGAGGTGGTGAAGGCAGAAAGACAGGCCAATTTGGCACTAAAGAACCGTCGTAATTAAATGAATATAATTTTGGAGAGTCCCAGTTGTGATTATAGACTATTATTTCATCTATGCCGTCGCTATCTAAATCTGCTAATAATGGATAATGAGACAAACCACTAGTGTACAAGGATTCTGGAAGGGGTATTGTATTTAATAAAGTTCCATTAAAACCATAAATTCTTATTTTTGGAGGGCCGCCTGCTGAGTAGATAATTATTTCTTTATTCATATCTCCAGTAACGTCTCCAGCAACAGCTTCTAAAAGACCAGCCCACAACTCGCCTCCCCAAGGAGCATAATCAGGATCTATTTTAATTGGCCACCCTTTCTTTAATTGAGAATCCAGATAAATATCCTGAACTAATAATTCTGTGATCAAATCGGATGAAACAACATTAATTTTTAAGTCTAGAGAACCGCTATCATTAATTGTATCTTCCACAATTTTTGCCTCTAATGAATCAACGCTTGTTATCACAACACCATCAGTTATCCAAAGCCCTCCATTAAAAGAGTATTCTACTTCAAAATCATCAATACTAGCATTAAGCTTGTTATTAACCCTTATAATAAGGTCATCATTTGGATTCGCAAGATCCTTGTTATAAGGTTCTCTCATATCAAATCTATCAACCTCAAAATATCCATAATCCTCAAAAACTCTTCCTTCTGTATCAAAAACTTCTAATCTTAGAATATACTCTCCATCAGGGATTGTGACCAAATTAAAGCCATCATATAAAATACCATCTCCAGGAACTAACTCAGATGTAATTATTAATGTCCAGTCACTCTCACTCAATTCAACTAATGGAACATTAGGAGCATAAGCCAACTCGTAATGGTCGAAATTATCTCCAATTATCTTGCCAGCTATATCAATCTCTACATTCTGTAGCTCAATAGGATCTAAACTTACTACCATAGGATCATCAAAAAATACAGATTCTAATGCGCTTAATAAACCAAAACCTTGGGTAGTTACTTTTTCAGGATTAGGCAATAGCTCTGCAGTATTCTTTATTAATGTCTTAATTTCTTCTGCATTATAACTGGGATTTCTTTGTTTTATTAAAGCAGCTAAACCAGCAACATGCGGCGTAGCCATACTTGTTCCAGAGATAGAGGTATGTTCATCATCCAAGCATTCCCTATCACCCCATGCATCTTCCCACTGCGCTGCGCAAATAGAAACACCGGGAGCAACAACATCTGGTTTAATTAAAGAAACTTTGTTCCCCAAAGCATCTTCCCAAATAACTGGCCCTTTTGAACTAAAATCAGCCATATTCAATTCTTTATCAACTGCACCAACAGTAATTGCTTTTCTTGCTGTTCCTGGTGAGCCAATAGTTCCTTCCCCATAATCGTTTCCTGCAGCAACAACGGCAACGACCCCTAAATCAACAGCATTATCAATAGCTAATGACATATCATCATCAGGATTCCCCCCACCACCCAAGCTTAAACTTATAACATCTAAATGATCTGAAAAATCTCCATCTTGATTAGGATCAACGCTTCTATCAATTGCTGCAATAATATCATTAAACCAACCACCGCCATACTCATCTAATACTTTATAAGCAACAATATCTGCGTCAGGAGCAACGCCTTTCAAGACCCCATCACCAGCAGCTGTTGCTGCAACATGGGTTCCATGCCCCATATCATCCATCGGATCATTATCTCCATTTACAAAATCCCATCCATCAATTACTTTGCATTCAGGACCAAAGCAACCTCCCAGATCAACATGAGTATAATCAACTCCAGTATCAATAATACCAATAGTAACTCCTTTTCCTGTCAAGCATTCTCTCGGAGTTGCTTCAGGCGAGGGTTCAGGAGAGATTTCACTTATAGGATTGCCCGTTATATGAGAGGATCCTGTTGGCTCACAAGGTCTTCCATTTCTATCAAGTTCCCAAACATCATC
>JAHJGY010000032.1 GCA_018824115.1 Patescibacteria group bacterium
AGTGCGCTCCCACAATAAAGAAGGTCATCCCAAACCATAGAAGGGGAATTCTAAAAACTCGATTTCTCACACGAGACAAGGCATAGTATATGAGACCAGCAAGCAACAGCAAAAAAACAATGCCCCAAGGGAACAGAGCAAAGTAATTACCTAAGACACCTTCTCCTTCTCCAAAGAAATTCTTGATAAAGGAAAAGTTATACCAAAACGCCATTAACCCATAAGCCGTCAGGGCCGTGTTTACACTCACCCTCAACTTCTCTGACCGTACTTCCTGGTCTTCCTCCATCAAAAGTTCAACAAAGGCAATGATCAAAAGTAGGATGACTAAAGCAAAAAACCCGATGGCATTTGTTAATCCTGTAACGGCAACTAACAATGCCGTAATAGGGGTAAGGAAAAATGAGCGTTTCTCCAAAAGCTTATGATACGCCGCAGCCGACAACAATAGAAAAACTTGGGCAATAGTATGTGGCCCTTCGCCATAAAGAGTTAGAATAACCAAACGCCAAGGAGCAAACGCAAAACTATTACCTACTGCTTTTACTTCTCCAATAACGTAATTGAACGAAGGGAGAATAGAAAAAGAAAGAGCAGTAATAAAGGCCGCGATCCTGTTTTTCGAAATTCGCAAAACAAAAATATAAAGACTCACAGGAACTAAGCAATAAGAGAAAGCGGTAATTAAACGATAAGCCCTGGCAACAGAAATCGTCGGAATAATTTGATGCATTGCCACTTCCAGAAAGGGCAATAGTGGTGTGTACAAAAGATACAGAGGATAACCCAGATACCAGCTGGGATTCCAGCCGCCAAAGACGCCTGACCAAAACTCGGGAATAAACTTAGCCATGGTAATATACGATACCTCAATAGACTGTATAAATTGAGTATATTCACCCTGGAATAGCGGAAGAACAAGCCACAGGTTCAGTAAGAAAATAACCAACGCTAGAAATACAGTGATAAATTTTGACATGAATTACAGAATAAGTAGTAAGTATTAAGCAATTTCTCTCTTACTACTTGCTACTATCTACCTGCCTCATCCTCAACCTCAATAGGCCCCGAACACCCTTAACTATCTCTCTTGGAGCAGACATCTTACTTTCCCCAAGAACTCGATCCTCGAATACTATTGGGATCTCAATTATTTTAAAATTGTTCAGATACAGTAGGTAAAGTACTTCCACTAAGAAAATGTAGCCCTCAGAAAAAATGTCCCTCTCTAAAATAAACTGAATCGCCTCTTTATTAAAGCAACGAAATGCCGAAGTGGAATCTCGAACCCTAAGCCCCATTAACCAGCGAGCAAGGGAAACTGCCAAACGACTAACTGTCTTCCGGAACCAAGGATAATTCAGCTGTGCCCCCGGCACGTGTCGCGACCCAATTACAACATCAGCTTTTCTCAAACCATCCAATAGTTCGGGAATATAACGAGGGTTATGGGAGAAATCAGCATCCATTGTCACAATTGCATCTGCCCCTTTATCACAGACATACTTCAACCCCTCTATATACGCTTTGCCAAGACCAACTTTGCCGGGATTATGAATTATCTCAACTTCGGACATCTCGCGAGATAACCTCTCCACAATTGCCCCTGTTCCGTCTGGAGAACTATCATCTACTATCAGCACCCGCAACCCCAAATCAAGGGCTCTGATCTCTCCAACCAACCGCTCAACATTTCCAGCTTCATTGTAGGTAGGTATCACCACATAAATCATGTCAATCCACGTTTCGCCCCCAAGAAGACCAAAACAAACATAAACACGAAAGACATCGCGGTCATACCAAATCCTACACAATTATCCAGCCAATTCGTACAATTACGCAAACAAAGTTGGCCATGGGTAAGCCAAAAATCTCCTACACAGGGACCGGTACTTTTTACCATCCTTATATCCGCAAGAATTAGCTCTGTTGGTAAAAAGAAATAGACAAAAGCCATCCCAACAAGCCAAATCAGAATTAGAAACAGAAAGCTTACTCCCCTTTTCTCCTCTCCAGCCATCTCATCCTTAGGAAGAATTAATTTCCCAAACTTACTCAGGGCACCCAGCGCATCCAATGAAATTGTAGCTGCAATGCCTAAAATTAAAGCAATAGATAACCCTAATTCTGGCAAAAACCGCCGCGGCAATAATACGTAACGTTCTATATCAGCATAAGCGAGATATTCAACTAAATTAAGAAAGAGGTAAATAACTAAGAACCCCAGGGCCAATGCAATTGGCTGGAGACTTTCCCGACTTTCGAATATTAAATAAGCAAAAACTAACAATATCGGGCCAACAAAAAAGGATAACGGTAATAATCTGCCAAACAAACTGATAATCAGCCGTCCTTGGCCGCTATTAATTAGTTCCCAAATCGTTCCCGGCGTGTACCAAAAAGAAAGAAACCCCCACGCAAAAAGTAAAATTACTAAGAATCGCGCCGTCTTCACCTTTGTCTGACCTAAAATCAATTCGGAAAAGAAAATAACTAGCAAAAACAGCAATAGATTAAACAAGGCAAAAGCATTAACTAAACCAACTAGGGCTATACCTAAACTGCTAACAAATCCATAGGTAATTCTCCCGCGCTTGAGAAAAGTCAGCAAAAAATAACACACGAAAGGGAACAATCCCAGCGCGGCTATGTGAGCGCCATCACCGTGAACCCAAGCGAAACGCAACCTATCTAAGGCCAGCAATTTCACTGGCAGGGAGTAGAAAAAGGAAACCATCAATCCTGGCAAGCTCCTCCCAGTAAGCTCTTTTAAAAATAAATAAAAAGCAACCACTCCCAAAAGTTGACCGAACAAAACTACATAAGCGGCTACTTGACACTCGTTAATAGGCAGAACCCTGCTAAGAATAGGCGCGAAAGCCGGAATTACTGGGGCAGACAAACTGCCGGCATTCCCAACTTCCCTTAAAAACGGCCACAACCAAACAAGGTTGAACGAGATCAGAAAACCCATACAAAGAACATCGACTATACTCTGTAGTTTTAAACCTTGACTAAAAAATCTTTTGATTAAATCAAGCTTAATCATCAGTAATCATCCTCTTCGCCTAACCCAATTATATCTAACTCAAATATATTCTCTCGAAACCAAATATATGAACGCGGATAAGCTGACATTAAGATAATTCCGCTAAGAAAGAAAAGCCCTCTTAATAACCATTCCGTTCCGTGACGCCCGTAAACCAACTTTGACCCAATCGGTATACCGGTTTTCGCTGGTCTGTACATAATATTTCCTAGTGAATCAGGCCCGACTTCCCCCTTGTCTACACTATCACTTGGCGTCAGCAACTGCCACTGTGGACTGTAAGTCTGGCTTATACCAATTTGATATTCTTCAGGAAGCGATCCGTCTAACAATAAAGTCTGATTATCCAAAATCCCTACTTGCAAACGCTGGCTGTCAAGTTGTTGATAGTGAGTAGAAACATACTCTTGCAAAGCCGATTTATCTTCTCCTCCCTGTGGCCTGGTTGAAATCCCCACTGTACCTGTCTTTACCACACCCCCAAATATATCCTGGTAATCCTGCAACTGATAAACCTGATTCCCGTTGTTTTCAAAAACTTTTTGCCAATCCTTCATTTGCTCAAACTTATAAGAGTATTTGAAGTCATGATAAGGATCTGCCGAACTAGGTGTGTGAACGACAACCCAGGACGCCCCAAGTGCTTTCAGCCACAAATCAGCCAGTTCCGGATCCTGCCCCTCACGAATTTGATAAGATCCATGCGCCCAATAAGGGTGAATCGAGGCCGGCTCGTCTCCACCTCTAACTTGCATCACATGAGGCGAAAAATAATTTAACCAAAAAGTAAGACTGCCCGAAACAAACACGCGTTCGGTAGACTGAACATTCTCCGCGAGAAAGTTAGACAAGCTATATTCAAACGAGTCAGCATAATCTGTCCCGTACCGGCTCAATGAATCGTTCCTAACTATAGAATTAAAGCGCCAGAGGAAAAGTGGTAAGTAGCAAACAGTAAGTAGCAAGTAAGCTGTAATAGCGGAATTCATTCCGCGCTCTTTAAAGCGCGCATTAAAATGCGCTACTACTCCCTCTATAATCATCCCGACCACCATCGCTACCCCGAAATCGATCTCTAATCCATACGCTGTGTAGTCCTGCCAGAAATCAGAATCTGCGATGAACCGACCCAAGGCCAAGATAATAAAACCAAGATTCAGCCAAAAAGCAAAACTCAATCTCCTATCTTTCACCCATGACCGCCCCTTCGCCCACCAAAACCCTATCACCAAAGGCATAAAAACGATACTGAAATTAAGGAAAAATTTCCCTACGCTCACAAGCGGTTTCCCCCCTAAAGAGGGTGAATTTAAGGAATGGTACCAATAAAAAGGCGTATACCAAATTCCTAGAACTAATAAACAACAGACCCCTGCAAAAATTGTTTGACAGAGATATCTCCTCCACTCATCGGAATTATTAGCAATTCCGGCCAAAAGCAACGCCAGTATGCTAAGAAATATAAAAGCACTAATCGAAGAGCTAATCAACACGGCTGGTGTAACAAGACTCACAAAAATAAACAGCCACTTGCGGCCGCCAATTTCCAAATATCTCCGATAGCCAATTAGAGAAAGCAAGGCAAAGGAAAAAGCAATAACCTTAGGACCATTACCAAGTAGGTAGGTAGAAAACATGCTAAAAGGTAGAAATGCGACCGATCTTGCTTGGGCAAAAACCTGTGGAAACACAAATAATAACGAGATCCCGCCAACTGCCCATAATGGCGCAAAAAATGAAGTAATGACTCCAAACCGCATGTCACGAAGGAAAAGATACATCGTTGCTGGTAATAGACAAAAGAATATACCAACCAGCAAGCGATAAACCTGAAAAACATCGCTATTCAAAAATATTCGACAGACTAAACCCAGTCCAAAAATAAATAAAGGGTTGCTGGAAAACTTAGCTGGATAACCCAAAAACCAATACGGGTTCCACCAAATCTTTGGCCAATATTCTTTAACAAACTGGATCTGTGAAAGCCAGCTACCCTCAACAGAATAGGGATAAATTCTCAGCTCCGTGGCTATCGTAGACCGCACCAACAAGAAAGCTGCTAGGAATAGGACGATTACCGCGACTAGATTTTTCTTCATTTGTAGTCTATTCGCCTAAATTTGTAGTCATATCTGTTGTTTCTCCTTGTTCTAGGACAAAGGAATACACAAACCACCAATACACAATCAGCCAGACAATAAAAACAAATGCCGCAAAATAATCATGAAATAAAACAGCAAATAACTGGCCGTAGAATACTGCCAATAAACTAGTGATTGCCATCCGTAAGAGATTAACCAGAAAAGTTCCTAAGACCCCAATAATAATCGCCTCAATTTTAGATAACCTGGAGTAATTGCCCTGAAACCCACCAAGAAAAGTAATTATCAACAGCAACATACCCTGCCAACCAATACAGTTCCAGGAAAGGTGTATCTGGACATCATTAATAATCATCCCCCCCGGAACAGCCACGAATTCAAAACTAAAAGGCAATAGCAGTACCCCAATCAATTTAACCTCCCAAGGCACAATAACTTTGTCAATCACCCGATACAGTCGCGTGCTCTCTACAAATCGCGTCATCAACTCGTTCAAGGTCGTAACAAAGGGCAACACGGCAAGTATTATCGCCGCGAGAACAAATATCGTCAGAAATGTTTGTTTTCGTGAATGCATCCCGTTACGGAAATCTAATAAAGCCAGCTTCATTTCTTTCTTCTTCCAATAGCTCCTAGCGCCTTTTAGATTTTGTAATGTTTTAAGTTATTAATATGGTATATTTTGATATCTTTTGCGCCAGCACGTTTCGTTGATTCATCTTCCCTACTCTTCTGAATAATTCTGCCAACCAAATCCCTTAACTCAACTAGTAGGTTATCAAACCCCTGACCGGTCACGGCAGAAATTAATATGACTGGCACGTCCGATCCCATTTCTAATCTAAATCTCTCCCTAATCTCACTGAACCCAACCTGAACCTCTGTTACATCACCTTTATTAATAACAATAAGTTCCGGCTTTTCTAATAAGGCCTTTGACCAGGCTATCAACTCTCTTCGCACTACTCGGTAATTCCGCCATGATTGTTCCGTCAAGTCGGACCCGCTTTCACCCATATCACCTACTGTTAAAGGGTCAATCAGATGTATTAATACTCGAGTCCGTTCCACATGCCTCAAGAACTCATCTCCCAGACCTTTTCCCTCCGAAGCCCCTTCTACCAATCCGGGAATATCGGCCACCACTAAGGAGCGTTGCCTCCCTCTCTTGGTACCATCCAATTTCAGAACACCTAAATTAGGATGAAGTGTCGTAAACGGATAACTCCCCACCTCTGCCCTACTACTTGTTAGAGCATTTAACAATGTGGATTTACCAGCGTTAGGCAACCCGACTATACCAATGTCAGCAATTAATTTAAGTTCCAGAAGGATTTCTTTTCTCTGCCCAGCCATTCCCTTTTCCGCCCAATAGTATTTCGAATCACCCTTGCTGCGTCCCTTGAATTGACAAAACCTCCTCGGTTTCTCCTTATATTCAACCATAGCATCACTAGACCGCGGCAAATGCGCATTCCCACGTCCGCCGCGTCCACCACAGGCTATAAGAACCTTATCGTCTCGACCCGAAAGTTCTGCTAAGGTAGGTGCCGCTTTTATAGCTTTTTGATCAGAAAGTTGATTTACGTTCTCTCTCACGAGAGTACCAGGTGGAACTCTTAAAACAAAATCCTTTCCCCTTGCCCCCTTCTTATCGTTAGGCCCTCCACGAGCACCATGACCAGCCTTAAAAGACGTTCTATTAGTAAAATCGTAGAGTGTACCCAGATTATAATCAGTCTCTAAATAAAGATTCCCACCATCTCCGCCATCTCCGCCATCAAGTCCGGCTTTAGGTTTCCCACGCTCCCGACGAAATGAAACTAACCCATCGCCACCTCTACCGCCAGCAACCGTAATACGACATAAATCAATAAATTTCTTCACAGCAATATTGTAACAGGAAAACAGCGTGAGATAAAAAATGTATTACAAGCCTCAACGAATTATAAGCTTAGGGGATTAACTGCGCGGCCATTGTACTCGACAATATAGTGAACATGGCATCCATATGCTCGACCCGTAGCTCCCATATAACCAATTACCTCGCCTTTACTCACGCTACCGGAGCGCTTAGCAAAGCTACTCAAGTGGGCGTACTTAGTTACATAACCATTCCCATGATTAACCATCACTGTATATCCTCCTCCGCCAGCCCACCAATCAGCAAAGATTATCTTCCCGCTATCTGCCGCCACAATGGGGCCGCCACAACGATCGGCAATGTCAATTGCCGGGTGATACCACGAGAAATACTGTGTTAATCGCCCGACAGACGGTGACATCATTGTCCCTGTTGCATCGGCATTCACTGACAGTAATTGCAATCCCGAGGCCTGACTGCTATCCGGCCGTTGAGATTCAGAGGCTAAACTTGCTGTACGAGTAGGCATATCTGCCCTAGGGACAACTAACTCCTGATCAACAACCAAAATGTACGGTGCATCAAGCCAATTAGCATCTACAATCGATTGCTCCGGTGCCCCCCATTTTTGGGCAATCAATGAAACCGTATCTCCCTGCTGCACTTTATGCACAATACCGGTTACCGGCGGAACTTTAATTACATCACCCGGCGAAAGATAATTCTCATTATCAAGGCTATTAATGTACGCCAGGGAACCAGCCGTAACATTAAATCGCTTGCCAATATCGTAAAGAGTATCACCTGGTTGAATCACATATTTAACAATCTCCGCCCGCGTATTACTCCCAAGAGAATCGGTCACCGCAATATTGTTCTGCACCAATATATCATGGCTGTTCTGGTCTAAAGATTCTTCAGCAAGTAACTTTCTCTCTATCTGTGCTTGAAAAGTTAGCGTCTGTAATCCGGGCATAAACAACACTAAAGCCAAAACAGTACCAGCCACTGAAGACAGGCTTAGTCTGTCTACTAACCACTGGTGCCTACGCTTCATGAGAACAACCACAATTCTCTGCTTCAATGAATACACAACAAAGCGGAAAGTTTTCCGGATTCGATTTAGAGAAAAAAATATCGTGGCGCCATAACACACAATTCGCCTATTTAGACAAGTAAGAAAGGGTGGAAAATCCTTCCATAACGGGATTTCCTCTGAAGATTCTGCGAACATGACAGGGATAATTATACTCTACTTTATTTCTTTATGCAAAGTCTCTAAGAACTCCTTATTATCCTTCGTCTTCGTCAGGCGATCAATTAACAAATACGCCGCGTCAATGTTACGTTGGAAATCCGGTTTACCAGAAACTAACACATCAACCATCTTCCTCAATTGCCAAACCTTTTTTAACTCCTCTTCAGTAAATAATAACTGTTCTTGGCGAGTCCCAGATCGTAGAATGTCAATTGCCGGCCAAACGCGGCGATTAGCTAGTTGCCTATCTAAATGTACCTCCATATTGCCAGTACCCTTGAACTCTTCGTAAATGAGATCATCCATTCGAGAACCGGTGTCTACCAGTGCAGTAGCGATAATTGTCAAAGACCCTCCTTCCTCCAAATTCCGTGCTGCTCCAAAGAAACGTTTAGGTGGGTAAAGAGCTGCCGGGTCAAACCCTCCTGACAAGGTTCTCCCAGAAGGAGGAACATTAAGGTTATGAGCCCTAGCCAAACGAGTAATCGAATCTACAAGCACAAAAACATGCATCCCCATCTCAACCGACCGCTTAGCCCTCTCCAAGGCTAGATCGGCAACTCTGACTTGTTCCTCGGGAGGCTCATCAAAGTTCGAGGCAATTACTGTCCCTTTAACACTTCTGCGCATATCTGTCACCTCTTCCGGTCGCTCCCCAATTAATACCACCATCAACTCTATATCTGGATGATTAACTGCAACACTATTTGCAATATCTTTTAAGAGCCATGTTTTTCCGGCCTTAGGAGGAGAAACAATCATTCCCCTCTGCCCACAACCAATCGGCGCCACCAAATCCAGCAGCCGCATCGACAAAATATCTGACTTTGTTTCTAGATGTATTTTGCTTAAAGGAAAAATCGGTGTCAGGTCTTCAAACCTGGGTCGCAATCGTGCACGATCCGGTGATAACTTATTAACCGTATCCACTCTTAGTAAACCCCAATATTTCTCACCTTCCTTAGGTGGCCGCGCAATACCTCCTACCATATCTCCCTGGCGCAATTCGAACCTGCGAACTTGAGATAAAGAGATATAAACGTCTTCTCCCTCACCACCAAACCCCTTCCTCCGTAAAAACCCGAAATCCGAAAGAACTTCCAGTACTCCAGAAACCTCTTGGGTCTCTGTCTGCGAAGAAAAATCGGAATTTACTTTCTCTAAATTATTTGAGTGATCTTTTGTCGCTGAAGAATTATCTGCAGGCATAGAATTTAAAAGCTATATCCTGTTGAAATGAATACGCGGAATTGTAAGTTTTCTAAAGGAAAGATTGAAGCCTAGTAACAGTCCGAGCTTATCATAAGCTCAAGCTTATGTCAATCCTGTGTTGTGCGGTGCCCAAAGCATACAACGTGGATGAAGCGCAAAAACCGCCAGCATAACTCCTATCCCAAAGGAAGCAAGGAAAAGGGAGTGGCACTGCCCCGTCCACTCCCTCACGCACTTTATAGCATAAAACTATCGGGCTGTCAACTCGTTCTTTAGACAGGGCGGACAAAAATCATTCTTCCGGCTTCAGTTTGAAATAACCGCTCAACAACTACTTTAACCTTCTTACCTACCAAACCCTTCCCGTCTTCAATAACAATCATCGTTCCATCAGGTAAATACGCAACCCCTTGCGTACTCTCTTTGCCCCCTTGGATCACTTTCACAGTCAATCTCTCACCGGGGACAAGAATCGTCTTCACCATATTAGCTAATTCATTAACATTCAATACCTTAACCCCTCTAACCTTACCAACTTTATTCAAGTTAAAGTCGGTTGTAATGATCCTTGCACCATTTTCACTAGCCAAATCAACAAGAGCAGAATCGACCTGCTGAGAATTGACAGCCTTGTGCAATAACACATGGAAACCCACGAATTCCTCTTTCTTCAACTCTTCCAATATCTCTAGCCCGCGCCGACCCCGGTTTCTTTTAACTAAAGATGTCGCATCTGAAATCCTCTGTAATTCGTCCAAAATAAATGATGGCACAACTAACTCTCCGTCAACAAACCCCGTCCTGATAATATCCGCTATCCGTCCATCAATAATCGCCGAAGTATCTAAAAGTATCGCCTTGTCCCAGTTGACTTCCTTACTCTTTGACTTAGCCTGATTCTCCTTATACTCCGGGGAAAACTCCTCCTTATCCCCTCTGGAAAAACGTACTGACCAAATTCTACTTACAGTCTCAACGATAACTCCTTTCTTGGAAAGAAAAAGCACTACCATTAGAATAACAACCACCATATATACACCGACTGATACCATCCACGTCCAATCATATGGCATTTTGTCAATTGGGATAGAAAACAGAAACCCTATAATCAGGCCAACTACAATACCACCAAGGGCAACAAGTACAGAAGACAACTGTATTGATTCGAATTTTTTCAACATAGCAACTGCCAACAATTATACCTTAATAACATTATAGTCCAGCAATCACCAGTGCTTGCTTAAGATCAGAAACCTCATCCGCCGTTAATACTTTTGTGAAGCCCATTTTCTTTGCAATTTCCACTCGCTCTTTTTGCCGTGCGACCTGCTTCACCTCTCCCAACAGCCCTACCTCCCCAAAAGCAACAGTCTTGCCATCAATTGGTCTATCTTTGAAACTAGACATTAGCGCTAAACAAACCGGAAAATCCACACCTGGTTCAAAAACTCTAACTCCCCCAGAAACATTAACGAATACACTGGACCTAGCGAAGTTAAGGCCAGCCCTTCTTTGTAATACAGCAAGAAGCATTAACAACCGTTTGTGTCCAATTCCAACTACGTTACGAATCGGCGAGTCATACCCGCAAGGGGAAGTTAATGCCTGTATTTCCAGAATTAAAGGCCTCGCTCCTTCTAAAACCACAGCCGCCACTGACCCTGAAATCCCTGTTTTACGGCCTGCTAAAAATACTACTGAGGGATCTTCTATTTCATGCAGTCCATCCGAAGAAATCCTAAAAACACCAACTTCCAAAACGTTCCCGAAGCGGTTCTTAACCCCACGCAACAAACGTAAATCCGAAAACCTATCACCCTCCAGATACAGGACAACATCCACCAAATGTTCTAACATCTTGGGACCGGCAATCAATCCCGATTTAGTGATATGTCCTGTTACAATCAGCGGCACATTCATCTCTTTACAAAGAGATGTCAATTTTCTAGCTGACTCCCGAACCTGAACTACCGAACCCATATAGGAGGTCGTCCTCTCACTAGAAAGAGCCTGAATCGAGTCAACAACTACTAACCCGACACGTTCCGCCACACTCTTAATAACCTCAACAATTATGTCGACATCCGTCTCGGAACAAACAATTACTTTACTCTCATCAACTCCTAAGCGCTGAGCCCTTAGTTTCAACTGCGTAATCGACTCTTCTGCGGAGATATACAAAGAAGGGGCTTTATGTACGATTCTTGAGGATAACTGTAATAATAGTGTACTTTTCCCCACTCCTGGCCCACCAGCTAACAGAATAACACTCCCTGAAACTAACCCTCCCCCCAGCACCCGATTCACTTCCAAGAAGCCCGTAGACACCCGCGGGTGGAGATCCACCGACAATTTATCTAGCGAGTTTAAGTCACCAACGACCCTGGCAATCCTCTCCCTAACTACCGGCCTAATAGCATTAGATATCCTTCTTACGTCCAGACTGCCAAACTCGCCACAACTAAAACATCTCCCTTGCCATTTTGAAGATTCCACCCCACAAACGGAACAAACGTAAATCGCTCTTTCTTTACCCATGGTAACATCACTCACTTAGCCAATACTAACTCCAATCTCCGCTTCTCGCTATCGATCGCCTTGACCTCCAAATCTAACTCATCGCCAACGCGTATCCTCTCCTTCCTCTCTAATAACCCCGACAAAGGCAATAACCCATCAATTCCCTGACTAAGCTGCACAACTACCCCAAATGACGTTACTTTTGTCACCTTACCCTTTATTCTCTTTCCCTGCTTATACTTCTTTGCCAGTTTTACCCAAGGATCTTCTGACAACTGCCTGATTGACAGTTTTGCACGTCCAGTTAAGTCTTCCGGAACACTGAGAACTTTCGCCTCAATCTCCTGATCGGGCCGAAAAGATGAAAGATCACTATCACTCCATGCAATCTCATCTTTAGGTATCAAGGCGTCTATCCCACGCAAATCCACTAACAAACCGAAGGGTAATACCTGTTTTATTCGTGCTGTAACAACCTGTCCTTTTCCTAATTCGCTTAAAACAACTGTCTCTTCCTTCCTTCGCTCATCAACTGCTGCTGCCCGTTCAGAAACAATAATTCTTTCCTCTTTAATGTTGGCTTCCAATACCTTTACTTTTACTTTCGTCCCCCTCCTTTTATCTAATGCTGACTGGTATTCCGAAGGTGCTAAATCCGTGTTGGGAACAGAAACAGCCAGCGAAAAAGGAAGAAACCCCATCAGTCCTGAAATATCAACCACTAACCCTCCCTTATTAAATCCACTAACTTCCGCTTCCACTACCTCGCCAGACACCGATGCCTCATGCAATTTCCTCCATGTAAAAACCACTAATGCCCGACTCTCGGAAAGCAACAATCGCCCACGACGATCTTCTGGAGTAATCACATAAACCAATACCTTCTGTCCAGGCTTAAGAGAGGAAACATCATCCACTTCGGCAAAGGGAAGAATCCCCTCGGCTTTGGCACCTAAATCAATTAAAAATTCTTTCTCTCGCATCTCGACTACCTTACCCTCCACCACATCACCGCGCTTAATATGTAGTATCTCTAACGATTGATCTGTAAGTAAATCTGCCATAGATATATCCTTTTTTGCATTCATTCTATTCACCTCCTC
>JAHJGY010000033.1 GCA_018824115.1 Patescibacteria group bacterium
GACACTAGTGTAATTAGCCATGCGAAATTGAAATCATTAAATCACCAGATCATAAAAACAATTGTGCCTGTGTTTTAGTGATGTCGTATTTTATTAACTCTCGCAAAGCTTAATTATATGTAATTATATGTAGTTGTCAAGATGAAGTAGGAGGCGGGGGCGTAGATGAAAAAAGAGGGAGGCAAATAACGGGGCTAAAGGTATTTGTCGGGAACGTCGTTTTCAAAGAGGATGATGTCCATAGGGCGACAGAGTTGTTCGATTGTTTTCTGAGCTTCTTGCATGTTTTGTACGCTATGTACTTGGGTTTGGTCAAATCCTGCCTTTTCCGTGCCACCTTGGAAGAATTTAGTTCTAATATTGTTCCCGACTAAAATGATGCAGTCGCAGATATCCGCCGCTTGACGACCTAAACTTTGATGGATGCTGGCGGTCTGGTCTCCGAGTTCAACTATCCCGGGGGTAATTAGAATTTTCCGTCGGTCCTTAAATTTGTTAAGAACTTCTAAAGCTTCTCGAAACCCAACCGGATTAGAGGAGTAGGTGTCGTCTATAATTAATATCCCACTTCCCGGGTCAATTAATCTAAGGCGGTGCGGTGGGGGAGTTAGAGTAGGTGCAATTTCTTGTATTTCCTCTGCAGTGATACCTAGATGCAAAGCTGCGGCCGCGGCCGCAGCAAGATTGCTGAGTTGATGTTTGCCCAAGAGATTCGTTTCGATATCCAGCTGGTTAAAATCTGATTCTTTTTGGTTCTCTCTGTAATAGCGGATTTCGATCCGAGCTGAAGATATAGGCGGGGTCGTCTTTGTTGCATCAACCGAATAAATAATTTTGGCCAATTCTGTTTCTTGCGATAACTCCCGGACAATCTGGTCATCGCCGTTAAAAACAGCGAATCCGTTCTTCGGCAGAGATTCGATTAGTTCATACTTAGCTTTCTTGATGTTGTCTATGGAGCCGAATCTTTCCAAATGCATCGGGCCGATGGCGGTCAAGATTCCAATTCCAGGTTTAACTAAGCGGCAGAGTTGTTTAATCTCTCCTTTTTGGTAAGCTCCCATTTCCACAATGAATACTTCGTGCTTAGGTTTAAGGTGTTTTAGAACCGAAACGGCTACGCCCATGGGCGTGTTATAGCTTTTGGGTGTGGCTAAAACACAGTATTTATTTTCCAGCAGTTGAGTTAGCAAGTGTTTGGTGGAGGTTTTACCGTAACTGCCAGTGATGCCAATGACAATAGGCTTTCTTTTCTGTAGCGCCCTAGTCCAGAGCTTGGCTCTGGACAGGCCTGTTGTGATAGCCTTTAAGGAAAAGTCGAGGGGGCAAGTCAATGTTACAGCGATTCGAATCGCTGTAACTGGCTTCTGGCCCAGCATCAGGAAATTAACGGTAGAGCTGAGGGCAAATAGAAGGTAAGCTTTGGGTGTCCAGACAATTTTTCGCCTCTGGTGATCGGGCGTTAATTTGGGGTGTTTTTTAATCCATTTTGTAAAACGGTCAAGGTCGTACTCTTCCTGTTGGAGGATGTGGAGTAACGATTTAATGGTCATAGTTGAGTTTTTCATGTTGTATTAGCGAATTTTAATTCGCGTTTTTTTTCTGTGGCGCAGAATGCCTGTCCGCCTTAGGTGGAATTTCTGCTATTGCGACTGTGGTATCAGAAATTCGAGTAGAATTTTGCAAAATTGTTCCGGTTTCTCCAAAAACACATGGTGGCCGGCATTTTCTATTATCTTTAATTGGGAATCGGGTATTAGTTGCTGGATTTTTAAGCCTTCTTTTAATGGCGTAACTTTGTCATTTTCTCCCCATATTATAAGGGTTGGTATTTTGATTTGGGGGTAAATTTCATTAAGATCTCTATTGATAATTTTTTTAAAAGTGCCTTCTAAACTTCCGGAGTTTAGGTAGTCAGTTTCTTTAACTGCATAGCGGTAGAAGTTATCCCGAGCGGCCTGTTTCATGTTCTTTAAGTAGGGAAAACTAAAAATGGTTTTTCCAAGGGAGGCGATAGCCCGATAGGCTATTAGTTTTAGTTTGGTTTTACGAGTGCCAGCAGTGTCAATGAGGATAAGTTTAGTTACTTTGGCGGGGTATCGGTGTGCGAACATGGCGGCCAATGCTCCGCCAAACGAATGCCCTGCAACCACGGCTTTTTCAAGAGCCTTGCTCTTGAAAAAGCTGTTAAGAAAGGAAATGTATTCTTCGTTTCCCCAGGGTCCTGGGGGGGGGTCGGATTGACCGAAACCGGGTAGGTCGATAGCCCAAACAGTGAATCTATCATGTAGTTTTTCGGTAAGCGGCGAAAAAACTGCGCCACTCAGGCTCCAACCGTGGAGAAAAAGCAGGTTAGGACCAGCTCCGGTACGAGTGTAGTTGATGTTGAGGCTGTTGATTTTCGTGAGCATGTTTGTATTAACCTCGATTATATCAAGTACTCCAATTTGACAGTAGTCAGAGGGAGTGCGTAGAATGGGGGTAGTGTCAGGCAAATTATTTGGTATTTTATTAGCATCAATGGGGTTTAGCGGGATTTTAATTATCCCGTTTATTAACCTGCTATATAAATTAAAGTTTCGTCAGCCTCAGAACCTAAGTATTGATTTTAAGGGTCAGAAGACTTTATATAATAAGCTCCATGGCTGGAAAGTGGGAACGCCGATTGGTGGAGGAATTCTGACTGTTTTCTCGGCATTCTTATTTACTCTTATATTTTATGCTTTTACTTCCTTCCGAATGAATTGGACTTCAACAATATTGTTTGTTACCCTATTTTCTTTTGGGTTATTAGGTTTTTATGATGATGTGCGAAAGTTTTTTAAACTAGAAGCCAAAGGTCTTTTGGGCTTAAGGATTCGCTTTAAATTTCTCTTGCAGTGGGTTCCGGCGTTTCTGATTGGGTATTTGCTTTTTCGTTATATGGAGATCGATTCGGTTACGGTCCCTTACCTGCTAGGGGAGAGAACTTTCCGTTTGGGTTGGCTGTTTGTCCCGATCGCCGCTGTCTTAATCGTGTTTTTCTGTAACGCTTTTAATATAACTGATGGAATGGATGGTTTGTCCGGCGGATTATTAGTCATCACTTTGGTTGGGTTATGGGTGTTAAGTGGGTCTTGTGTTCATCACGGCGATATTGAATTGTTTATTGCTACTTTGGTAGGAGCGTTGATTCCTTTTCTCTACTTTAATATTTATCCAGCCCGCTTGTTTATGGGAGATACTGGCGCTTTAGCTTTTGGAGCCATGTTAGCGGTAGTGGCGTTGATGATTGATCAAGCATTTATTCTACCCATTCTTGGCGGGGTTTTTGTGGTAGAGGCTTTCTCTTCTCTTATTCAATGGGCTTCGATGTGGTTGCGGGATGGGAAGAAAGTGTTTCTCATTGCTCCTCTTCATCACCATTTCGAGGCGCTAGGCTGGGACGAAACTAAAGTTACTATGCGCTTTTGGCTGGCGGGTATAGTTCTTCTCTTTATTGCCTTATTTATTGCTACTTTCCAATTTTAGGAGTAGATTATATGCGGTTCTAGCGCAATAAATTGCGCTATTACAACCAATAATGAAAGGATACCTTTATGAAGTTTAAGAGAGCGCGAACTAGAAAATCTAAACGAGAGCGTCGCCCAGCAGAAAAAGTTTTGCCTCGCAAGATGCCAGACTTGCTGTTGGCACTGCTGGTTGTTGGATTAACTGTTTTTGGTGTAGCTATGGTGTATGACACTTCGGTGGTTTTAGCTCATGACCAGTTTGGAGATAAGTACTTCTTTCTTAAACGGCAAAGCATCTGGGCATTTCTTGGATTACTGGGTGGGTCGATTGTTAGCTTAATTAATTATCATCATTGGCAAAAATTGGCCAAGATCGGGTTAGTTGTTTCGGTAATACTCTTGATTTTAGTGCTTTTGCCTGGCTTTGGCAGTGAGATCTACGGAGCTAAGCGTCGTTTAGCACTTCCCATCAATGTTCCCTTTGTGGAACAGATTGCTTTTCAACCTTCGGAATTTGCTAAACTAGCGGTGATTCTATTTCTGGCAACTTGGTTAAGCACGCTACCGTCTGTACGGGAAGTGTTCCTTATCTTTTTCGGGATAATGGGTCTAGTTGGCGGGTTAATTATCTTAGAGCCAGATTTAGGGACCACTCTAACTTTAGTTGGCGCGGGCATAATAACATTGTTCCTCTCACCGGTTTCTCTGTGGCAAATTGCCGTGACCGGTATCTCGTTTGCTCTGGCTGGTGTTTTTTTTACTTTTTCATCGGAATACCGGCGTGACCGGTTGTTTTCGTTTTTGTACCCCAATGTTGATCGATTAGGTATTTCCTATCACATTAATCAAGTATTAATTGCTTTAGGTTCAGGCGGAATATTAGGTTTGGGTTTAGGGTATTCCCGTCAAAAGTATCAGTATTTACCCGAGGTGATGACCGATTCCATCTTTGCAGTAATTGGGGAGGAGTTGGGATTTTTAGGAACTCTGGTTATTGTTTGTGTTCTTTTCGTGATAGTCTGGCGCGGGTTTAAGTGTGCGGAGGAAGCCCAGGATTTGTACGGTCGATTGTTAGCGGGGGGGATAACGGCCTTGGTTGGCCTTCAAATTGTGTTAAACTTGGGCAGTATGGTGGCGTTAACACCGTTAACTGGTATGCCCTTGCCATTTATATCGTACGGGAGGAGTTCTCTGGTGATCAACCTTGTGGAGATGGGGATACTGCTTAACATTTCTAGATATAGAAATTAAGTAACTTACAATTTTCAATTTACAATTTACGAATAAATTTTTAAATTTAGCAATTTTAAACAAAGCTGAGATTGTTTGAAAATTTATCATGCGTATCGTTGTTACTGGTGGAGGGTCAGGAGGTCATCTATCTCCGGCTCTTGCAGTAATTCAAAAAATCAAGGAATTAAGGCCGGAAACCGAGATTTTGTATATTGGGGGTAAGCTTAGTATGGAGGGAACAAGGCAGCCTTCAATTGAACAGAAGGTGATTCCAGAAACGGGAATACCTCATGTCTTTATTCATGCTGGGAAGCTGCAGCGCCGGTGGCGGCTGTCGACGGTGTTTCTTTTATGGGGTGCGATTCCCGGGGCGGCTGAAGCTCTCTTTCATATGGTTAGGTTTAAACCGAGAGTTTTGTTCTCAACGGGTGGGTATGTCTCAGTTCCAGTGGTGATTGCCGCCTGGCTGTTAAGAATTCCGGTCATTATACATGAACAGACAGCTACTATTGGATTAGCCAATAAGATCGGTGCTATGTTTGCTCATGAGGTGATGGTGTCTTTTCCGTCGTCGATTGAGAAGTTCCCGGCAGGCAAGGTTACTGTTAGTGGAAATCCTGTGCGACGCGAAGTTATTGCGGCGGTGCATAAAAGGGTAAAAAGGGCTATCCCTAAATCGCCTTTAAGAATATACATTACCGGGGGCGCACAAGGAGCTCATGTTATCAATAAGGTTGTTTTATCTGCCCTACCGGAATTACTGAAGAAATATATTATAACCCTTCAATGTGGTGATAACCGTGTTTACAAGGACTATGAGGCATTCAGTGAAAAGATAGATACTTTAAGTATTTCGCAGAGGAAGAGAATCAGAATTCACAAGTATATTGGTGCTGTTGATATCGCCAGTGTTTTTGAAAATGCAGATTTAGTTATCGGTCGAGCGGGAGCGAACACGGTGACCGAAGTGATGGCGTTAGGTGTTCCAGCGATTTTTGTTCCTATTCCTTGGGTTGTAAATAGGGAGCAGGATAGGAATGCAAAAATATTAAGTAGTGCCGGGTCGGCGCTACTTATTAATCAGGATGATTTATCTAAACAAACTTTGCTAGAAGGTATAGAAGAGGTGTTTTCTCATTATCGTGACTATTATGAAAGGGCACAGCAAGCGAGCTCGATGGCCAAAATAAATGCCGCAGATATTTTAGCTAAGAAGATACTAACCTATGCCAGGTCGTAAATCCATACTAGCCAGGATTGGCAGCTTATTTAAATCTCGCCGGTTACAGAAATTAAGGCGGTCTCCGAAAATCTTTATTCCTATTCCCCATAAATGGATTGTTATATCTTTTAAACCGGTGAGCATAATTCTAGTAATTATGCTTTTTGCTTGCTCAACCTATCTAGTCTTTAGATCGGATATTTTCTTGGTGCGAAATCTTGAGTTCATTACTGATAAGCCGCTGCGCGGGAGCGTCTTAACAGAAGGGGATTTACGAATTGTTCTCGACCATTACATAACGCGCTCGATGTTTAGAATTAATACAGGAGAATTGCAGGCGAGCTTGCTGGATAAGTATTTGGCCTTAAAAGAGGTTAAGATAGAGCGGCATTTTCCTGATTCCCTGTATATATTTTGGCAGGAGAGAGAAGCGTTAGTGGTTGTGGTTAAGGATGGCAAAAAATTCTTAGTTGATCACGAAGGCTTGTTGTATGCGGAGATCCCTGGAGAAGTAAATATTCCGGAAATCCAAGGCGCTTGGAAGGAGGAATTGTCCATTGGGGAAAAACTTGAAAGCGATTATTTAGAAAGCTGCTTGATGGTTATCAATTATCTAATGGGTAATAATGATTTAAAAATGGAATTAGCAACCCTGGATACTGGTGGGATTTTGAGATTAACTTCGAAAGAAGGCTGGCGGGTTATATTCTCTTTGGAGAAAGAAACTGAAAGCGATTTACAAACACTCGTCGCTATCATTAGTAGGTACGCGCGGGAGAATGAAACGTTTAGCGAGATCGATTTACGGTTCAAGTATCCAGTGGTGAGATAGACGGGAGTATGCCCAGCCATTGACACGGCTTTGTCTTTTATAGTAAGCTGTCAGTGTCACTAAAGCTTTAGTCTGCTATGGCAAGAAATAGAATTATTTCTGGTATTGATATCGGATCCTCAAAAATCGTTAGCATTATTGGACAAGTTTCCGAGGAGGAAAATATCTCTATAATTGGTGTGTCTTCTGTTCCGTCCAGGGGTATTAGAAAAAGGGTAGTGGTTGATATTGACAAAGCGGTTGAAGCGATCAGTGAGTCGCTTTCTGCTGCGGAGCGCATGGCTGGTTGTACCGTTGCCTCGGCTTTTGTTACTATTGGCGGCACACATGTTTCCTGTGTAAATTCGCCTGGTGTTGTTGCTGTATCGTCACCGGATACAGGGATTACCGGAGGAGATGTTGCCCGAGTTATTGAAGCTGCGCGAGCGATTTCGATTCCCTCCTCGCGTGAAATTATTCACGTAATTCCTCGTTCGTATAGCGTTGATTCGCAGGAGGGGGTCCAGGACCCGATTGGAATGTCGGGGGTGAGGTTGCAGATAGAGACGCATATTGTATCTGGATCAACAACATCGATGAGGAACTTGGTCAAGTGTGTTCAGCAGGTGGGCCTTGATGTGGATGATTTGGTTTTTACAGGGTTAGCGGCATCAGAATCGATACTAAGCGAAACAGAGAAAGAGTTAGGTGTGGTGCTCGTTGCTATCGGTGGAGGAACAACTGCAGTGGTAATCTTTACCGAAGGATCTCCTGTATTTTCCTCAGTAATCCCGATTGGTGGAAAGAATATCACCAATGATATCGCGATAGGGTTGCGGATTACTTTGGAGGAAGCAGAAAAGGTAAAAACACATCTTTCTAATCATCAAATGCCAGTTTTACCTTCGAAAAAAGAGGGGGAAAAGGATAAAAAGCGGCATCTTTCTGAAGGAGATAAAGAGACTTCTGCGTCAGCTGAGATAGATATTTCTTCGTTAAATATTGGCAAGTTAAAATCAGTTGATAAAGACTTTTTAGTTAGGGGAATAATTAGGCCAAGATTGGAAGAAGTGTTCGACTTAGTTAAAGAGGAATTGAAGAGAAGTGGTTATGAACACAGTCTGCCTTCAGGGGCAGTTATTTGTGGAGGCGGGGCTAGTACTATTGGACTTGATGGTGTGGCAAAAAAGATTTTACGAGCCCCGGTTCGGATAGGGTCTCCACAGGGTGTATCAGGGTTAATTGAGGAAATTTCTTCCCCTGGTTATTCGGCGGCTATTGGCATGGTTATTTTTGCGTCTAAGCGGTTAGTTACCCCGCGGATATCATTTATTAATAGGATTCCACTAGCTAAGCTGTATTTCGAGAAGGTGGCGAAATGGGCAAAAGGGTTAATTCCATAGCTGTTTTAGCCAAGCTAGCTAGTTACTTAGTATCTTAGCAGAGGTTGCTTTTAGGCTCAGGAGGGTTTAAATTTCTGCGCCGTAATTTTTATTCTATGTTAATTAAACCAGAGATTCAGAAGTTCGCGCGTATAAAAGTTGTCGGTCTTGGCGGAGGTGGGTCTAATACTGTAAAGAGCATGATGGAGATCCAGAATATCCAGGGAGTGGAATTTATTGTGGTTAACACTGACGCACAGGCATTGTCTACTTCTCCGGCCTCGACTAAAATACAGATCGGGGCGAATTTAACTGGCGGGTTGGGTTCCGGAGGCAACCCAGAGATTGGCCGTGCAGCGGCAGAAGAGAGTGTTGATCAGCTTCATGAGCATTTCGCAGACACAGATATGGTTTTTATTACTCTTGGTCAGGGAGGTGGGACTGGTACGGGAGCTGGTCCGGTGGTGGCTGATGTTGCGCGTGGGGAGGGTGCATTAACAGTGGGTGTGGTAACAAAGCCGTTTGAATTCGAAGGGGCGAGGAGAATGATGGTTGCTGAAGAGGGGGTTCGCGAACTTAAAGATAAAGTTGATGCTTTGATTGTTATACCTAACCAGAGACTTCTAGAGATTGTTGATCCGGACACAAGTTTATTAGAGGCATTTCAGGTGGCTGATGCTGTTCTAGGGAGAAGCGTGCAAGGAATATCAGATATTATTGTCATGCCGGGTTTAATTAATCGAGACTTTGCGGATGTAAAGGCGATCATGCAGAATGCTGGTTCAGCTCTGATGGGCATCGCTAGTGCCGAGGGTGCGGATCGTGCAGTGGTAGCGGCTAAAGAAGCAGTTGAAAGTCCATTATTAGAGGCATCGATCCAGGGGGCGAAGGGTGTCTTAATAAATATCACTGCTGGTAGTAGTCTTAAATTGTCAGAAGTAGATGCGGCTGCTCGCTTAATTTCCGAGGCTGCTGATGCTGATGCACAGATAATATTCGGAGCGGCGATAGATGAAAGTTTGGGTGAGGAATTGAGAATTACGGTTATAGCGGCTGGTTTTGATGCGGTAAAACAAAGAAACCGGCATTTAGAGGAAGTATCGGAAGAAGTGCAGAAAGAGGAAGAACCTGGACAAGAAAATGACGAGTTGGAAATGCCGGCTTTTATGAGAAGGAAATAGGCTTGTTCGCTGGATGAGTTCTCGTATTTACTCGGAGGGTGCCAAAACTCCTTTATCCAGATTCTAAATTCTAGTTTTTCCAAAATTCTCCTTTTCTTTTTTTACTTATGTTATTGACATAACTTTCCTGCACCGATAATCTGGTAATGGTAGGTAAGGGACACCTCCCACTATCTCTAGATACCAATGTTGAATACCGGTAAGTTTTCGGATAACGCTTTAGTTGTTCTAAGGAAGCGGTTTCTTAAATGTGATTCAAATGGTGAATCGAAGGAAACCCCAGGGGATATGTTCCGCCGCGTGGCGGATAATATTGCATTAGCTGATGCATACTACGCGGCTTCGCCGAGAGAGGTGGTTGCAACATCGGATAAATTCAATGAAGCAATGTCCTCACTATCTTTTCTTTCGGGGACTCCGTTGCGTAATGCTGGGCGAAAATTGCAACAGCTTTCTGCCTGTTTTGTACTTCCACTAGATGATTCACTTGATAGTATTTATGAGGCGTTAAAGAATAGCGCCTTAATTTTCCGAAGTGGTGGGGCAGTTGGAATTTCGTTTTCCAAATTAAGGCCCCGTGGATCAGTTATTAAGTCGACTGGCGGGCAAAGTTCTGGGCCGGTTTCGTTTATGAGGTTATTCGATCGTTCAACTAATGTAATTAACGAGGGGTGCGTAAGGTTTGGCGGAACAATGGCTGTTTTACGAGTAGACCATCCTGATATTTTGGAGTTTTTGCAAATAAAGTTAGACAATGAGGAGTTAAATAATTTTAATCTTTCTGTTTCGGTGGATGATATGTTCATGGATTCAGTTAAGCAGGGCGGTGACATTGAGCTGGGTGTTGAATTACAGAAGAAATCGGGTGCACAGAAAATTCCGGCTCGGGATCTTTATAACCGTATCGCAATGTCAGCTTGGCAAAGCGCCGAGCCTGGGGTCCTGTTTATTGATGAGATAAACAGGCATAATCCCACTCCAAGTTGTGGTCGTATTGAAGCGGTCAACCTTTGCGGTGAACAACCTCTTCTCCCCTATGAGTCTTGTAATCTAGGGTCGATTGTAGTTTCGAAATTTCTGACAAGAGACGGGAAGATTAACTACCAGTCGTTGAAGGATGTTGTTTTCACCAGCGTTCATTTTCTCGAAAACACTATTGATGTTAATCATTATGTTATTCCCGAAGTCGAGAAAATGACTAAATCTAATCGGAAGATAGGACTTGGGATAATGGGGTTTGCTGACTTATTACTCAAGATGGGTATTCCCTATAATTCAGAGAAAGCAATTGCAATAGCTGAAGAGTTGATGGAGTTTGTTACCGAGACGGCGCGAGAAGCGTCAGCAAAATTAGCTGAGAAGAGAGGAAACTTTCCTAATTATCCAGAAAGTATTTGGGAGAGAAACGGAACTGAATATATGAGAAATGCGACAGTGACAACGATTGCACCAACGGGGACAACGTCCCTAATTGCAGATTGTACGAGTGGAGTTGAGCCAATTTTTGCTTTAGCGTATAAGCGAAAACATATGAGAACACTAGAGGGGCAGGAATTATTTTACGTTCACCCCGAATTCAAATTCGTTGCTGAGAAACAGGGTTTTTTTACTGAAAGGCTACTTGAAGAAATTTCTCAGAAAGGTAGTTGTCAAGGAGTTGGTGGGGTCCCAGAGGATGTTCAGAAGGTATTTGTTACCGCGCATGATGTCTTGCCTAAAGATCACGTTCGTATGCAGGCTGCATTTCAAAAACACACGGACAATGCAGTATCAAAAACAGTGAATATGCCCCATGATAGTACAGTTGATGATGTTAAAGAAGTGTTTCTACGAGCTTATGAGATGAAATGTAAAGGGGTGACGGTGTATAGAGATAAGTCGAGAAAAAAGCAGGTGTTGAATGTGGGAAAAGATTAAATGGCGCCAACAAAAGAGGAAAAACCATCAAAAAAAGTTGTGCCTAGAGATCAGAACAAGAATGAAGAATTTTCTTGTCCTGACTGTGATGCGCCATTGCGCCATGTTGAGGGATGTATCATGTGTCCGTTTTGCGGCTGGAGCAAGTGCGGTTAGTCAAGGAACATAATGACTAAACAAATGAAACTGAAATATTTCCGTGAGCCTAATTTAGAACCGAACGCTAAGAAAACGCTAGTCAGCAGATGCTCTTGTACAAATAAGAAAGGTGATCCGGTTGAGACCCCTGGTGAGATTTTCTACAGAGTGGCGAGGCATTTAGCAAAACCAGAAATTAATTGGGGGTCGGAGAAAGAAGTTGACGAAGTTTCGCGGGAGTTCTTTGAGGCAATGGTTGATTTACGCATCGTTGTTACTAGGAGCGCCTTATTTGAAGCGGGCAATTCTCAGGCACCTAATCAGTTATCCCCATGTTTTGTTCTTCCAGTTGATGATTCGATCGCTTCGATATTTGGCAGTTTAGGTAATGCGGCTTTAATACAGAAGAATTTTGGCGGGACTGGTTTCAATTTCAGTAATCTAAGGCCTCGTGGCGATAAGGTGCGTGATGTTCCGGGCGCAGCCTCTGGACCGGTCGAATTTCTGCGTGTATATAGTGCCGCTTTGTCCAGGGTAATACAGGGTGTGAAGCGGCATGGTGGGAATATGGGTATCCTGGATGTTGATCATCCAGATGTTTCGGAGTTTATCAGGGTTAAAGATAAAGACGAAACAATAAAGAATTTCAACATTTCAGTAGGGATTAAAGACAAATTTATGGTGGCAGTCAAGCAAGATAAGTATTGGCAATTAATTAATCCACGGAACAATCAGGTAGCAAAGAAAGTAAAAGCGAGATCTTTGTTCGGCGAGATTTGCGAACACGCCTGGCTATCTGGTGATCCAGGAATGATTTACTTAGATCGTTTAGAGAAAGATCATTACACACCAAGCCTGGGGGAGATTAATGCAACGAATCCTTGCGGTGAACAGCCGCTTCTGCCGTATGAGAGTTGCAATCTGTCATCGGTGAATCTACTGGCACACCTAGTTAAACACAAAGGGTCGTATAAAGTAGATTGGAATAAGTTGTCAAAGACAATTTATACGATCACTAGACTCTTAGACAATATGATTGAAGTGAATAGTTATCTTTTACCAGAGACGGAAAAGTTAGTTAAGTATGGAAATCGCAAGATTGGCGCTGGAGTAATCGGATTTGCTCATGTACTTTACAGGTTGGGGATACCTTACAATTCAATAGAGGCGGTTGAGATGGCAAAGAGGATGGCTAAGTATTTTAAGCAAGGGTTGGAGAAGGCGTCACTACAGCTTGGTAGAGAAAGAGGAGCTTTTCCAAATATTGATATTTCTAGTTATAAAGGGGCAGATAAACAGTATCGAAATTGCACAATGTTTACTATTGCACCGACAGGGACGGTTTCCATGATTGCTAATACCACGCCGGGCATAGAACCTGTTTTTGCTCTAGCTTATGAGAGGAGGACTTTTTTTGAAAAGGAACGGGAAAACAAGCCAGGGGAAGTGTTAGTTTATGTCGACCCAATTTTAGAATCGGTATTAAAAGAGAAGAAGTTGTACACGCGAAGGATAATTGAACAAATTATCGAAAATGACGGAGAATTATATTCCATCGCTAATATCCCGCAAGCTATGAAGGATGTTTTTGTTACCACGCATAGGATATCTTGGAAATGGCACGTGGAAATTCAAGCCGCCTGGCAATCTTATGTTGATAATTCGGTGAGCAAAACGATTAACTTACCCCATGAAGCAACGGTTGATGATGTAAAAAATGCATTTATGATGGCGTGGAAAAAAGGCTGTAAAGGATGTACTGTTTATCGGGACGGATCAAAAAATTTTCAAGTAATCGCAACAAGTAAAACAAGAGAGATGGGAAAATAAAACAACCTAAAATAGGGATCATCCCTATTTTAGGGATGATCCCTATTATTCATGAAGCTAACAGCTAATTCCTTAAAAGTTATGCGACGGAGAGCGCTTAGAAAAAACGGGAAAGAATCAGAGACTCCGCGGGAGGCATTCCTTAGGGTGGCCCGGGTGGTGGCGTCGGCCGAGCGGTTTTATGGGATCCATGAATCTCAGTTGGACAAGATCGAGCGGCAATTCTTTGAGATTCAGAGTAACCTCGATTTTTTATCTGGTAAGCCATTAATCCAAGCAGGAAGACCCGATAAGTGTCTGTCGGCATGTTTTGTACTGCCGATTAAAGACTCGATGCACAGTATTTTCGGAACGTTGCGGGATAATATTAAAATTCTTCAGATGGGTGGAGGGACTGGTTTCAATTTTTCCCGGATAAGATCAAGAGATGAATTGGTCGGGTCCAGTGGGGAACCAGCTGCTGGACCAGTTTATTTTCTTAAAGTGTATTCTCAGGCAAATAAAGTGGTGCGTGATCGTGGCGGGCGGCAAATGGGGGCGATGGCAATACTAAATGTGAATCATCCGGACATAGAGTCATTTATTAATCTAAAAGTTGATGATCAGAGTATTACTAATTTTAATATTTCTGTTGGTGTCACTGATGAATTCATGCAGAAAGCCAGTACTAATGCGCACTGGAATATGATAGAGCCGCATACAAAAATGGTTAAGAAACGTGTTTCTGCAAAAAGGTTGTTTAATCAGATTTCCGAGCTTGCTTGGAGGACGGGAGACCCAGGTATGCTTTTTTTGGATGCAACTGAAAGGGCTAATGTTACCCCGCGGATTGGCAAATTAGACGGAACAAATCCCTGCGGGGAACAGCCTTTGCTGCCCTATGAGTCGTGCAACTTAGGGTCAATAGCAGTTAACCGTTTCGTTAACAAGCGAGTTATTGATTATGCACGATTAGAGAAGGTAATTAGAGTAGCGGTACGATTCCTAGATGATGTGATTGATGTGAATAATTACCCCTTAAACAGAATTGAGCAGATGTCTAAAGCTAATCGAAAGATGGGTTTAGGAATTATGGGTTTTGCTGATTTACTGGTGGAATTAGAAGTTCCATACGCTAGTGACGAGGCAGTAAAAGTGGCCTGTAAGTTAATGAAATATATCACCGATATTGGCAGAGACGAGTCAGTCCAACTAGCTAAAGAAAAAGGGAGTTTCCCCAGCTTTGTGGTCAGTACGTGGCCGAAGCAGGGATTTAAACAGTTGCGCAATGCTGGGATAACAACCATTGCACCGACAGGAACGATTAGCGTGATTGCCGGTTGCTCTCCGGGAATAGAACCGCTCTTTGCTCTTGGCTTTGTCCAGAAAAACGTGATGCGCGCAGGAGACGAGTTGGTACAGATAAACAAACTGTTTGAACAAGTGGCGAAGAGAAAAGGATTTTACTCAAAGAAACTAATTAAAGAAGTTGCCCGCACAGGGTCGGTTCAGGAGTGTAAGGATGTTCCAGAAAGATATCGCCGCGTATTTAAGACGGCCCATGAAATCGATGCCAAATGGCACGTAAAAATTCAGGCGGCGTTTCAAAAGTATACTGACAATGCAGTATCAAAAACGGTAAATTTGCCAACGACAGCAACTGCGGACGATGTTAAGAATATTTACCGACTAGCGTGGGAATTGGGGTGTAAAGGGGTTACGGTATATCGGGATGGTTGCAAGCATGAACAGGTGATGAATATAGGAGTTAAAAATTAAATGATTTATTTATTTACAGGCAATGGTAAAGGGAAAACATCAGCCGCTTTGGGGATGGCTTTCCGAGCGGCGGGTTATGGACTGCGGAGTGTTATTGTTCAATTTCTAAAGAAGCGAATAACTGGTGAAGTAATCCAAGCGGAGAGCGAACCTTTGATTGAGATATACCCTGCGGGGAAAGAGGGTTGGACAAATTTTCAAGATTTGACTGACGAGGATTACCTGTTAGCTGAATTAGCATTGGTCGAAGCTAAAGAGCTTATACTCGCAAGACCATTTATGCTTGTCCTGGACGAATTTAATTTAGCTGTTAGTAATGGGTTAATTAAAACAGAGACTGCCCTTGATTTTCTAAAGGCCTCGTGTGAAAATGTTCACATCATTTTAACGGGGCGCGAAGCTCCGGCCGATTTGTTGAAAATAGCGGATTTGGTAACTGAATTTAATGAGGTGAAGCATCCGTATCGTACAGGACAGAAAGTTATTAAGGGTTTAGATTTCTAAAGAAATGAGACGAAAATATATTTTTTGGATAATTTGTCTTGGTTTTGGTATTAGCTTTGGTATAGTTACTTATCATCAGAGGACTACTTCTGTGGACATCGGTGAGGTTAGTGGTGTAGAACAAGTGAGTGCGGCCGTGCAAATGCGGATAGATAATGGCGAAACAGGTGTGATGATCTTTGATGATCTTAAAGTAAAAAAGCAAGTCACGGCCCTTGATCTTTTGGAGAGACTTGCGCTAGAGGAAGGATTTAGTTTAGTCATTGAGCGGTCAGGGCTTGGTGAATATATTTCTGGGATCGGCGGCAAGGTGGCCGATGAAAGTCACTTTTGGGCGTTTCTAATTAATGGAGAGATGTCTCAGGTGGGAGCCGGAGATTATCAACTTGTTGATGGGGATACAATCGAATTCGGTTGGACAGAATTCTAGTTATTAAATGGGCTATGCAAAAGGAAGATCTCAACTAAAAGGCTTATTTTTTGGGTCACTGCTTATTGTTGTAGCTTGCGGATCTCGGGTTTTACTTAATCGGTTGCACTTGGCGATCAATGTTGAACTGGTTACGCTGAGTACATTACTTGCCGCCGTTTATCTAGGTAAGGCATGGGGTGTACTTGTACCACTAACATCTATGATGCTGTCGGACCGCATTATTGGTAATTCCAACATTTACCTTTTTACCTGGTCTGCTTATGCAATTATTGGCTTACTGAGCTTAACCCATAAAGAATTAACTAGGTATATTTCGCAATTCAGCAATATTCCAGCACTCGTGAACAAGCTACTAGCGATTATATCCCTCGGTGTTTTTAGTAGTCTATTCTTCTATATCTGGACCAATTTCGGTGTTTGGTATCAAGGTTGGTACGAGCCAACCTTTAAGGGTTTAATCAAGTGTTATCTTATGGGTTTGCCATTTCTTAAATACAACCTAATTGGGAATTTAGTTTTGGTGACGTTTGTGTTTGGCCTAGCAGAATTGGTCTTTAGCGGGTTGCCCCGACTGAGCGGTTCGAGAAAGGTTTTCTCATATGAGTAAAAGGGGCATTTTTGTTGTATTTGAAGGTGCAGATGGTTCAGGAAAAACGACTCAACTTAAGCTTACATCAGGTTGGTTGAAGGAGTTAGGTTATCAGGTACAGGAGTTAGATTTTCCACAGTACGAGAGTTTCTGGGGATCTATGGTAGGCAGGTTTTTGAAGGGTGAATTCGGTTCAATAGGTGAAGTGAGTCCTTGGCTAGTTACTTTGCCTTACATTCTAGACCAGGCAGATGGATCAAAAAAGGTACAGGAATTATTAGAGGAAGGTTTTGTTGTATTATCGAATCGATACATTACTTCGTGTATGGGCCATCAGGCCGTGAAGTTGAGCGCAGGAGAGCAAGGCAGATATTTAGATTGGCTAGAGCAGGCTGGTTACCAAGAGTTAGGATTAATAAGGGAGGATCTGGTCGTATTTCTAGATGTTCCACCCGAGATAGGGCAAGGGCTAGTTAGCAAGAAGACGGGTCGGACCTACGTGGATGATGGTGTAATGGATATCCACGAAGAGAATCTTGTTCATCAGCAAAAAGCTCGAGGTATGTATGTTTCTTTAACTGAAAAAAAGCCGCATTGGGTAAAAGTTAATTGTGCTACTAAAGGTAAATTACTTCCGCGAGAGATAATTAATTACAAGATTCGTGAACTGGTACTGCCTATTCTGCAGGAACGATGTCCTTTACTGCCAATAGAATGAGAATCCTATTCAAAAAAGTAATCAAGCGCAGTGGCATAAAGCAAGATTTCTCTTTAGAAAAAATATTTCAGGGCATTTTCCTGGCGGCACAGCGTGTAGGTGGAGAGGACGAGGAGTTGGCGAGGAAGGTTGCTGAGATGGTTATTGATTATCTTTCTCAAACGTTTCCCCGCCGGCGAAATATTTCCACTCAAGATATTGGTGATGCTGTAGAAAAAGTATTAATAGAAGAAGGTCACGCTCAAACGGCAAAATCGTATATTTTGTATCGAGATGAACAGCGGCGCAAGGTTGAAAAGCAGGAAGATTTGGGTGTAAGCGATGACCTCGGTGGCTTGACGTACAATGGTTTATTTCTCCTTAAAAAGAGATACCTTCTAAAAGATGAGGAGGGAAACACGATTGAGACTCCAAAAGGAATGATCAGACGTGTGGCTATGGCAGTGGCGGCAGCCGAACAAACTAAGAGAGCGAAAGAAAAGTGGGAGAAAAAATTTGTCGAGGTGATGGAAAGTCTTGAATTCTGGCCGGGGACAAGAGTATTAGCCAATGCGGGAAAGGAAAAACAGCAGATGGGAAATTGTTTTGTGTTTCCAATTAGCGACTCCGTAGAAGACATTTTCCAAGTTCTTTATGAGTCCTCGGTAACTAAGAAGAACGGAGGAGGATGCGGCTATAATTTCTCTATGGTTAGACCAAGAGGTGATCAAGTTGGCCGAGAACCGTCACTTGCTTCGGGGCCTTTGAAAATCATGCAGCTTTTTGATGCCACAACCAGGATTTTTCGCCAACAAGGGAGGTACGAAAGTGGGAATATGGCCATATTGAATGCCGATCATCCAGATATTCTCGATTTTATTACGGCAAAGGAAAAGGAGGGGGTTTTAATTAGCACCAATATTTCGCTGGGCGTAAGTGATAGGTTTATGGAGGCGGTAAAATATGATCGAGTTTGGGAATTAATCAATCCACGAACCCATAAAGTAGCTAGTAGAATTAGGGCAAAAGTGATTTTCGATTTGGCCTCGCGCATCGCTCACCAAACTGGAGACCCCGGATTATTGTTTTTGGATACTATTAATCGAGGGAATCCATTGTTGGATTACATGGGGCCGATTGTGGCAACTAACGTGTGCGGTGAACAACCTCTTTATCCTTATGAATGTTGTAATTTGGGTTATTTGAATCTAACGAAATTCTTGGTTAGAGATAAGGGAAACAGGTTAAAATTAAATTATGATCGATTGATAGAGGTGGTGAAAGTAGCTGTAAGAATGTTGGATGATACGATTGATGTTACCTGGTTTCCGGTGGCCCGGGTTAAAGAGACAGTGTTAGCCAATCGGCGGGTTGGACTTGGGTTGTTTGGCTGGGCAGAGGTATTGGCGCGGTTATCACTTCCCTATGATAACGAAGACGCAGTTAAACTTGCTAAGAAAGTTATGAAGCATATTTATGATGCTGCCTGGGAAGCCTCGTTTGAATTAGCGGAGGAGAAAGGTCCTTTCCCGAATGTAAAATACTCTATCTGGAAAGATAAAACGAAGCAACCCAGAAATATTGCATTAACTACTTTGCCTCCAAGCAGTAATCATGCGATTATCATGGAGACTTCGTTTGGTATTGAACCTTTCTTTGCCCTTGCTTACCGAAGAAATGCCTTTGGTGGTAATACCCATTTGTTTAGAACTAACGGAGTGTTTCGCGAGTTACTTGAAAAGAGAGGGATTCATCAAGACGAATTGTTAAGTGAGGTGGCTAAGAATCATGGTAGTGTTCAGGCAATAAAAAGGGTACCTGATGATCTCAAACGCATTTTTAAAACAGCCCACGATATTTCGTACAAAGATCATGTTAAGATGCAGGCCGCATTCCAGCGCTGGACAGATAATTCTGTAACCAAAACAATAAATATGCCCAACGACGCAACCCCCGTCGATGTTGGTAAAGCTTACCTTCTTGCTTGGGAGATGGGGTGTAAGGGAGTCACTATCTACCGGGACCGATCTCGTCAAACCCAAGTAATCGAGTTTGGCGGCTAAGTGAAACCTAATCATCTAGTCCCGGTACTGGGAACTGCAGAGCGAAATCTTTAACTTCTTGGCCAACTTTAGTTAATACATCAGTGTTTTCATACTTGTCGATAACAGTATTTATCCAACTGGCTATCTTTTTCATTTCCGTTTCTTTCATCCCGCGGCTTGTTAGGGCCGGGGTGCCTAATCTGATACCGGAAGGATCCCAAAGTGAAGATGGTTCAGAGGGGATGGCGTTTTTGTTCACAATAATATTCGCCTTTTCTAAAACCAAAGCTGCTTTCTTGCCAGATATCTGTTTGTTTCTGAGGTCAATAAGGAAGAGGTGCTTGTCAGTACCACCACTCACTATTGTAAAACCCAGATTAGATAATTCCTTGGTCAATGTTTTGGCGTTAGTTATTATTTGTTTTGCATAGATCGTGAAATCTGGTTCCATGGCTTCGTGCAGGGCAACTCCAATACCGGCGATAGTGTGATTCTGTGGACCTCCTTGTAAGCCTGGGAAAACGGATTGGTTAATTGACCGGATGTTTTCCTGGTGAGTGAAGATCATGGCACCGATTGGACCTCTAAGTGTTTTGCGGGTAGTCATAGTCACAATATGAGCGTGGGGGAAAGGGGTTTTATTCACTCCTGCCAAGACTAAACCGGCCTCGTGCGCAATATCGGCCAGATACAGCGCTCCAACTTCATCGGCAACCTGGCGCATTTTTTGATGATCTATTTCCCTAGGGTAGGAAGTACCACCAGAGATGATCATTTTCGGTCTTTCCTGGAGAGCCGTTCTTTTTACCTGGTCGTAATTTAGAACCTGAGTTTTCTGGTCAACTGAGTAATACGATGGAGTAAAGATTAGCGAAGTGTGGCTGACTTTTTTCCCGTTCGGTAACTGCCAGCCGTGGGATAAATGACCGCCGTCGTAGAGTTTCAGCGACAATAACTTGTCACCCGGTTTTAATAATGCGAGATAAACAGCCAGATTGGCAATACTGCCGTTCATAGCTTGGACATTGACGCCCCAATCCTTTGGATTTAAACCGAATGCTTCAAGCGCTCGTGTTTTTACCAAACTTTCGATTTCATCAATAATAGCGTTTCCTTGATAGTAGCGTTTGTATGGTTGTCCTTCGGAGTACTTATTCATCAGGACAGATCCCACAGCGGTTAAGACATCTTTACTAACGTAGTTTTCCGAGGGAATCATTTGCAGTTGTTCCCGCTGCCGTTGTTGCTCTTGTTGAATTAGGCCGAGCATTTTTGTATCTGTCAAAGCAAATTATAGGGATCATCCCTGTAATAGGGATGATCCCTATTGCACCCTTATATATCAGCGATTCCAAAACTCAGTTGTTTCTGGGTTGGTTAACCGGAAATGTTTGGCTCTAAGTGGATATCTTTTTTTATATTCCAGAAACATGAGGTAGGCGATATCGCGGTAAGACCAATTTCCCTTTGGTGTTGTTCTTAATTCGGTCAGATACTGAAGCTGTTTTGGATCTAAGCGAAAAAGGACTCTTCTCCGAGCTGCCAGGGGTAAGATATACTCACCTAGTCCTGGTTTCATCCGATCAAGTTTTTTTGCTAAGTCTATATTCTTGCTCATGTCTTCAATAAATTCATCTGCCAAGTCTTGATTAAATTTCATCTCATAAGGAACATCAATACCGTGTTCACCAGTTAGATTCTTAAAGATATGGATCATGTTTCGGTGGCGATGCAAGTCACGGAAAGCGCCGTTATCTAAGCAGACGTCGAAAGTGAGACGACCAGTTGCTAATTCGCGGATCAGCGGATCTCTTCCTCTCCGATCAGAATACGCGATATTGATTAAGTCGCCAATCTTCTTCTTTGACCAGTTTCGGACTATATTTGAGATTTGGGTGTAGGAATGGGGCAGGACACGAAAAAGCATAGTCGTGGCCAAATCAATTTCATCATCTTCTGGTGCGAACATTTCTACTGATCTTTCGTTGGAGGGACTGGGAAGGTCAGTTAAGATATTTGCTTGTGCAAATTCGTAAATTCGCACGTAGACGTGCTGGAGATAAGAATTAGTGCCGGCATATTTAACTAATGTTGGCGCACTCGGGACGCTGAATTCCTTAAAATGGGGGCTGTAGGCAGGTCGCTCTCTAACGGCTTTTTTCAGATCCTCTCCAATGTCTTGAAGTTCTTGCAGGGGATGTGATTTTAGACGGGTAATAATTTTTTCTGCAGTTCTCGCATTTATAATAAACCCTAAAGAGGTGTGGAAAGCGCAAGGAAGACAATAGCGAGCTTCGTCAAAAGCGCGGGCGTTAAATGTTCGCTCGGCTTTATCATCGCTCATGTTTTTGGGCCTTGATTCCCAAAACTTTTGTTCTAGAAAGGCAACCATTTTATTGTAGTAATAACTATATTTTTGAAATAGGAATTCGCAGGCTGATTTATATTCAGATGTTAAGTTTGCTTTAATAATCTCTGGGGGGGTTTCGTAATTAGGTTCTGAGAAGTTAACGTAACGAGTGGAGACTTCCTGTACATCCATAAGCGGTTCGTCAATTAAAGCCATACGTGCTACGGTGGAAATGTTTTCCACGATCACTGTAATATGAGCCATATCGGCAATTGAAGTATGTCCGTAGTCAAAATAGAAGGTGTTGTAGAATTTCTCTGCTCCTTCTGTGGTTAATTCTTTTACCCAGTCTTGATAGGTTTGTTTAGGATACCCGCGGCTGAATTTAGCCAGGCTATAGCCGCCAGGTTCAGGTAGGATTCCTAAGACAGTAAAAAGGTTACGCTTCTTGATCATATCTAAGCTATCTCAACTGACTATATGACAAGAGAAAGCGTTGTGCAAGATCGGTAATTTGTTGTGAAAATAGAGTCGTGAATGTCTCTATTAAGTTCTTGTTGACGCAGGAGCATTTTATAGGGATCATCCCTATTTTAGGGATGATCCCTATTATTTACTTGTAGTATAATGACTACGTGCCACAGAAAAATTCTATAAAGAACTATAGTGCTGGTGGTTTTTACCACCTCTATAATCGTGGTATTCGAGGGGTAGGAATATTCAACGATGAACACGATTACGCGTCTTTTCTTTTTCAATTAAAAAGGTATCTTGATCCCGAGTTTAGAGAAGCAAGGTTTAATGCCAAAACAGGCGAGACAATCTACATGGTCCCAAATTATGTTTATAAGGACGTAGAGCTTCTGGCATACTGTTTTATGCCAACCCATTTTCACCTGATTGTGAGAAATATAACTGAAATAGGGAGTACAATGCTTATGCGTCGTGTTATTTCTAACTATGTGACCTACTTCAACGAAAAGGCCGGTTTATCGGGAGGGCTGTTTGATGGAATTTACAGATGTGTCCAGGTTACAACGGAAGAGCAGCTGCTTCACTTGTCAAGATATATCCACCTTAATCCTTCAAAGCTGGTTGCTTCACTAGAATCATACTCGTATTCTAGTTATCCCTTCTATACTGGTGCGAAAAATATGCATTGGATAAAGTCGGATTACGTTCTTGAATACTTTTCGCAGACAAGTTATAGTAATTCGTATCGCGAGTTTGTTGAAGCTTACAAGGCTACCGATAACGAACAAGCCTTGATTAAGAGTTTGCTTTTAGACTAATCTATTTTAGGGATCATCCCTAAAATAGGGATCATCCCTATTATTTGCTTATGTTTAGGTCAGTAGATGCCAAGCCCGATTTTCCTAAGCAGGAAGAACAGACCCTTAAATATTGGGAACAGAATAAGGTATTTGAAAAGTCTATTGAACAACGGGATGAGGATAGTGCTTATACTTTTTATGATGGCCCGCCGTTTATAACTGGGTATCCCCACTATGGCAACTTGCTGGTGAGTATTGCCAAAGATATTGTTCCCCGCTTTTTTACAATGAAAGGGAAGCGAGTTCGTAGGGTTTGGGGGTGGGATTGTCACGGTCTTCCTATCGAGAATAAGGTAGAAGTAAAACTTGGATTAAAGAACCGGCGGGATATTACTGACTTTGGCATTAATAACTTTATCGGCGAGTGTCAAAAGTATGTCGAAAAGGTTTCCTCGGAATGGAAATGGTACGTTGATCACATTGGACGCTGGGTCGATTTCAGCAATGCTTACCGAACCATGGATCTTGACTACATGGAGTCGGTAATCTGGGTTTTTAAACAGCTTTATGATAAGGGGTTAATTTATAAAGGGGTCCGAACCTCTTTGTATTGCACCCGTTGTGGCACCCCAATCTCCAATTTTGAGATTGCTATGGATAATTGCTACAAGGAGATGGAGGACCCGGGAATTACGGTAAAGTTTAAAACTCAGCTCCAAGATAAAGAAGTAAACCTTCTGGCCTGGACAACCACCCCCTGGACTTTACCGTCTAACAGGGCTTTAGTTGTTGATAATAAAGAAAATTATGTCCTTGTTACTATTTCTGGGGATCAAGAGCAGTATGTTATAGCTGAAAAACGAGTTGAGTCAGTTTTATCCGGTTACGATTATAAAGTAGTTGATATTTTTACTGGAAAGGAATTGGTTGGTTTAGGGTATCAGTCCCCATATAATTATTTTCCCCCTAACGATAAGGATTATAAGATTTACACTTATCAAGAAATGGTAAATATGGATGAGGGAACAGGGATCGTTCATTCGGCGCCAGGTTTTGGCGACATCGATACCGAAATGGGCAAAGATTTGGGTTTGTCTATTATGTTTTCTGTAGATGAAGAAGGAAAATTTGTTGGCGAAGTGGATAAATGGGCCGGAGTCTATGTTAAAGAGGCAGATCCCTTGATAATTAGAGATTTACGGGAGAGGAACTTATTGTTTAGGGAAGATACTGTTGTACATCGCTACCCCTATTGTTACCGCTGTGAGACGCCCCTGATCCACCGGGCACAGGATTCCTGGTTTATTAACGTGCAGGATCTTAAGAAGAAGTTATTAAAATCAAATGAGTCTATTAATTGGGTTCCGGAGCACTTCAAGTATGGCAGGTTTAAGAAGGGGGTTGAACTGGCCCCAGATTGGTGTATTTCTCGTACTCGATATTGGGCGACGGCAATGCCGGTTTGGGAGTGTGGTAATTGTGGTAAACGAGTAGTGGCCGGATCAATAAAGGAAATAGAAGAGTTAAGCGGGCAGAGAGTGAATAATTTGCATCGTAATGGCCTGGATCATATAACTTTTGAATGTAGCCAGTGTCGAGGTGAGATGAAAAGGGTGTCAGAGGTTTTGGACTGCTGGATGGAATCGGGCTCTATGCCTTATGCCGAAAGACATTACCCATTTGAAAACAAAGAAGAGTTCGATAAATCTTTTCCCGCCGACTTTATTGTTGAGTACACTGGTCAGGTACGGGCCTGGTTTTACGTTATGCATGTAGTTTCCAACGCGCTTTATAACACGCACTGCTTTAAGAACGTGGTCGTGACCGGAGTAATGAAAGGGACGGATGGTCGGAAGATGAGTAAATCTTATGGTAACTATCCTGATCCGCGAGTAACAATAGAAAAGTACGGCGGTGACGCTCTTCGTTTATATCTAATGAGTAGTCCGGTAATGATGGGCCGGGAAGTCAATATGACACATGGTGAAGAGATTGAAGCAAAGGTTAAAACAGTTTCCCTCATCCTCTGGAACTCCTATCGGTATTTTGTTACCTACGCGAATATCTTTAAGTTAACAGCCGAACAGTTGAATAATTTAGTAGTTGATCAGTTAGGCAGTTTTTCCGCTTTGGATCGTTGGGTTATCTCACAACTTTATCGATTTATTAGGGATTTCGAGAAAGCTATGGAAGAGTATAATATTCCTGGCGCCGTTAACCTGATCCAGCCTTTTGTTAATAATTTATCAACCTGGTATATCCGCCGCTCGCGTGACCGGTTTTTGGCAGGGGAGGAAGCGGCATTTAAGATTTTGCACCATGTTCTAAAACAATCTATTTTAGCTATAGCTCCGGCGATGCCATTTTTAACAGAAGAAATTTATCAGAATTTGAGGTTAGATTCTGAACCAGAATCAATTCACCTGTGCGATTGGCCGAAGGTAGAAGATGATTTGATTGATGAGGAGTTAGTGCAAAAGATGGAGACAGTCAGAGTAATTGTTGAGCAAGGGCATTCTGCCAGAAGGGAAGCGGGAGTAAAAGTAAGGCAGCCGCTGCCAAAAATAACTGTCATCTGCCATAAAGATGATCAGGTAGATGGTGAGTTGCTGGAATTAGTCAAGGATGAGCTGAATATTAAGGAAGTGCAATTCGAGTTAGATGGAGACAGAGATGCTGGGATCGAAATAGCACTGGATATAAGAATGAGCGATAATCTGATTTTGGAGGGAATGGCGCGAGATATAATCCGGGCGATCCAGGACTTAAGGAAAAATACTGGTTATCAGCGGTCAGCAAAAATAGAAGTTTACTGGATTTCGGATTCATCTCGAGTTAGAGATGTTTTTTCTGTTCATGGTACGGAAATTGGGGAGAGGGTTTTGGCAAGGAGAATAAGCAACGAGCGAAAGGAGAAGGTGGATCAAGAAACTACTATTAAATTGCAGGATGAGGAAGTATGGGTGGGCGTATGTTTAGATTAACACGAGGTCGAGTAATAAAGTTTGATGTTTGGCTTTTGGTTTGTGTCGGAGCACTAATTTCTATTGGATTTCTTACACTAAAGAGTATTCAGGTTGCCGGGGGTGCACTAACGCCGAACATTCTTGATCGTCAGTTCTTGGCGTTGATTATTGGAATTGCTGTCCTTACCCTACTTTCATCATTCAATTATCGATACTTTCTCTACTTTTTTCCAATATTCTATCTTTTGGCTGTTGCGTCGTTAATTGCTGTTTTAGTATTTGGCGATTCTGTGCGGGGAGCAGTACGCTGGTTTGAATTAGCTGGGTTGCAGTTTCAGCCCTCCGAGGTCGTCAAACCATTGCTAATTGTCTGTTTTGCATTTTTTTCCCAATGGGCGAGAGGGAAATTTAATGATTGGCTTATTGTTCTAATATCGTTTTTATTGCTTCTCCCTGTGCAAATATTAATCTTTTTGGAACCGGATTTAAGCACTATGATAGTAGTCTTCGCTATTTGGCTGGGATTTTTGTGGATGGGATTGGAGGACTTAAAACCGTTAATTACAGTTAGCCTGATAACTCTTGCGTTACTACCCTTAATATATTTTGTTTTAAGTCCGTATCAAAGTTCGCGATTGTCAAGTTTTTTGGATCCGTATAAAGATCCGCTGGGTACTGGCTATAACGCCATTCAGGCGACAATTGCTGTCGGCTCTGGGCAGATATGGGGTAGGCAATGGGGTAAAGGCACCCAATCGCACTTAAGTTTTCTCCCTGACCAACATACCGACTTTATCTTCGCCACATTCTGTGAGGAACAAGGGTTTATTGGAGCTGTGGTATTAATTGTTATTTATTCATTGTTTTTTTGGCGTCTTCTATTAATTATGTCTCAGATTAAAGAATATGTGGGCCGGATAATTGTTGGCAGCGTGTTTGTAATGTTTTTTGTTCAATTTGTAATCAATATTGGTATGAATATTGGTCTTTTACCCGTAACAGGAATACCCTTGCCTTTCGTTAGCTACGGAGGCACTTCGCTGGTTATTAGTTTAGCTAGTGTTGGTTTAGTACAGGGTGTTTTAATGTTTGAAGTCTAGATATCCTTTGCTGTTGTCTTTACATCCAATGTGCTAGTAACAACTTGCAGTGGTTGTTTTCATTGTATATAATAAGGCAAAATGGAAAAACCTGAAAAGTACGCGGTAATACAAACTGGAGGGAAGCAATACCTAGTTTACGAAGGTAAGCAGTTGGATGTTGAGAAACTGTCAGCTAAGTCGACAATTACCTTTGATAAAGTATTGCTAACTGTTAACGGAGAAGACGTTAATGTCGGCCAGCCTTACCTAGAGAAAGTTAAAGTAAAAGCGAAGATCTTGGAGCAAGTCCGGGGGCCTAAAATTAGAGGGTTTAAGTATACGACTGGAACCCAGTATCGAAAACGATATGGGCACCGACAGGAATTGACTAGGATAGAGGTGGCGGAGATTGTGGTGTAGAAGTTATTGAACTCCCGTACCATATTGGGTGCGGGGTTAATTCAGTCAACAGAAAACATTTCGCTATTGCTTGTGTTTTCTGGACTTCATTAAATGGCGAAGAAAAAAGCCGCCGGGGCGGCGGCGCGACAACAGAAAAGAAGACCAGGTAGAAGGCTGGGATTAAAAATGGCTGATGGGCAGAAAGTGTTGCCGGGTAATATTCTTGTTAGACAGCGGGGGAGTCGGTTTTTGCCTGGGAAAAACGTTGGTATGGGTAAAGACTATACTCTTTTTGCATTGGTTGAAGGCCTTATGAAATTTAGTGAGTTAAGGGGCCGGAAATATGTGAATGTGAGGCCAATATAAGGAGTAAGATGGAAGAACTAGTGAATCTTAAGATTAATGAGTTAGCCCCCAACCCCATGCGTCCTCGTGTTTCCTTTTCGCATGAGTCTCTGGTAAAACTATCTGATTCTATTCGAAAATACGGGGTATTGGAACCAATTATTGTTGCCGTAACCCCGGCAGGGTATCAAATTATTTGCGGGGAAAGACGTTGGCGAGCAGCCAAGGTGGCGGGCTTAACAGACATTCCGGTAATTGTAAAAAAAGTTGATGCGGCTGAGGTTTTGGTATTGTCGCTTGTTGAGAACGTTCAGCGTGAAGATCTTACCGTATTCGAACAGGCAGCGGCTATTGATCGTTTGCAGTCCCAGTTTAGACTGTCGGTACAGGAAATTGGCGAGAAGTTAGGGTTAAGTGTAATTGACATTGAGAAAAGACTGAAGCTATTAGACCTGTCGGATAAGGTAAAAAATGAGATTTTATCACGAAAGATAAGTGAAAGGGAGGCCCTAGAGTTAATTAGTAAGGAAACGGAGAAAGAAATGTATCAAGAGGTCTTAAAGAAACCGAATTCTAGCTTCTAAAACGCAAACTTGGGAGTTGTCAATGCCTTAACTTCCGTTATTGGCCAGTAGCGCACTATTGCCCGCCCTTCTATATTTTCTGAATCAATTACTCCAAAATATCTAGAATCATAACTATTGCCGCGGTTATCACCCAGAACATAATAGTTGTTTTCCGGTACAGTAATTGTGGTCGCACCTTTGATAGTTTCTGGAGGGATAAGAGTGTGGGCATAAGCTAAATAGGGTTCCGATAGTAATCTACCGTTTATAAGGATTCTCCGATCATCATATTCAATAACATCACCTGGTAAGCCAATAATTCGTTTAATATACTCAATACTTTCCGATTGCGGTGGGTGAAAAATAACAACTTCGCCACGGTCTGGTTTCCTCAACAAATACGTAATCTTATCAGTTAGAATATAATCACCGTTGCTAAAGGTAGGTTCCATTGAAGCACCCTCAACATTATGGGGTTGGACAACGAAACGCACTAGTAATTGAGCTAGGACAAAAGCAATTAACGTCGTTTGGGCAATTTCCCAGAAAAAAGTTTTTGGCTTAATTATTGGAGTAGAAATGGATTCCGGCTCCATTTCAGTTTCCATTTCCATGCTCCTATTTTACGCCTCTTTGTACTAAAATTCAAGCCGACAAGCCGTGCTGGCTAGTACTGCTTGCGTAGCTCAGATGGTAAGAGCGCTATCTTCACATGATAGAGGTCTCTGGTTCAAGTCCAGACGTGGGCACCATCTAATTCACACCTGTTTTCTCAATTCTAATAATTTAAATTGGTGTAATACGCCTTCGGGAAATCCGTATTCAAAGCTTAGTTTTGGAGAGGGTTTTTGTAATAGTGTTTTA
>JAHJGY010000034.1 GCA_018824115.1 Patescibacteria group bacterium
GCTGTTCAGACAGCCACGGCCGTTGGGGAAATCTTAAAGGCAGAAGTGGAAGTGTTTCAATACATTAAAGAAAGAAACACTTACGGCTTACTTTGTGGTTTAAACAAAGCCGAGGCAAAAGAGAAATATCCCGAGCTTGTTGAAGCATACGAGAAAGGTGAAGAGGTTCTGGGCTATGAGTCTTATGCCTTTGTTCTTAAGAGGATCAAGATAGCCCTTGAGAAAATTCAGGAGAGGACCGAACAAACGATTATTTGCGCAAGTCACAGCAAGTTTTTGAAAGCAATGTTGAAAGAGATCTTCAATAAATCTATTAAAGATATGAGCAAAAATGCAATTATTGAGATCGAAGTTAAAGACAGTAAGCTGGAAATTGTTTCAATGGAGGGTGTGGAGGAGTAAAATGGCAGTAAAAATCACTTATTTTGTTCACGGAACTACGACTGATAACGAACAGGGAATTTCGTCCGGCTGGTATGATGTAGAGCTTTCCGAGCTGGGAGTTGAGCATGCTCTCGCTAATAAGGCGGGTACCGAAGGAAAGAAATTCGATGCTGTTTTTTGTTCCGATCTAAAAAGAGCCGTTGATTCAGCGGAGTTGATTTTTGAAGATAAAGAAAAAATCGTTAAAGATAAAAGGTTGAGGGAGTGTAATTACGGAAAGTATAATGCCCAATCTTCCGAAATTGTTGAACCTTTACAAGAACAAGCTATTACGAAGAGATTTCCTGATGGCGAAAGTTATGAAGACGTAAAAAAAAGAATAAGTGATTTCTTTGATTTCTTGAAAGAAAATTATGATGAAAAATCAGTTGCTATTGTTGCCCATAAAGCTCCTCAGTTAGCATTGGACGTTTTGCTTAAAGGCAAGACTTGGGAGCAAGCATTTGCTGATGATTGGCGAAAGAGAAAGGCGTGGCAACCCGGGTGGGATTATACCCTTGAATGAGACTTCGCTATTTAAGTAAACGGGGTAGTTATGATAAACACAATAATTTTTGACTTTGGGGGCGTTCTTGGAACAGATGCGGACACAATTTTTATTGAAACCCTCGAAAACAATGGTTTTACTGCGGAAAAAGCAAAAGAAATCTGGAGACTTCACTGGCCGAGTTTGAAGCTAGGTTCAGAAGATGTTGATGTACTTTGGAGAGCAGTTGGAGAGAAAACCAAGACAAGCATTTCCATAATCATAAATGAATATAATGACGCCATTGCTGTTGATGAAAGCGTCTTGAATCTTTGTAAGCTATTGAGAGATAATGGTTACAAACTAGGCATTCTTGCTAATGAAGCTTTCGAATGGATGAATATCAAGCGAGACAAAGGTAGGCTCAGTGAGGTATTTGACGCTGTTTGTTCTTCGGCAGACTTGGGGATTCCAAAACCCGACCCAAGATCTTACAAGTTAATTTTAGACAAAATAGGCTCACGGCCTGAAGAGACACTTTTCGTTGATAATTTGAAAAGAAATACAAAAGCAGCTGAAACATTGGGTATAGAATGCATCGTTTTTCGGGATATTGACCAGCTTAGAAAAGAACTAAAAGGTCATTTGATAAGAATTGATTAATTTAGATTCAAGTTGACCCACTCCTTTTCGCTCACGTTGCTTTCGCCTCACGGTGTTCGCTGGTTGTAGAACACAGGGGTATATGGTTCGACACTGGTCAATCCTTGGTTCATAGTCCCGCGTTTCGCCGTGATTTAGCCTTACGAAGTACAGTTCTCAGAATCCAAGTAGTTGTTCTAATTTGGTTTTTACAAATAAAAGGGAGATTAAGTTTTATTCATGGAGGGGTATAGTGTTTTCGCCTGTGGCTAAATTACCCACATAAAGAAAAACATGAACAGAAGCTAGGAACCCACCTATTTATAAATGCGATAAACAAAACACCCTCCTAATAGCGGAATAACATTGTTTTACCAACATTACTCCGCATTAGGAGGGTGCGGTGTCCTACACCATGTGCCATGTAGGCATTTTGTGTTGATCAGTGGGTGGCTAAACGATGGCGTCGCCGAGCCAATTGACGAGAATCATTGCCCAAAGCACCCTGGCGTCATTGACATACCATGCAACGATTCCGAGGAGTGCGTAGGCAACGCCCATTACAAGACCGAGTACGGCAGGTTTCCAGTTGTATTCGCGCTTTGTGAAGCGCACCCTTTCGATACCCCAGATGAGCAAGATAATCGCCCACAGTGGAGACGCAGAATGTGTGAACCAAATAGCGAGGCCGATCGCAACAGATGCACCGATGATGGTTATGATGATACCAATCACCAGTGGAACAACATTTGATTTTGCGGATTTGGATGGCATAAGGATCTCCTTTTTGATCGATACATATTACATGTTCTGAGGATTCGAATTCGAACATCAAACAACTACCCTTTAGTATTACTGAATTATGGGAATCACCTCCTTATTGAAGTATTTGAGTCAGTTAATCAAAGTGCATTACGCACGCACTAATAAACTTAATACCCGGAAATGAAAGTCCGACCAACGTATTAAAGTGCAAAACAAACTGTTTACTACTGTACTTAAATGTAAGTGATCTGCGCCATTGGAAACAATGAGAACCTACCATACATCTTTGGCAATGTCAAGTTATAGGATATAATGTGGTATAAGTTAAGCTCGTTATATTTACCCCTAGCACCTATATTGAGCTGGGAAAAGTTTATCACAATCAAGGGAAATATAAAGCAGGGTGAAAATGAGATTAGGGAAAAAATGTGTGTCTCGTCGCTAAGTCTCCTTACCGTGTTGACGCACACCTCGCTATATTCTGAGAAATTCTAAATGGTGGCGTTCGGGTTATTAAGCGAATTAAAACGAGGGAACGAAGGACTGTCCTTAAAATGGTGATTGTACTGGGTACAACGTTAGTTTGTGAGTATAATTTTCAAACATCTAACCAATCATATGGATTAGAGTAGTGCGTAAGGACGTAGCGCCAGCGAATTCAAGATCAGACCCTCCCAGAATATTGCGCACCTAATCGCATAATGAATTTTGCTATTACCTAAATTTAATTTTGGATAGCTATATTACGTACTCAAATACTTTTAGAGTTTTTTCTACCATCAATCTTTGGGTAAAATTAGTTTCTGCTTTCTTTATGGCTTCTTTGGCCATCGTGTTGCGCAGTTCTTGGTCCGCGGCCAATTTAAGTGAGTATTCCAGGAGTTGTTGTTGATCTCCTTTCTGTGTTAGATAGCCGGTTTTCTCGTGTTCAACGGCCGAAGAATTTCCGCCGAGATTAGTAGTAACGATTGGCAGTCCGCAGAGCATTGCTTCACAGAAGGTTAGAGGCAAACCCTCAATTCTTAGGGTGGGGAGGATAAAAATGTCGGCCGCGTTGTATAAAGCCGGAGTGTTTTCATTTCTCACAAAACCTAGGAAGTCTGCGCTATCTGTGATTGCCTCGTTAGTGACTAATTTCTTGATAGCTGACAAGTATTGTCCTTGACCGGCAAGGAGCCAGTGAATTTTATGCCCTTGCGATATGAGTTGCTGGAAAACTTTTGGCAGTAAATGATATCCCTTTTCTTTTTCAATTCTACCGATGCTGAGGAAAACAATAGTATTTGGTTCAATATGTAGGTTGCTTCGTGTTTCCGTTCTTAGAGTTGGCTGATAACAAAACTTTTTTTGATCTACCCCGTTATATACAATGTGGATCTTTTTGAGCGGTACAAGGTTGTAGCGATGAGTATCGTTAACTAAATAGTCTGCGGCCACAATAACGGCGTCCGTGTAAGGAGCCGAACGGAGAGCCTTGTAAATGTTAATTGGGATTTTGTAAAGAGTAAGCGGAAATTGCTTAAGGCTTTGTAAAAGAGATGTGGTAACGGTCAGCTTGGTTCTTAGTTCACCAAACCAGGTACCCTGGGTGGTTATTACGACTGGGATGCCAGTTTTGCGCCGTAAACGGGTGATGTAGCCATATCCGCCGCCGCTTTCGCTCCAGACAAGATTAAAAGGGGTGTGTTCATGTAAATCCAGGAATTTCCGGTTCGCCTTTTGATAGAAAGATCGTGAGTAACGCAAATATGGAGTATTAGGTAAGTAATAATAATTTACCCCATTAATATTTTCCTGGGTTAAACCATTGGGATGCCTGCCGGTGATAACGGTAACTTGATGACCGCATTCTACCAGACCTTCGGCTAAAACCTTGGTATGGATTTCCATCCCTCCTTTAATATCGTGCTGCCAGGTTATACGGGCGAAACAGCAAATTCTCATTGTTTTAAATGTCGATTCCTTCTAATAAATCTTCTTTTCCTTCTTTCATGTACCAGTCTTCTTGAGCCATAATTTCTTGTGCTGCCTTAGTCCGATTGGCAGAAACGGTCTTTTGCGATTCCAACAATTCATTAAGTTTTCCTTCACTATCCGGCATACCCGGGAATAAACCCTTCTTTTTCCACATCTAAATCGATTTGATAGTTTGTCTCTTTAAGAAGCGGTTCTAAGGAATCTGGGTAGTAATAATCATCTGCGTCAGTGGCAAAAGAAACCCAGGCGGGCCCGGTGATAGGAGGAATTGTGCTGCGCAGATTTCCCCAGACTTCCTGCTTACGGAGCGAGGCCAAATAGGGTAGCTGTTTATTATCGAGCCAAGGTTGAAGAAGGTCCCAAGTGGCACCGTCGAGACCAATGATTAAGATGTGTTGTGAAGGCATGGTTAATTATTACTGGTGTTGGAGGTAAACTTTTTCCAGTTTCTCTACTGTTTTCTCCCAACTAAACTGCCGGGCTTGTTCAATTGCTCCTTTTGTCAATCTGTCCCTAAGTTTATCATCTTCAAGTAACTTCTTCATGTTTTTGGCAAGGGTATTAATATTACCGGCAGGGAATATAAGGCCGCAATTAGCGGTGACGATTTCCGGTAATCCACCAGCGTCCGAAGCAATTACGGGTGTTCCGCAAGCCAGGGATTCAATTGCCACCATGCCAAACGATTCTTGTATTGATGGAACGACCGTGAATAGCGCGTTAGTATAAACTTTGGGTAAATCTTTGTGATCCACGGAGCCAAGAAATTGCACCCA
>JAHJGY010000035.1 GCA_018824115.1 Patescibacteria group bacterium
CAACATCGTGTTCCGCCGCATCAACGGACAGTGCCTGCAGTGATCGCTCTGCGGTGTTGATGATTTGGAAGAGGCGGCGGTACAGCTCGAGCTGGGTACCCGCTTGCTCTGTTGCAACTTGGAGCTTAACGATGAAAGCCTCTAATTCTGTAATCCCGGTGGCGTCAGGAAGATTGGCAGAAAGACGATCCTCAGGTACTGGATACCAGTAGTGGTCGCCGTCCCCTTGGATTCCGGTTTCTGGATTGTGGGAGAGCGTGCGCAGTGCTCTTCCTACTGCCGGAGAAAGTTGACGCTTAAGGTTGAGCCGGCGGGCAGTGTCGCCTGCTGTGTATTTGATGGCGGGCCGACGAATTAACTCTTGGTAGACCCGGTTTTGGAAGTAGGTCAGGACGACTGGTTGGCCGGTAATGCCGGTAATGGTGACCGGCGGGCGTGGCGGTCTCAGGTTATCGGGGAAAGGCGGTACACCGTACTCCAACTCGGTTAGACGCTGGAAAAGCGCCAAAGCGCGCGCTGGCCCAAAGCCTGTGATTCTTGCTCTCAGTGCCCACCAGGGCCTTTCGGTTTTTAGGAGCCAAGCAACAAGATCTTGAAGTTGGCCAATTTCATGGGCGAACACGTTGGCGTGTTTGGATGGCACGCCGATTTCCACAAGCAAGTCGTAAACTTGCTTTCCTCCGTTCCCTACAATGCCCATCTTTACACCTCCTCTAGATGTCCTATTGTTTGATTGATCCAATAAAGTAAAAAGTAAATGTGCTGATTTTCCGCTTTTGTAAAAGTCGTGACTTTTCCCTTATACCATACTATGGGCTTGAAGACAATATATAACTAGCTGTCAAGCCCGCCGCCGCCAGATTCAGGAAAAAGTCCGTGCTATTGTTAATTCGGTTGATATTACCGATATCTCTGTAGAAGAAATACCTATTGAGGATGTAATCCGAGAGATTTTTGAGGAGCATGCAGTAGAGTGAAGATTTGGATTTTCGGGGTTTTACATATCACACAATAACCGCAATACCACATTTACTAAGAATAGTCCTTAGTTGTTAGTCAATAATGAAACTTATGGAAAGCGTTGAGTTTAAGTACCAAAATGACTCCCAACGGTAATTAGATCGAAGATGTCAATCGCCCCGTCGCTTGCGTTAGCATCAGCCCGAGGATCGTAGCCCGACTCCCCAGGACTTTTACCAAAACTATTGCCGACAATCACCAAATCAAAAATATCCACATCCCAGTCCCCATCCAGGTCTCCGGGGTTTTGTGGTGCGGTAGGGGTGGGGGTTGAAGTGGGAGTAGGACCTCCTGGGCCGTCCCACCCAGCCAGCCTAGCCATCATCCACCAAAAAGCTTTACCTTTTTGATAGCAGTTAAAACAATGAGAATGGGCACAGCTAGCACAAGATGGGCACGAATGAGTTGAACACCATGAAGAACACCAGCCACAACTGTCGGTTTCATTGGGGTAATCGACTCCGTTAGGGTCATGTCTTTCGATGTCAGCAAAGTCAAATAGCACCTTATCGTTTTCTCTAACATAATCTCTTATTTGGTCATTCCGCTGACGCAAATTTCCATCGACTCCAGAGCCATCCAAATGACCGGTCATATAAATAAAAGTAACATCAGGATATTGCTGTTCAAAGTCAGTCATTGGTTGTAAGTATTGACTAATCATCGTCTGTTCAGTTTTTGATGAAGCCTGTCCGCACCAGGACCACATAATCATATTAAAATGAGCATTAGACGGATCTTGTAAAAATTCGTTAGTCTCGTTAACCCAGGTTGGATAATAGCCCACGTCAAGCTCAAGCCAGCCACTGCCATAGGAGGCGCCTTCAAAATAGTAAAGAGTGTCACCCTCACCATTTCGATCATAGTTATATAAATTACCGTATTCCGTCCGAACCATGGACATACCAGTGGAAATTTGACTCCCGTGAGAAGTGTGTCCATACCCAATCACAAAATTCTGCTTAGCTTGATCTATCCAATAATCTGGAATTTGATTAAACTCCCCTACGGCATTATGATCAACAACCAAAGCCAAAATCTGTGGCGCGTGAACAAAGGAAAGGAAAACAAAAATGGACACCCCAATGGTTGCTTTAAATATTTTTTGGATACTCACCAATTAACAATAACACACCCTCTCTTAAGAAGTAAAAACCTAATCGTCCAGCTGACCTACCGCCAAATGCGAACTCCATATTCCCCTTTTCGATCTCCTCCTCTTCAATCTTTCTAAATATCTGCTCTGGTTTATACTGGTACCAATTTGTGCAATCAGCTTTCCGATATTCTCCACCTCTTTTCCAGTCTCCAGCCAGCGGTTAGGCGTTTCAAATCATAGCAGGGCCATTTTAGCTAGGTATATAGTCATATAAAGGGACTGTCCTTTCGCTAACTTTATATCCCAGTGCGTAACTAAATCAAAAAAAACGCACCAGCGATAGCCATCAAACCCGCAACTATTTTTCTAGGTATATGCTCCCTTTCCTTCAGTAAAATTATGCCAAGTAATATCGTAAAAAGCGTAGAGGTTTGCACTATTGGTATCACCCTAGTTACTTCGGCAGTCTCAAGTGCTTTGAGTTGCATCAAATATCCAACGACATTTAGTCCTGCAAGCGCAAAAACTTTCCAGGAAGCCATTTTCAGCTCCATTTTTATCTTTTGAAGTTTTATATGAGGAAAATAAATAAATATAATTGGAATTGTCCAAACAAAAATATTATATGTACTTGCGTTGAAAAATTGCGTACCTAATTTATCTAGCATCCAACCAAGTCCTAACATAATACTTATAACCACAGCAACTATAACACCCTCTCTTGATGACTTTTTTGTCTTGTTGTTTATTGAAACAAGAAATAGCGCACCTATTATCAATGCTCCCCCTAATAGTTTATTTGTTGTTAAGGGTTCGGAATAAAAAAATATTGCACCCACAAATGCCACTAGAACAGCGATATTCATAATTGTAGTTAATACTGAAGCGTCTAGTAGTTTTGCTGCTATAAATCTTCCCCTCTCAAACATTGCATAACAAAATGAGGCAATCAACAACGCTATCCAGGCTTTTGGAGAAGAGGGTATTACGAAATCTCTAAAAGCACCCGTGAGAGTAAATATGAGCAATGCAATCAAAGCTGCAATGGAGTTGAATACGATTGCCATTGCTCTTGGATTTTTGCTATCCAGAGCCAAAACTCTCTGAAGCAAATTCAGAGTGGTAAAAAAAATTACTGACCCAAAAGCTAGAAATATCCAAGACATATTAATAGAGGGACCGTCCCTTTATGGCCCTTCATGAGATTTCTAAAATAACTTAGTTTCGTTTATATGCAGTTCAAACTTACAACCCAAAAAATTTGCCGCCCGACGGGCTATCATCATCCTTGATAGAAAAATTTCAAAGTAGTCCATTATCGGGGAGATTTTTGTGTCGATATCAATCTTTAAATTGATAGTTTTCTTCTCACTGTCGGCGTAGACGAAGGAACGTTTAGTAGAATAATTAACGCGGTCGTGAAGATCTTGGATTTTGGAGCTCCCGTCAATATTATGGTCTGAATCAATAGCTTTTTGCACTCGGCTGCAGTGAACATCAGTCTTATCAGCGATAATAATCGCAGCCGCGACTTCGCTCACTGGAATACCCCGCTCCTCCTCGTGGTTACCAATGGCACCCATTATGACCGCAACTTCCTCGGGATCCATTCCCGAATCCTGCAAAATATCCATCGCGATCAAAGCTCCAGCGTGAGCGTGACTCTCACGATGAATGACATTACCAATGTCGTGGAAGTAACCGGCAATAGCGGCAAGTTCCGCTGTTCTTTTATTAAACCCAAGCTTTAGAAGGATATTTCGTGCGATGTTACCCACAAGATGAGCATGCCTATCACCGTGCTCGGTGAAGCCCATAACCTTCATCTGTTTATTAGTTTGCCGGAGAAGATTAATAACCCGCGAATCTTGTTTAACTTCCTCAAGGGTGATGAGCTTTTTAGTGTTCTTTGCTTTGTTTTCTTTGGGGTTCATCTTTCCTCTACACCGAAAATAACATTTCTTTAGATGTCTTGTCCAAACATTCTAAGAACAGTTCTTTTCCGATGTCTCACAGAGATACTACTAAAGTAAATTTAGAATTAAAGAATTTTCTCTGATAGATCCTTAATTATCTTCTTGGGCTGGCATCCTTCCTTGCCATATTTTATCATGTATCGCAAGAGCACATCATAACTTAAAAACAGGAAAATGTTGAAGATAAGGTATGAGACAAGGATTGTCCTTAATTTCCGCGCTTTGCTCGGAGCTTTAGCAGAAATGCTTGGCATTTCTGCTCTTACACTATTAAATGAAGGGACGGTCCCTTGTTTACTCGTTTAAATTCGCAAAACATCGTCCATCACGGGGGGGGGTACTGATTTGGTAAAATAGGTACATGATTAGTAGCGTGAGAATAAGTAGGCAAAATAATCCCAACATTGCAGAACTAACCTCTATGTTTAAGACCGCCTTCGATAAACTGACAGCTGACGATCAGTTGAGGTTTGATAGTGACAAAAACGGGCAGGAACTTTTTGAATGGTTTGACATAAACCAATTAAGAGAGTATTTCCAACACGGTCTACTGATCGAAGCTAGAGATGTTAACGAAAATTTGGTGGGGGCTATTTTTGTTGGTAAACAAAATCCTTTATCATGGCCTGATGGGAATAAAGTCGAAATTTTTATTCTAGGAGTAGACCCAGTAGCTCGCGGTAAAAGAATTGGATCGGCCTTAGTAAAGGAGGCTGAAAAGCAAGCTAAAAAAAATGGGGCTAAAAAAATTATTGTAAACACTCACGTATCTTTAAAAGCAGATCAACAATTTTATAAAAAGTTAGGCTATGTTCCTATGGGGACCTTAGCCAACTATTACGATAATGGTAATGCAGTTTTCTTTTGTAAGGTTCTAGTTTAAAAAGTTCGAAAATCGTCCCCCGCTTACAGAAGCTATCGCTTCAGCGATTGCGGGAGTAATGGAGGGACTGTCCCTTCATTCATTATAGTCAAATACCTCCTTTGTCTAGAAATGTGCGATTCCTCACTACATTATATTATAACTGGCATATAAAGGATATCGGGAAACGGAGTAGTTGTCCCTTCCATATAAATCTAAGTCCTTAGTTGCAAATGCAGGAAGTAGAGACACTGCCTAAAGTGAGTGCTTAGCTATCCCACTATTTGCTTATCCTATAACTTGACACTAATCAGAATTTATGCTAGACTGACGTCGTAGATAGCGGGGACTGAAACGGGCTTTTAGGTTTCCGGACTGAGACCACCAAGTCTCGCCCACCCAGATGATCCAACTGCCCAGAGGCTACCGCCTGACACACGTAGGTGTGGGGTTAGGGGTTCAAAGCCTCGGGAACGTGTAGGGGG
>JAHJGY010000036.1 GCA_018824115.1 Patescibacteria group bacterium
AGCCAAGTTTGCCAATCTTGCCGGGCTCTCGACAGCCGATCGCGAGCGGCTCGCCAATCGTCTATGGAATGGTTCTGAGGCGCAGAAATGCGGCCGCTACCTTCACGACGAGGTTGCCCTTCTAGCCGCAAGCAATCAACCCGGATTTGACGAGGACGACCCGGTAGCGGTGTGGCAAACAACCGTCCGCCAGGCAGCGGCTCAAACAGAAATATCGCATGGCGCGGGTAATTTCCTCCTGCCCCTTTTTCCCGAAAGGCCTCTCTAATACCCTGTCAACAAACTGCACCAAGAAGCTCCCGTAGCCATACAAGCTGCGGGAGCTTCTCCTCAACTTGTTACAACACCAACCACATTCAACTACCCATTATGTTTGTGTTACTATATCGAAAATGCACACCCTCAATTCCAAAACTTTCGTTGTATCCCTCGGCGGTTCTATCATTATCCCTAAAGAAGGTTTTGATATTGATTTTTTAAGAGAATTTACCCTGTTTATTAAAAACAGAATCGCGAAAGGTTATCAGTTCTACATTGTCTGCGGCGGCGGTACAACATGTCGCCAATACCAGAGAGCGGCCATAGAAATTGACCCCAGCCTACATCAAAATGACATTGATTGGATTGGCATTCACACCACAATTTATAACGCTCACTTTATCCACGCCCTTTTTAAGGATTTACCGTATCCCAAAATTATTTCGGATTACGACCAGATTGACCCGCAAGTTACAGATTACCCTTTGATTATTGGTGCCGGCTGGAAGCCGGGCTATTCAAGTGATATGGAATCCGTTCTCCTCGCCGACAAACTCAAAGTGAAAACAGTTATTAATTTATCGAACATTGATATGGTCTATGATCAAGATCCACACGAGTTTCCAGACGCCCGGCCAATTCCCACAATGTCCTGGGATGAATTTATTTCAATTATTGGGACCGATTGGAAACCTGGTTTAAATACCCCATTCGATCCAATTGCCGCCCAAAAAGCCAAAGACCTATGCCTTAAAGTAATCATCTGCAACGGGAAAAACCTACCAAATCTTGAGAATATCCTCGCCGGCAAAGAATTTACCGGAACAGTAGTTGAATAGATCCGACGCAACATCGGATCGAGTCTCATAGAATGAAAAACACCGTTATAATCCTCGGAGGTCCGGGTGGTACAGGCAGAACTACTCTAATCGATCAGCTTGCCAAAAGCCTAAATCTCAGGCCAATTCATGGAGGAATAATCATGCGTCAAATCGCGACAGAATTAGGATATGGACCTGATGAGGCAAAAATCGTTCAATTCCATCAACAATACTTGCCCAACCATCCAGAGGTCGATTTAGAAGTCGATGCTAAATTGTTTGAAGAAGCACTAAAAGGAAGCGTTGTTATGGAATCAATGACTTTCGCCCCGATCACCCATCGACTGCAACTCGATTACCTGCGGATTTGGGTTACCGCGACGGAAAATGAAAGAGCTCGGCGAATCTGTAAACGCGAGGCCGAAAGAGGAAACATTTACACTGTAGATGAAATGATGGAAATAACAAGACATAGGCTTCGCGCCAATCAAGAACGATACCTGGCTCTCTACGGATTCGACTTTCTCGACGTTGATAAATATTACACTCTTAGTTTTGATACCACTGACATTCCGGTAAACGAAATGGCGGGTAAGTTATTAGAAAAAATACAGTGAACGCATTAGTAAAAGTTGAGAATTTAACAAAAACTTTTGGCAAAATAACTGCCCTAAAAGGGATTAACTTTCAAGCCCATAAAGGCGAAATCTTCGGTCTTCTCGGCCCTAATGGAGCCGGTAAAACTACAGCCATCCGTGTCATTGCCACTGTTCTCACTCCCACCACCGGCTCGGCTGTTGTTGCCGGATTTGATATTTGCAACCAGCCAGTCGAAGTAAGAAAAAATATTGGCGTGTTAACCACCGAAACCGGCGTCTACGAAAGATTTACCGGCCGAGAGAATCTAAAATATTTTGGTGAGTTATTTAATATTCCTCGGGATCAATTGACCAACAGATTAAACGAATTAATTGAATTGTTTAAGATGAATGAATTCATCGATCGCAGGGCAGGGGAGTATTCAACGGGAATGAAACAGAAATTAGCTATCGCCCGCTCGATTATCCATGACCCACAGATAATCATTTTCGATGAACCAACAGCGGGTCTGGACGTCCTGGCTTCGCAAACTGTGCTCAACTTCATGCGTCAAGCACGAGAACTTGGCAAATGTGTCATTCTTTCTACTCACCGTCTTTCCGATGCCGAACGACTCTGTGACCGAGCCGCAATTATCCATCAAGGAAAAATTGTTGGCGTTGATGAGATATCTCGGTTAATGGAAATATCCGGCACCAACAACCTTGAAGATGCTTTCCTGCAGCTAATTAAAAACCGACCGCTAGACGAGGAAACATGAAAGAAATACTTATTATCTGGAAAAAGGAATTAAAAGACACTCTTCGTGATCGACGCACATTAATCGCAATGATTGTGATGCCAATGCTTTTAATGCCATTACTTACTGTTGGCATGACTAAACTCATGGAACAGCAATATAGAAATGCGGAAAAAGAAACAGTACAGATCGCTGTGTTAAGTGACGGAGTAGACCAAAACTTAACCGCGCTCCTGGAGCAGAATAACCTAAAGATAATTGAAGTCGGCGGAGACATTACAGAAGCCATTAATAATGATCTCGTCTCTGCCGCTTTATACTTCCCAACGGATCTTAAAGAATCACTAAACAGACAAGAAAAAGTCGAAGTTAAAATAATGCGAAAATCTACTGATCTGCAATCTTCGAGTGCACTGAATAGGATAACCAGCTCGATTAACATTTATAACAACCTGGTCATTAATCAGCGTTTCGATAAAGAGGGGATTAATCCAAAAATCCTCACCGGTTTAACAATTGTTACCGAAGATATTTCCACTCAACAAGAACGTGAAGGCTTCGGCTTAGGCTTCATTTTACCCATGTTTATTGTTATGTGGTCCATCATCGGTGGTCAATATACTGCTATTGATGCTTCGGCGGGTGAAAAAGAGCGAAAAACACTGGAAGCTTTATTATTAACTCCGGTCAGCCGACTGAAGCTGGTAATAGGCAAGTTCCTTTCAGTCGCAACTGCTGGACTAACAACGATCGTCATCTCCATCACTAGTCTTTACATTACTATTCGATATTTTGGATTTGGATCATTTGATCAAATTGGTGCTGAGGCTGCTAAAACAGCAGAAACAACCATCAGTCTTACCCTCCCTCCCCAAGCCCTGCTTCTGCTCCTCTTGATAAGTTCTTTGCTGGTCCTCACTTTTTCTGCCGTGCTCCTTTCCCTTGGCATCTTTGCGCGAAGTTTTAAAGAAGCACAAAGTTACATTAGCCCGGCTTACTTGGTTGTCATCTTGCCAGTAGTATTTGTGAACTCTCTCCCAGGTTTCAAGCCAACCCTCTGGTTTTTCTGTTTACCAGCTGTAAATGCAGTACTGCTCTTTAAAGAAATACTTGTTGGCACTTACGATTTGGGACATATCGTAGTTACTATTGTTTCACTCACCATCTACATGGTTATAACTCTTTTTATAACAGGCAAAATCTATAGCAAGGAAACAATCCTCTTCAAAGGTTGACATTTCTATCCGACACGCACAATAACATTACCCAGTATTTTGCCTGTGATATACTGATCTCAATGAAGAATCCCCGCACTAACCCAAAAAACAAATGTTCTTAATCACATCAACCTATGCCTAAATCCTACACTCTGCACGATCTCCCGCAGGAAGACCGTCCCCGTGAACGTTTACGCAAAGTTGGTGTTGATAACCTGTCCTTACAAGAACTTCTCGCCCTCATCATCGAAAAGGGTGGCCGGAACCAGAACGCCCTACAGATTGCTCAAAACTTGCTCTCACATTTTGGTAACTTAACTAATCTAAAAAACGCTTCATTGGACGAACTCAAACAGCTTAGCGGAGTAGGGGAGGCTACCGCATGTAAACTGAAAGCCGCCCTAAAAATTGGTGAAAAAGCATTAAATAACCATAAACAGCGCGGCGAAAAAATTGAAAATGCCGAAGATGTTTTCCACTTACTTAAAGATGAAATCGGTAACAAGAAAAAAGAACATTTCCTACTCCTGTCGCTAGATACCAGAAATCGACTTATTAGTATTGACAGCATTTCCGTAGGCATCCTAAATACCAGCCTTGCCCATCCGCGCGAGGTCTTTTACTCTGCCATTTCACGCTCCGCCGCCAGTATAATCTTGGTGCACAACCATCCATCGGGGGATCCAACTCCCTCAAAAGATGATTTGGAAATAACCGACCGGCTAACTAAGGCCGGTAAGATAATTGACATCCAAATTATCGATCACATCATCATCTGTGCCAACAATTACTTCAGCTTAAAAGACCAAATTTAGCTGATCCAACCAATCAAGTGAAGCCCCATGCTATAATGAGAGCTAAATGACAAAAGACAAATACTCTGCCGTCTGGGTATCTCACTCCTCGATTAAAGATTTTCTCAAATGCCCTCGTGCCTACTATCTAAAGAACGTTTATCGCGACCCAAAAACCGGTCACAAAATTAAAATCGTAAGCCCGCCGCTGGCCCTTGGCCAAGCCGTACATGAAGTTGTCGAATCGCTATCCATCCTGCCGGTAGACAAACGATTCAGTAATTCCATTATCGCCAAATTCGCCAAAATCTGGGACAGGTTTAGCGGCAAACAAGGAGGTTTTCCAAATTTTGATGTCGAAGCTAAGTACCGCGAACGTGGACAAAGGATGATTAGACGTCTGGTACAAAACCCGGGCCCATTAGCTAACCTGGCGGTAAAAATTAAAATGAACCTGCCTTACTTCTGGCTATCAAGTGAAGACAATATTATTTTATGCGGCAAAATTGATTGGATTGAATACTTACCCGAGATTGAGCAAATTCACATTATTGATTTCAAAACAAGCAGTAAAGACGAGAGCGCCGAATCTATGCAATTACCAATTTATTGCCTGCTAGCCAAAAACTGCCAGGATCGGCCTATTACCAAAGCAAGTTACTGGTACCTAGCCCGAAACGACTCACCAACTGAGATTACACTGCCAGATTTAAAAGAAACTCATGACAAAGTGCTAGAAATTGCTAAACAAATTAAAATTGCGCGAAAACTGGAAAGATTTAAGTGTCCCAGCGAAAACGGCTGCCCTGCCTGTCGACCCTACGAAGCAATTATTCATGACAACGCGGAATTTGTTAGTGTAGACGAATTTGATCGAGATGTCTATGTCATAGATGAGACTATATATGAAGATAAAGAAGGTAGTGTCATTCTTTGACAGCTAGGCGCCAAGTAGCTCCCAGGAGCTACCATTAGAGATGCTGGAAGATATAATTATTGCCGCTGTCTGGGCCTGTTTTAAATCCACCAGCGCTGCTTTATTACAAAAGGAAAAAGACTCTAACTGGTGGCTCGGATTATTCACCGGAAGCATATTCTCTTTCTTTGTATTCTGGAGCGCTCTATATCTATTTAATCTTCCTTTTGAATATCTTGCTCTGCATTATGGTGAGGAATTCCTTATCTCTAAAAATCTACGGAAGGTTATCCCCATTTCTGTAGATATAATCAGTGGCATCATCCTGAATCAATCTTCCAATTCCACAGGCCTTGATAGATATCCCTCAATAAAAGAATGCGCCCGCGGGTTCATTCTTTTTACCTGTTTGACTTGCATCACCATATCTCTCGCCTTATATTTCTGGATTTCATCAGGGGTAGGCAATATTTTTAATAAAATGTAACCAATATGCGCATCTCGATACGTCTCAACATAATCTGCTTATTTCTTATACTGATACCATTTCTGGCTTACAGCCGTACCGCCTACAAATACTATCAACGGATAACCTCTAAAACCATTATCACTCGGGGTGAGATTTATTTAGTTTTCAACGGAGAAAATTGGAATGAATACAATAAAAAAATTATCGACAAGAAAACAAATGCCAAGGACCCTTACCAAATCAGCTACGAAGAAGTACTCCGACATCAATATTCCATTGATGTTGAAAACGGGAACATATACGTAGTAGCTAATAAACTAGAGTTCCTCCATTACCGCGATCTGGCCTTTTATTTCCTGGTGCTGGCAACCCTCACCTGGTTTTATAATCAGATTACTTTCGAGAAGAAAGAACTTAGACTGCGAATCTTCACTGCGTGGCCAACATTGTTTAGGAACAAAGCGTATCGCCAGATATTATTCGGCCAGAAAATAGAACTAGCTGATATCCAGCAATTCCACATTTACCCTCTGACCGCGAAAATCAAGCAAGAAGCAGATTTCTCCCGGTTAAACCCCTTTAATCGGGCCGTGCTCACATATCTAACCCCGGATAGTACAGATGGCAGGACAACGGCTATATCAGTTAATCTCTTGTTATTTCCAAACTTTAAGAACATCATCTTAAAAATCGTTAAACGAAAACCAGACACTCAACTACTTTTCACCGGCTCTGACAGGCAAACATACCAATTGATAATTCCTAAAGAACCAGAGGACAACTCGTCAGAGGTAAGTTAAATACGATTGGGTAGCTGGACTAAACAACAGCAAAGGGGAAAAATCCTCATACAACTGCTTGACAACACTAATTTTGATATAATTCTACTAAAACTCCTTATGGCACGCCGAAGAAAACGCCTACTATACGATCGACAATCATCTAAACCCTTCCGAATCAGCCGCTCCAAAATTGAACTTTTTCTCAATTGCCCCCGCTGTTTCTATCTTGACCGCCGCTCAGGCATTAAACGTCCTTCATTTCCCGCTTTTACTCTTAATTCGGCTGTTGACGCCCTACTTAAAAACGAATTTGATCTCCTACGAGAAAGTGGTGAAAAGCACGAGTTAATGAAGCAATACAATATTGACGCCATCCACTACAATCATCCCGATCTTCCTACCTGGCGAGATGACTTTTATAAATATATTGGCGCTTCCTGCCATCACTCGCAAACTAATCTAGAAATATGCGGAATTATAGACGATATCTGGCAGAACCCGGAAAAAGAATTAATTATTGTCGATTACAAATCTACCAGTACTAAAAAGGAAATTTCATTAGAGGACGAATATAAGCAAAGTTACAAAAGGCAAATGGAGGTATACCAGTGGATTTTCCGGCAGAATGGATTTACAGTTTCGGAAACCGGTTACTTTGTTTTTGCCAACGCCGGCCGCAACCGTCCTAAATTTGATGGCAAGTTAGAATTTGAACTGCTGATTATCGCTCACCAAGGCGATACCTCTTGGGTAGAACCAACTCTTATAGCGATAAAAGAATGTCTAAATAGCGATAAGATACCTTCCGGTTCAGAGAATTGTGAATATTGCCAATACCGAAAATCGGTGTTTGGCGCAGTAGTAGATATGGGAAAAGAAGTGACGAGTAATGGGTAACGGGGAATAAAGACTGTGTGAAAGTTGTTGACAAGACGGTATTTTGGGTTTTGATTTGGTGCTAGGTGAGCGCGTGGGTTTAAAAAAGGTGCGCCCTAAAAAAAGGGCGCACCTGTCGTTATATGCCGCGGGCGCGGCGGGGGAGGTTACTCCCCCTCGGGGACGTCGGACCCGAAATCGCCGAGATCGGGATCCTCCTCGAGCTTCACCTCGGGAGCATCGGTATCGGGATCCTCACGACCACCAACGAATACGGCCAGGAAGTCCTTCAGGTCGCCGACGGGGAGAACAGTGGCACCCATATCGCCAAACATAGCCAACAAGGCGGCCAACGAATCAGAAGGCACGTCGTCATCGTCCTCGGGCTCGGCCAGCGGGTCAAGGGCTCCCAGCGCCCGAGAGAGCGTCTTGGCCATGGCCATGATTTCCATGGTCTTACGGGCCATAGCCCTCAGCTCGCGCTTTACTGCGCGAACGGTCAAGTGCAACTCGTATACATGGATCTCGTACCCTTTGGCCAAAGCCGAC
>JAHJGY010000037.1 GCA_018824115.1 Patescibacteria group bacterium
ACTCAAACCAGTATTAGTTACCGATTAATATTTAAAGCTAACGAAAGGGATTGTAACATACCCAATTACCACTGTCAAGCTATAGGATGGCTTTTAACAAAAAGTGGTATAAGGAGAAATTTATTGATGGTCGGTGGTGGTGGAAGTGATGGGGGAGAGGCACAAAGCCTGCCTGATGTGGGCGGCTGCCTGGTCGGCGGCCTAGGGTTTACCTTTATGCGAAGTTGCAATAACACAGTACTTATGGTCTTTAAGCCAATTGTTAATAAAATCCTCTTTATCCATGGCTAGATTATATATCAGTTGAAGTTACTCAGGATTATAGCTACTAGGGAATGATGCGGGGGAGATGGGCGGAAATCTAAGGATCATTCTTGGTCAAAGTATAACGAATGTCAGCATACTCAAATCTAACTGCCTATATTTACTACACTAAAACGAAACTAGAATCTCGCCCCTAATCTCAAACGGCTCGTCATCATAAACATTGCCCCCCAACATGTAGGCTAACAAAAAGGTATCGTAGTATTGCGTGTTCTCGTATCTAATCACAGCCAGCTGCCCATTAAACGTCTCTTGGGAAAAATAGTTTTCTTCCCGATTTTTGATTACATACTCAAAACCTTCAATAGCCCAATTTTCGGAATCGCTATCCATTGTCCGGGCAAATGTTTTTACCGCTACTTTCTTTTCATCATTGGCGCTATTATCATCAGTGACCTGGACGTTTATCAGGGACAGTTCGACCTTACCATCGCGCTTAAAAAACTGCACATAGGATGTCCCCTTAGTGCCAATAAAGTTCTTTCTTCCCTCGACTGGATCGGCCTCCTCAATTGTAAAACCCAAAGGAGTTATCTCCGCCTCGATTTGTTCTTGACTAGTTGGAAGGTCAAGAAGCCATTCCTGTCCTGGAGTTTGTTCCTGAGTTTTCTTTTGAGGTTGTTTTAGAAAAGGAAGGGGTAAATCAACCAATCCCAGAAAGTCAAGTGCATATAGGACAGTAAGGATAAAAACAAAAGCGACAGTAATACGAACAATTAGGTTTTCTCTATCGAATCTCCTTCGGTGCTGTGACGCCTCACGCCCTTCGACCCTTCTCTGTATAAAATCTTCATGTGATTCTGGTGGTGCCATAAACTTGTTATACCACAATAATTGCTCTTTTAGATTTTGTTAACTTTCGTTAATCATTCTCCACTGTTTAAACATGGTGCAGAGACCTTTTTCATTTAACCTAACCAAGAAAACACCATCAAACTCCTGATATTTGTCTGCGGGTACTGTAGTTCTGGTCACATTCCAATGAATCAAACCTAGGCCCTCTTCGATCATCAAAACATCGTGCTTGTAGGTAATGTCTTTTTGGTTGAGGGGGACAACCCTCCATAACTTTTCGACATCTTCCCAAGATTTGCAGGGAGCGGTGAAAGGAGATTCATAATATTTAACATCTTTACTTAACGTAGACAAGGCTGCTTTGGGGGTTAAGTTAGCCCATGCCTTTAGAAATTTTTCTGCCCAAGCACTAAAGTCGTTTTTTGTCATAATTTAGTCTTCTTGCTTTTTAATAGCAACCATGCTTATTTCAACCTTCGCGCCAAGTGGAAGCTCTTTTACACAAACTACTTCTCTTGCAGGATAAGGAGATGAGAAGTAACTTCCATATATTTCATTTATTTTTCCATAAATAGACATGTCCGTGACGTAAATAGTTGTTTTGGCCACATCAGCAAAAGAAGATCCTGCTTCTTCAAGAACTGCCTGAAGGTTTTTCATTATTTGATGAACCTGCTCTTCAAATGTGCCTTTAAGTAATTTGCCTTCGGGAGTGAGATAAATTTGTCCTGAAGTAAAAATTAGATTGCCATCAATGACTGCTTGCGAGAAAGGGCCAGTTCCTGGAGAGGGAGCTTTGGGTGTTACGACTTTCACTTTCATGAGTTTATTGTACCAAATTTGATAGGGCCTCGCGTACTGTATGCGTGTGACTTCGCATTATTCTTGACAAACACCCAGTGTTTGTTAAGGTTGATATAGAAGCAATCCGTGGGTCATGACACCCCAGCCCGTCGGATATTATAAACACAGATTCTATCCTGGCAATGCCTCAGAATTTTAACGATATGAGGATGATGGGGGAGAGGTGTGCGGAGATAAAGAAACTTCAGCCATATCTAACCCTAGGCTGAGTTCTGTTCTACGCCTTCATTCATTTGACTAAATTGTAGTTGCTAGATAACTTCCATTCTGGAGGTTTTTCTGCCTCTTTGTTCAATAATAATCAAGGCGTGATAGTTCTGATATATCTCAACATCTTTCGGTAAATTGTCCTCAAAAAGTTGTTTAAGATAATCATAAGTAAATGTTTCTGTCAGATTTCTTTTAGCGACCAATCGTTTTGTATACTCATCAATCACGAAACTTGGTATATCTAGGGCATAAAGTAAGATAACATCAGCTGTTTCTGGCCCAATACCTTTAAGAGACAGCAGTTTTTCTCTGGTAGTACCCACTTCTTTCTCTATCAAATTATCTATGGTTTTACATTCTTTTACGATGAAACTGGCAAAATCAAAAACCCGTTGTGGCTTTGTTTGATAGAAGCCAGCCGGTCTAATTAGCCCTGTTAATATGTCGGGCTTACCTAAACCTGCGATTTTCTCTAAAGAAAGCAACTTTTCTTTCTTCAAGTTTCTTAAGGCTAAATCAGCATTACGCCAACTAGTTTTTTGCGTTAAGATTGCCCCAATAGCGATAATCTCTCTTAGCTCATTATCTTTCTCCTTTGCACACCATTGGGGCCATAGCTTTACCGGGTCGCCATGTTTTCTTAGAAGCTCAATGTAAAGCTGGTGAATTGTATTTTTCATAGCGTTCGTGTGGTGGGTGGTTACGTCGATTTGCCCGTGGGTACTTACTTAATTCCTATAATTTGGAAGCCGTGTTTTTCAATATCCTCTTTAGACCAAAACTGACAATCTTTCGTTTTAGCAATGCAGGCTACTTTCTTTTCTATCTTTCTTCTGGTGTAATCTTTAGTCTTTGGATCCCATTCTTCTAAAACTAAAATATCACCCTCCTTACATTCCCAGTCAGCAAGTCTTACCTCAAAGGTTTTGTCACCGCTAATAATTTTCTCAAAATATTCTGGCCAAACTTTCTTTTGTATTTTCATATGGCAGTTTATTCAGTTAGGATTTTCGCAATAATTACAAAAGTCCGTTTATATCCGGATTATACAGCAAGTATGGCATTTATGATTTTAACGATATGGGGATGATGAGAGAAAGGTGGGCGGAGATAAAGAAATTACAACCTCAAATAGCAATTGCTACTTCTTCTTAGGTAATTTCCTGTGGTAAATAACCTTGCCTAAACCCATTTTTAATTTCCTTCCCTCTACGGCACGTTTGATAACTCTTTCCAATGCTTGTCTATATTCTTCGGTATCGGCCTTCTCAAACTCAGGAATTAACTCTGGTGCTTCTTTTTTTAGGAAACTGAAAAGCCGAGTTTTAATCTTGGGACTTAAATTGATATGTTCAAACCAAACTTCCTTTACACCAACTTCTTGAAGTTTATCTAAAAGTTGGTTAATACTATCTTCTTTGCTTGAAAAATAAGGTAAGATTGGTCCAATGAAGACGTAAGTGGATATTCCCGCATCACGAAGCCCCTTTAAGGCCCTTAGTCTTAAACTGACTGGTGGGGCTTTTACTTCTAAAAATCTGGAAACTTTATCGTCTAGAGTAGTAACAGTAAAGCCAACTGCAACATTCTTTAATCTTTTAAAGACATCAATATCTCTTGTGACCAAAGGAGATTTTGTTTGGACACCAACACCACCTTGATAGCCAAAATTAGCTAAAACCTCCAAACAACTACGGGTGATTTTATATTTTGCTTCCATTCCGACATAGGGGTCTGTCACTGAGCTGAAAAAGATAAAGCCAAAGTCTTTTTTGCCAAACTTCTTCTCTAATTTTTCTAACTCTTTTTTAAGAAGCTCTGAAGCATTGATTTTAACATCCAAGAAAGTTCCCCATTCTTCATCTGGATGTTTCCATCTGGCGATTTGAGCCGCATAACAATACATACAGCCAAACAAACAGCCATTATAAGGATTAATCACCCAATCAGAACCAGGCAATCCTGATTTAATGAGAATAGATTTTGCTTCAAGAAGATTTATTTTAAGCTTCATATATCCCTATTTTACTAGAGCCGGTGGTTTTATTGAAGGGTTTGCAGTTCTTGAATGCTGTCAGGCAAGTGGTCAATACCATTAAATTCTTTAACAACAGCAGATTTTATTTTCTCCTTGAGGCTTGGTCTGATATGGGTATAAGTCATTTCTTGTTCTCCACCGATACTTTCACAGTCATCCTCAACTAGAATATCAGGCATGAGTCTTTCGGCCACATCTTTATAGCCCTCACCCTTTTTACGATAAAGTAAGTTTTGGTTATCTGGAAAGCTATATTTCCTAAGAGTATCCTGAATATCATCTATTTGTTCTGGTGTAGTTCTTGAAGTTAAGTAATAAATCTCGGTATTTTGATTTTTCCAAGAGTTTAATTTCTCAACGGCGTTACCGTTAGGTATTTCTTCTTTGAAAAATCATCAGGTAATGGTCTTGGTCGTTCTTTAGACATTATTACCCTTTCTCCCCTTGTTAAATCTTTAAGAGAAGAGTGCATTAAAACTGTTCCTTCGGTGAAGACAAGTATTTTTATATGGTGATTTATGCAATTAAGACTTATGCAATTATTGCAAAAGTCCATCTATATCCAGATTGTACAGCAACTATGGCATTTATGATTTCGATTATATGGGGATGATGAGAGAGCGGTGGGAGGAGATAAAAGTGTTACAATTAACATCACTGTAATAATTGCACAAAATTATTTGTGCCTTAATGATATTAAGGGGTTGTTTCTAGGTCAGTTGGGAATCCGTTGTATAAATTAAGGAAACTAAGCTTGTGTTATTTATTCCACTTCTACCATAAACATCAGGTCATCATAGAAAACAAATACCCAAACGCTCATAGGTTCTTGCCCCTTCACGAACATTCGCCACATTCTAAAAATTCCATCTCCTCTTTCAACATAAAAGAATTTCTGATATAGCATGTCAACAATTTGCTGATTAGGAATGATATTCATCACCCTAAACGTGGCTTTGGAGTAGTCAATATCTGGGTTGAAGTAGTGAGTAAAACCCTTAACGAGCCTGATAAGATATTTTTTAGCCTTGCTGATGGGATAAGTCATACCAGTCGCTGGTGTTATTTGACCATTGATAAGGGCTTTGATTGGCACAAGACTGTTTCTAGTTGCCGTCTTCAGCTTAGGACTTCGCTTGAAGGAAGAACCCATTACCTTGCTGTCCCAAACCCACTGACCAGCCTTAGATCTGTTAAGAGTTGACGACGCAAAAACCCTGAAAGACTCGTCAATAAGGGTATATTCTTCGTTGCACTTTTTGCAACATAATGTGGTTGCCAAATTGGTTGGTTTGGGGGAAGGAAAAAGATTTTTTGGAGGAATGTGATCTCTGGTGAGATCTTTTGTTGAACCGCAAAGATAACAGCTATTTATCATATTTTTATTATGGATGTCTAATACTCGAGCACGGTATAATTATATCGTATGCACTGGTTTGATCTTAACTTAGGACAATACGACCTAGCCGAGAGATGGGTTGGTTTGGATTATAAGGAGCTTTTCCTAGACCCTATCCTAGCGGACATTACTTATGTCCATGAAGTAGTCCATGCCGTAATGGCAGTGCAGTCAGACTTTGGGCAGGCCACGAATGTTATTTTCAAAATGCAAGACAGTTTCATCAAAATACAATCAGACGAAGTTGATTTGATACTAAAGTTTTTGTTTCAATCCCAGGACAAAGTTCAAGAAGGATTTGCTACTTTTATGGAGATCTCTCGATTGAGAGCATTAACTTCAAAGCAAAACGCCCTGACATGGGCACAACAAAATCTTCCTCCAGCATATAAGCAATACCTTGCCCCACTTCTTTTTGGGTTCGAATTATCAAAGAGTTATAGGGAGTTTTTTACAGCAAAGGTAAGCTGGTTGGCAATGGAAACAGGAATAAGGAAAGCTCTGCATGAACAAGATTTACTGTCAGACACATCAAAGTTGGCGACTTATTTGTCAGATGAAGACAATGACCCTAATGCTAGACTACTTAAAATCTGCGAAACATTAAGAATTAAATCGTGGCTGGTTACTAAGGATAATCCAACCTTAGCCAAGGAATGTGGAGTAAAGTATCATGAACCTGCCACCAAAGCTGAGGTTGCAGAATTTTTGAACTATACGATAGGATTTACTAACAATCCTCAGCACTTTTCTCCAGAACAGATTGGCGACACTCCACAAGGAGTAGATGCTTTTATCCAAGTGTCAAAAAACATGATCGTTGCTAATTTGAACCTGAAACTGGCTGAAACAGCAAAGGTAATTTTTAATCTTGGCGACTTTCTGAATATAGCCCCTAACATCGAAATTATATTTGTTAACCCCCATGATAAAGACTGGAAACATCATGATCTGGTTAAATTGGTAAGTGGTGAAGAACCGGAGATTTCCATTGGGGGATTTACAGCAGACGACCAGAAATATCTTACAATCACCTCCAAGGAAAAGGCATCAGAGGTAATTAACAACAACTTTCGCTATGCCACGCTATTTGTTAAGTGGCGAGGATACGATCTGATCAAAAATCAGCTTATATGGAGCGAGACAGTTCGTCCACCCGACCTTGTAGTTTATAACACAATCGATCAGCTGCAAGACAGAATAAAACAAATTCTCGCCACTATCCCAGACATGCAGTTCCAACACTTACACTTAGGAGTGAGCGAGGGACACCCCTTCCAGTCCCTGTTGCTAGAGATCGGTGACCTAGCACCTCTCCATATCGTGAATTGTTTCGGGAATAAAGGTATCTCAGAAACGATTAGTTTGATGGGAAATAAAACGAAAGTAATTACCCATGACGGGCTGAAAACTCAAAAACAACATATCAATAACCTTATGTGCTTTTGGATGGGCATGCCGTGGAAAGTAGATTGGGTAGAAACGATAATTAATGGGAAGAGGTTGATCTATCGATAGTTAGTGAATCACAAACATAGGCAATCATGAGATTCTTAGATACACAGAGATTAAGTGAGTATTTGATTAATACATCCAGCTAAGGAAGATTCTCACAGGCAATGCCATCTTTGTCTGCATCTAACCTGTGAACGTCATTATCTACTCCTCCACAGTGTTCAAAACATGCTTGCGCAGCAGCGTGGGTGGGGAAGTCTGGGCAATTGTAGATATTTCCAGAGCAATCGCAGGTAGTGGCAGGTGGTTCAGTCGTGGGTGTTGGTGGTTTTGGTGTCGGGGTATTTACTGCTGGTTCTGGGGTAGGTGTTGGAGCTGGTGGGGTTAAGTTACCAGCACAGGTGTTATCTGCCCACAAACCACGTTTAGCCTCTCTTGCTTCATTTTCAGCCTGCTGGAACTCGCTCTGATACTTGTAAGGGGTTTGATAAGTGTACTCAAAGGCATAACCTTCAATAATCATCAGTTTATTAAAATGTGTTCCATCTTCTAGGAAAACATATCTTAATAATCGGTCGTACTTGTCACGGTCGCCCTGGGTGCTGTCTGTTTCTAATATAACAACTTTATCGCTGAGAACAGATTTGGCTTTATTTGATGCTTCTACCCCGAAGCACTGGACAGGTTTGCGGGGGTCAACAGTTTCAGGCGTGTCTATGCCAATTAGCCTTATGCTTTCTGTTATGCCGTTAATATCAACGGCAATGGTATCTCCATCCACAACTTTTACTACACGAAACGTTTGTTTGTTATCAGTCTTGATTTCTGTTGGGATTGGTGTTGGAGATATTTGTGGGGTTGCAGGTGCAGGGGTATTAGTAGGTGTTGGTGTGTCCGCCTGTGTGGTGGTGGGGGAGACCAGCTCCGAACTTTCGGAGAGTACTTCCTTGTTTGGGTAAAATTCCTCGTTTGCAGTTTTGTCTGTTGCGGCTGGAGAGAAAAAACCTGAAACCCAACTTGAACCTATTAGCAACGTGATAATTACTACCGTAAAAGCGGTCGCTAATTTGACTGATTTGCTTTGAATTTTAGTCCAAGTTAGGTAGGTGAGAGTAAACCCTGTTATGAAAGGGAGGAAAACAAGGGTGACTATGGGTGTGATAATCCAGAAGATTAGCTTTTTAGATGTACTGTTTATGTGTTTTCGGAAGAGATGGGTCAATAATTTCATGTAATTTGGGGTTGTCTAGGGGTATTATAATAGGGCTTTACAGGTCAAATTGACGGATATTGTGTCTATGATGAGGGAACGGTTAAATGAAAGGACCGTCCTTTCCCTAAGAATTTGACAAATACACACAAATCTACAATATGGTAGTAATCGTGAGTAATTAATTACAAACCTCTTCTTCTGGATTATCTCTACAAAATTCTACACATAAGCTTTCATCAGGGTAATCTCTGCAAAAATTTAATACCATATTATTCATGTCTTCAAGGTCGTCAATAGCTTTTATTATTGAATTATTTGCACTGTCTAGCTTAGAAAATAGGTACTCAGTATCAAAATTAATCCTCCACTCACTAGTTGTAACTAATGCGTCTTTATAAACGATAATAGCTCCGTACAAATCCCTAAGGCCATTATTTAAGTTGTTATAAGCTGAAATGGTTACATTCTCGGATTTAACTGGGATTTCAGTTGTAGAAGATTCAGAGAGTTGTGAGCTTGCATTATTTAATTCATTCTCAATGCTAGTTAACCTCGCACTAATATAAGTATTACTATAATCTTCAAAATTTCTTAAGGTATCAGTAATATCATCATGTGCATCTGATTCAATCATCATAGCAGAAATATACTTCATAACAAGAGAGTCTAGTTTTGCATATTGGATACTCATAGTTGTAGAGGCAACTCTAGGTTCTGGTGTTGGCGTGTGTGTGGGCTGAGGAGCTGTTGGGATTTGTGTTGGTGGCTTTATTGTGGGTATGGGAGTATCGGTAGGTATTATAGTCGGAACTACAATGATAGAAGTAGGACTAGGAGTACTAGTTTGTATTGTTGGAGTAGGTTCAAAGTTATTTACAGTTTTTGTGTTTAGTTCGCCATTATCTAACGCTTCATAATTATGATTTTTAAATAATGTGTTATTCAGCACATTTAATACACGGGGGTATCCTTTAATTGAAACAACTGAAATAAGAAGAATAGCTATGATTATTAGAAGAAATATAAGCCATTTTGGTAGTCTCTTAGGGACATTTATGGTAAAAGACTTATAGCCCTCTTTAATGGCAGGGCTATTATTACCTTTAACTGAATCTAAATTATTATCCATGTAAATTTATAGCTCTATTTTATAACTAATTAGCTGAATTTAACAAGTTGGCGGATGAATTTAGAGTATAAGGCAGTGTAGCTAAGTTAAGTATCCGGTTCCAACCTTCTACAATCCCAACCACCATTCTTCGACGAGCTCAGGATTCATTCCTGATATTGTCGAATCCATCCCACCCGCCCCGCCAGCTTCCAGAAGTGGAATTTAGAGTACCCATGAGTAGTGTAGATGAGATTATAACTGACTATGAAAAAGTTCATCACTAAGCATAGGACAATTTTTATCATAGCTATAGCAGTAATGATTGCAATTCTATTATTGCAGGCAACTGGCAATTTGCTCATCGAAGGGAAGAATGTCAATTACTGGAGAAAACTCCAACAAGAGACAGCTTCTACTTGGTCAGATTATGAAGAATGTAAGATTGAAAAGTTAAGTATTGTCTGGGAATTAAAAGAGAGTGTTACTAGCGATGAACACACCTATATTAATGCTATATGTAAGGATAAGTTTTGGGGAGGAAGTTGGTTAGAAGTGTATAACTCAATGGTAAAGTCAGGTCCTTATAAAAGGGTCGATTTACCTTTTTAATTGTGTACATAAGCTATTGTCCTTTGTGGTTTATGTTTAGGGATGAAAGGACCGATCTTACTTTTGGCGTTGTGTTAGGTTAAAAGGCACTTGTCAGTTACATGCAAGTTAGAGACTCTACATTTTCACATATCACCGAAACATGAACCTTACTCCCCCATATAAGTAAATGAAAGGACGCCCCTTTCCCTTAAGGGTTGCCCCTTTTTAGGTTCAAGGAAAACCCGTTAAGGATTTATTTCGCCGCTGAGATGTGGATTAATTATAGCGTTATTAGTGTCATGAAGGCAAGTTTGTCAAATCTAATAAAATGCTTTGTTAGTAATATAGGGAACCAATTTGAAATTTCTATCTTAACTAGGAGAAAGAAGGAATTAGTGATGAGATTGCCAGATAGGTGTAAGAAGGCTTGTAGTAATTACATTTGCAATTATTGCAAATGTAATAAATTATCAAGCTAATAGGATGGGTCATATACCTGAGTTTCTCGCACCCAGGGGATATATTATGAGAACATAACACTTAATAACAGTGTTGAATTAAGCTGTAATTTAAGGTAAGATGTCAAATAATGATAAATACGACTGAAGGGAGAGAAGATAGTTATTACAGCATAAAAGAAGTATCAGAGATGCTTAAGGTTGTTTATTTGACTGTGTATCGTTGGATACAAGCAGGAAAACTTACGGCTTATAAGGCAGGCAAGCAATACCGTATTGAAAAATCGGACTTAGAAAAGTTTATTAAAAAAACAAGCAAAAAATAACATGGATGTAATAATCTATCTAGTACTAATTTATGGAGGTTTATTCTTATTTGGCTGGATTATTAAAGAAATCGGAAAATGGAATGATGAAAGAAAGAGCAAAATTAGAGATGAAGTCGCTAAAGAAGTGCTCCCTCAAACCGATATTGGTGAAAAGCTCCTAAGTGAATATAAAAACAAACTAAAAAAAACTGGATACAATGAAAAGCAAAAATATAGCTGGCTTTATAACTATCATACTGAAAAGAAGAATTGTAAAGGATTGCTTGGAAAATGCCCTAATTGTATCGAGGGCTACCTTAGAGTTATTGATGGTAAATATGGCAAGTTTATTGGCTGTTCAGGATACCCCAAGTGGTTTCAAATAGTGCTATAATAGCACCGAGTAGGACAGTGTAAAATAATTTATTAATAAACACAAAAATTATGTCTACGTCAATAGTGCAACAAGCAAAACGAATGGACACGCTTGGAGAGTATTTTTTTTCGCGCGCACATAAGAAGATTTCTCAAGTCGCTTCTACGGGGAAAG
>JAHJGY010000004.1 GCA_018824115.1 Patescibacteria group bacterium
GAAATTAAAATAGACCGCAGCTAGCGTAACCAGGACTACTACCAGAAAAACTAAGCGGAGCTTTTTAGTTGCCATGTGCCCCATTATACCATTGACCACTTTTCCCTAGACCGGACGCTACCCAATCATTTCCAGCAAACCAGCCCCGGGGGGAACACCACAAGATAGACAAAAACAACGCGGTCAGTTAAGATAAATTTTGTTTATGCTGTTACAAAACAAACTAAAAGGAAATCTCCGCATCTACCCATACTTAGAAGTCTTCCGCTCTCTAATTTTCTATGTCCCTGTCTGGGTTGCTTTTGAACTCCGCTACATTACTTTCTCCCAACTCACTTTACTAGAAAGCATTATCCTGGGCTCTCAACTACTACTTGAATTACCTACGGGAGCTTTAGCCGACCTCATTGGCCGGCGTCTCTCGATGTTTATAGGTTATCTTTTTAAATCGGTCTCACTCTTTATTTACGCTTTTGCTTCTGCCTTTCCGCAATTTCTCCTTTCCTGCATCCTGATTGGGGCCGGTGAAGCATTAATCTCCGGTGCACAGGAAGCAATACTCTACGACAATTTAAAAGAACTAGACCAGGAAAAAGACTTCTCCAAAGTTACTAGCAAACTTAGTCTCATCTTCCAATGCGGACTATCAGCTGCTACCCTGATTGGAGGAATAATGAACAATATCTACTTCCGCTTGCCTATGATCGCTTACGGCATAGCTCTATTCATCTCGGCGATTATATGCCTTTTCCTAACCGAGCCATCATTGGACACGGAAAAATTCACCGCGAGAAGCTATATTAGCAAAGCCAAACGAGGATTTAAAGAATTATTTAAAAATAACTACATCAAGCGTGTCTCCTGGTTCTATATCCTCGTCGGCTTTATCACCTGGACAAATATGGTCGTTTTTATGACAACCTTTCTTGTTGAACTTGGTTACTCCGAATTCGAATTAGGTGTTGTCCTTTCAGCAATTAGAATCTTTAACAGCCTGATTTTGTTTAAAATCCTCAGCGTGGACAGACTCTTCGACCGGCGGAAAACTTACCTGTTCTTCCCAATCATTTTAATTATCTATTTCCTACCCGGAATAGTCCTAACCAAATGGCTGGCACTTCCTTTTATTGCCGGATCCATGATTGCCTCCACTGCCCGATGGGTAATTCTTGGGAAATACACTAATGAGGAATTTAGCTCTGAAAACCGCGCTACCGCGATATCGGCCCTAAGTATGCTAATTGGAATCTTTTACGTGATCACTGTTGCCATCTCCGGACCAATTATCGACTACTTCGGGGGTGTTAAATATGTTTACAGCCTGCTAGGCGTACTCTCCGCCATTCTTGTTCTACCGCTAGGTCTTAACCTAGCCAACGCCCAGACAACAACAAGTAACAAAGATTAGCATTGTTAGCATTGTCAACGTTAGCAACGAGCAGCAGTAGCAATTTATCTCGCCCGGAAAACCGCAGCCACAAGGATTGTCTGACCCTCACCATTGATTTCGCAACGTGGTTTTACTACAATTAATGTAATGCCCGGACGGCAAGAAAGTCTCGACACTGGCGAGAGTTACCACGTTTTTAATAAAACTATCGATAGCAAACCTGTCTTCATAAACACACAAAACGCCACTGTATTCAAAGAGACAATGGGGTACTACCGTTCTTTAAAAGCATTTTTGAGCCTATCGCGCTATAGAGGTATCGAAGATAAGAACTTTCGCAAACTTTACGCTCGCCGCATTTCTTACAAAAAACATTTTATAGTAGATATCCTTGCATATTGCATTATGCCCACACACTTCCATCTGTTACTTAAACAGAAAAAGGATAAGGGAATTTCCAAATATATGAGTGATGTTATTAACTCCTTTACCCGGTTTCATAACCTTAAAAGTAAACGCAAAGGCCCATTGTTTCTTCCTCAATTCCGAGCTAAACACATTAGAACAGATGACAGTTTACTGAATGTGTCTCGCTACATTCATCTTAACCCGCTTACGGGCGGCGTTGTTAATAACATAAATCAACTTGAAAAGTACCAACACTCTTCCTACCCAGAGTATGATACGGACGCGAAAGAATCCCTTTCCGACTCGAACCCAATCATGAAGCTTTTTGACTACAAAACAAAAGCCTACAGGGATTACGTTATAAACCAGTTAGATTACCAATCATCTTTAGAGACAATGAAACATGCGCGCGGGTGGTAAAATTCCCCGTAAAGACCATTACAGCAAGGAATTTAACCTGGGAGGTTAAATTCCTTGCTGTAACGCGATAATGCGATATAATTGACCCCATGATCATTAAACTGTCGGGTATTTTGTCAATGGTTTTTGCCTGGGTATTAGTGGTAATCCCAGGCCTCCATGCCGGAATTGATGGTAAATCCCAAACAATCTCCTTTGCTACCAAAAACAAAGCCTACCGAACTATTATTAATTCCGGCCTTGTTGGCGGCGGCTTGCTTCAAATACTCTTTTTGTCATATCTGGTAGGCCGATACCTTCTTAGCTATTTTAACCTTGGAGTTTTAATGTATTTAAGCACCACTATTATTACCATCTCGGTAGCATTTTTTCCCGAGCCAACATACCCAAAGATTCACAAGAAACTTGCCAGATATTATTTCGTCGTGAACCCTCTTTCTCTTATGATTATTGGCTTGTCAATAAAAGAAAAATGTTCTCCCTTGTTCTTTGCGTCAGCAATAATCCCACTTCTGTATTTTATCGGCTTAATATTTTTAATAAAGAAATACAAAACCGAGAATGCGTTAATGCAAGCCTGGGCCTTTCTCTTGCTATCATTTTGGACTGCTATCGCCACTTTTCAGTAATAACAAACTGTGACTTATAGAGAACTAGATACTGATAAATCAAGGGACGTTCTTAGGGATGTTGTTAAGGAATTTAATTAACCTGGGAGGTTAAATTCCTCTACACTGCGTGTAAATATCAGTATTTCAATGTGGGAACGCGATTTCGGCTAAGATAAAAAGCAATACCAACAGTCCTATGCCGGTGGCAATAAATACAGTAAATGAACGCTCCCTATACTTAAAAATACTAATAATACCGGTAACAAAGGCTAAAATACCAGCCAGTCCAGCACACAACATAGGAATAGTCAGATATAAATTACTAAAAAACGTATCTCCTCCCCGCTGGCCCAACGCAACAAACAGATAAAATACACTTAATAACAAGCAGAATACCAATATTGAATATACTGACCATTTTCC
>JAHJGY010000038.1 GCA_018824115.1 Patescibacteria group bacterium
ACCTGTAACAGGATGAGGTGCTACGACCACTGTGGTATTGTCACGCAACCAGTTAAGGGCCCATCCATCTGGCTGGGTCTCGGTAAATGTACCATTAAGTACTAGCTCATCAGTAGGTCCCGGAGTGGGAGTGGGCGTAGGAGAAGGAGTGGGCGTAGGCGTGGGTTCAGGATTTTCACCAAGTGCGTATAAGGAAAAGGAATCTGCATAAACTGAGCCCTGAGATCCAAGGGTTAGATACATTTGAACCTTTATTTGATGTACGGCGGTGCTCGTGGGCGTGTAGAGCGAAGTAAAGGTGGTTACTGAGTTAAGAAGGACTTTTCCCAACCATTGACCGGAGATCCAGTTTCCATCCGTGTCGTATTCATCAATGTAAAACCCTAATTCCCCTTGTGATAGCAAGTCGGTATTAACAAATGTACTTAAAGCATAAGTGCCCAGCGGATTTAAGAATATTGATGGACTAAAAAGATGGGCTGGATTGGTATCTGCACCTTGGAACATTACGCAAGATTGAGCCGTAGGAAATTTACCGTTGTTGTCAGTATTATAAGTAACGGAAGTCGGTTGATCGGTGGTCCAGCCGGTGTTAAACGGAGATTGATCTATAGAACCGTTTGGAACTAAGTTGTTCTGGGCATAGGAAAAGGCTTGGCCAAACGAGTTAATGCTAATTCCCGAAGCCACGATATTATCTACAATTTCTGTAAAATCATTGATAGTTGTAACATAAGGATCACTTTCTTGTGGTTCGGGTAAAACATCATGAAAAACCAGGATCAACCAGGTTTTGTTGTTTAACGCCTCACTAATCCATTGATTTACCTGGGCAGGGGTAACTCCTTCCTCTACCGATTTAACCACTAAGACTGTTGAGTTATAAGGTACTGCATTAAAGCTGGTAAGTTCCCAAAAGCTACGGTGATAAGGAACGGCTTTGCTAATTTCTGCTAGAGTAACATTGTCGTATGATCCAAATGGGGAAGCAAAAGTGTTAACTGGGTAGATTCCATGACTATGTAATTCCTCTATCGATCCGTAAATCTCCTGCTGCATTTCCGCAACGGTTAATTCGATCAGATCAGGGTGGGTTACGCTATGAGGATTTATTTCCCATCCATAATCATTTTGCAGGCTCAATACCTGATCCCAAATCATATACTTCTCTGTACCCAAATAATCGGTAGTGATAAATGCCGTCCCAAAAAGATTATTGGCGGCTAGGATTGGGGCTACAGTAGTATATACCGCCTCGTATCCGTCATCAAAGGCTAGAGTTAGTTTCCCGTAAATAAGAGGTAGTTCTTGGGCGAAGGTAGTGCAGGTGGATCCAAATAGCCAATAACTTACAACGGCACAAAAGACGAGTAGGGTTATTATCAACTTTTTCATATCCGGCTGGTTATTTTTTCTAATTTAGCACGCACAACGTAACGTAATTTAGAAAAATCTCCATCACATGTTACCAATGTTACTATAGGAGTGTCAGTTTGGTCAAATACGGAAACATTCTCTGGGACAGTGTTAAAAATTTCTTCGACTAGGTAAATGGCCTCATAGGCGTCTATTTTTAGCCGGATTTCGTTTCCTATTACCAGGTCTTTTACTAAATGGAGAGCATTTAGACGGTCGTGACCAAATATGCCGACGTTTCCTCGTTCGTTGTTTACATAGCTTGTCCCCGCGGCATAGTTTGCGACGGCTTCATGAACTTGCCAGGTGCCTTGCTCGTTAAGTGGGACATAGCGAACAGGTAAAGTAAGATTAATGGATGGAATAGAAATTCTGTCGGGGATTAATCCCTTACCGTAGGGTAAAGTTATTACGTCACCGATATTTTCCTCGTTACTGGCTAGTTCGCTCCCTTCTCCTAAAGTCTTGCCTGCAGTATCCGGGTGGATATCAACGGCTGTAATGGGCCAAAATAACAAATAATCAGACAGATTACTGGCCAAACTAACCAGCTGAATAAAGCAGAAGCCGATAACTAGTACGAGCAGAGTGTTTCCCAGAAGTTTATTCCTAGTCATTTTCTCAATCGACCCAAATTAAATAGATAACGTGAAATTCCACTAATAGTTAACAGCAGTGCAAGAACATTCAACAATATAAACGCAACTGCAACTGATAAATTGGTTTTATTGGTAATAATTAAACTACCAGCAGCAGTAGCAGGCAGCATACGTGCCGCTCCTAATACTGCCCCCTCCTGGGTTGGCATTGAAGGCATATTCGTTCACCCCCTATTAATGTAGTAATAACAAATATAAATTTAAAACTTGGGTTAAGGAGAGTATGTAGTTAACGCGTTCCCCAGAAGGCAGTAAGTCCCATAGATTTAAAAATTCTGTCAAAGACTCGCACAATTGTACCACTGAGTGGCAATTTTTGCAAGGCTGGCTTTACGGCTTGTGTATAGCCATAATAAAAGTATGAACCTAGAAGTACAAGGCTTAGCAGTGTGCTATAGCCCAATTCGAAAATTATTAATGAACGAATTATTGTGTCTATAGTATCTTTTTCCTTGTAATAATTCAAGGTGTATAAGTTAAAAATGTACGATATGACAACGTTTATTAGTGATGTTATAGCTAAAGTTATTAATAAAACAAACGGAATAGTATAGTTTTTCCCGATGGCAAATGAAACAATCACCAATGAAAATATCGCAATATAAAATAGATGACCGATTATATCTGGAAGAATTGCTAAAGGAAATTTTAGATAATTTCGCAAAACAAAAAGTCCTCCATAGTGCCATCGAACGCGTTGTCGCCATAATTCGCCGAAAGTCTCGGGAACATGAGTCCAAACAATAGAAGACGAGGCATAACCAACATGATATCCTTGGTGTTTTAGTTTGGCAGTTAAATCGTAATCTTCGATTAAATGCTGGGGTGTAAAAGCCCCAACTTCTTGGATAACTTTATAAGAAAATGCGGCCATCAATCCATGCACTACTAATGGTCCGTAGATAAAACCTTCATCCATGAGACGACTCACATTAAAGTTATGATATTCCAACCCTTGTAAACGAGTTAGTAAATTTTTGTTTTTATTGGCAACACAAACGTTTCCGCAGACAGCTGCGGTTAATGGCCGGGAAGCTAAAGTGTTTAGCAAGATATTTGCTGTATCTTTTTCTATTACTGCATCGTCGTCCATGCAGATAACGTAATCTGGCTGACGCTTTAGTTTTGAGAGATAGTCAAGGCCAAAATTTGAAGCGCCGGCCCTAAAGCTATTAACTGGAGTTCGAATTACTTCTAACCAAGGCTTAAGGCGTGCCTTTTTCCTTAGTTTATTAATATTTTGTGAGTTTTCTGACGGGGTATGGTCATCCACCAATAAGACGTTAATATCAGGATTGTAGGTATGGATCTGTTCTACAAGAGTTTGTGTAGTTTTCGGCGTTTTATATGTGGGAATTATTGCCCAAACGGTATCTTTAGAAGGACGCACATTTGAGAAATCAGCCTTGGGCAAAGGGTTTTTCCGGGGCACAAAAAAATTACAGATGAGTTCCCCAAACCCCTTTACACGTTGCATATGCGATTTAATCGAGGTTCCGGCGAGAAACATTAGCGTATTATACAATATTATGTCCGGTAGGACAACACCATGTGCGCAGCGGTCGAGAATATAGGGGAGAATCTTTTACATAACTGGATACCATAACTGGAGCAAAGGGCTACGAATACCAGCCGACGGAGGTTATGGCAATAGGATGTTAGTTCGGGGCTATAGTGAAAAATGTGTTAGCCGAAATAGTCACTAAAGAGAATAATGCTGTAAGGACTAAGTCCTCATCAATGCTTTTAAGCTAAGAAGCTAAGAAACCGTCCCTTCACGCCAAATCTAACTGCGGGTAATTAAGATTACTCCGACAACAATTAGCAAAACCCCAGCTACCCTAACCAGGGTAATCTGCTCTCCTAGAAAAATGCTGGCGAAGATTAACAGAAAAATGTAGCCCAAAGAAAGCATTGGGTACGCATAAGAAACATCCGCTTTGGATAAAATCAAAAGCCAAAGTAATGTGCCTACACCATAACCGAACAAACCGGCAATAACCCAGGGAGAGAAAACTGCTTTGAGTAAGAAAGGAATTGCTCCTCCCGCAACCTCGCCCAACTGGGAAACACCCTGTTTCATTAAGAGCTGGCCAACAACACCAATTATTACACTGGCAAAAATCATTATGTAGAGCATAAATAGATACTAATCAACACCTGCCTGTAGTTGCTTCATAATATGCTTGTGCGATTTCCAACCGATTTCTGGTGGATTTTCCAGATTGAACCAGGCTATCGCTTTATTCTCTTGTTCATCCGTCTTTATCTCGCCTCCTGAAGTAGTCACCCTATAGAAAAAACAGAAATGACCAGGTTCCCTAGGATCATCCTCTGTTTGGCTTATCTCTACTAGAGTGGCTTCGTCCACTTTGAGGCCTGTTTCTTCTTTTACCTCTCTACTCAAAGCGTCTAGGGGATGTTCACCAAAATCAATAAACCCCGCAGGAAACATCCATGTGTCCCTATATGGTTCTCGGCCTCTTTTTACCATTAATACTTCGCCATTCCTGACTATCACAGCTGCAACGGCAGAGGGAACGTGGGGATAATACATCCAGTGACACGAGGGACAGAACTTTCTTTGCTGTTCCTCTTCTACCCTAGCCTGCAATTTCTCGCCGCAGAAGGGGCAAAATTTATAATCTGGTGGTTTAATTTTTAACATCGGCGAATTATACCATATATAAAAATGGCACAGCTATATCTCATTCCTAATATCTCCTAAGACCAACTTTGCAATATTGTCTCCCTCGCGTACCGCATAGTTTAATCCCCGGTCATCAGGAAAGATCTGGGAAAAGTTGGCCAAATAAACACCTTTTGCCGGCGCAGTGTAAGACGGAATATGCTGTTCGTATCCCACATCCATGTTGTGCTGGGCATAACGCATTCTAAAAAGGTGTTTCTCTAATAGCTGGTCATCCCTAAAATCGGGGAACATCTTTTTAAGGTAACTTACCCACCGATTGATAATTTCTGTCTCTGCCAATCGAAAATACTCGTGGTCATGCGGGACATAAGCACCAATATAGTATACATAATTACCCTGGAATTTTTCCGTACTCACCAGTTTAGTCAAGTTAATAAAGACGAGAAATGAAGCCTGAGGGTCATTAATGTTATACCAATAATAATCGCCAAGTTTTTGCCGGGAGGAAAAGATAAAAACTGCGGCACCCAGGTAATTTACGTAGTTTAGTTTCCTCAAATACTCTGTTGTCATTTCTTGGTTATCGGCGAGCATCTCGGCGGCTACTGGTGAAGGTGTCGTGATAATAACTTTATCAAACTGGAATTCGCTTTTTGGAGTAACAACGGTAATTTCCCCGGTAGCCGAGTTCTTGATAACTTTTTCTACCGGTGCGTTGGTGACAATTTTCACTCGATACTCATGTAATTTTTCGACCAGCCCATTGGTAATACTATAAAAACCGCCTTCTAACTGGCCCAATCTTTCAGTAGGTTCACCTTTTTCTTTGGAATCAATTCTTACCTTGATTCGCTTCCACAACCAGACCATGGAAATATCTTTATAATACTTGTCGAATTTACCTTTAAGCAGGGGTGTCCAAATAATGTCGCGTACGTTTTTGCCGGCAAATTTAGTCATCCAGTCGTAAGCGGTGTAAGAAGCAATCTTTTTCCAGTTAGTCAGTCGCTGTAGATAAAAAGCGATTAATCCTGTCCTGATACGATCAAAAATGGATAGAGGTTTAAATTTTAGAAGATCGAGAGGCGTCATAAACGGGTAATGCTGCCCCTTGTAATAAATGGCTATAGAGCTGCGGTGCCAATGCAAAGTCTCTTCAAGTCCCAGTTCCTTAATGAGGTCAATAAGATAATTATCCGTTTTGTAGGTAAAGTGATAAAACTTTTCTAAGTGAGCGCCATGCAATTTAAAGTCAGCGGCTAAACCGCCCAGCTCATTAGTTTTTTCTAATAAGGTTACTTGGCATCCGCTTTGTGCCAGACGGTAGGCCGCAACTAGACCGGTATACCCAGCCCCGATTATTCCAATGTGAGTTTTTGTGTCTTTTGTCATACTGTTTCTACTCTAAACTCCACAAATTATTCGCTTCTTCAAAATAATACGCGACGCCGAACCAGACCCAATTCTGGTCGTAATAATTATCCTTGTTACCCCAATATGCTTCATGATCACTGGAGCTAAATGCCGGTAGAATTTTCTGCTGGTAAACAGCGTCCGCGGCAGATTTATCCAAAACCGAAAATAAAGCTAGCAAATTGCCATATTGAGATAATGACTCATACTGCTCGCCTTTAGTCCCATCCAGATTATAGACAGCGAACACGGTGTGTTTTGTCTGCCATTCTTTTAAAAAGAAGTCTAGTTTTGTTAGGTAATTGAAGGCTTCTTGGCTTTGGTGCCACTGATAATCAAGGGCCACTCTCCAGGGGATTCTCATGGCGTCAAAGCCATAAACAGTGGGGTCATGGGTAATGTGTTCTTCTGCAGAAATTAGATTGCCAGTTTCTTCTTCAACAAAGACCCAGTTTGGGGGCAGGATGTTATTGTCATACCTGGCAATATTTGCTGTAGATAGCTGGTCAAGAAACAAATAGCTATCCTGGAGCAGTTGGTTCCAGGGATGAGCGGGATCAATCTCTTGAAAAATGCGGTAATGCGCCGGAGAAAAATAAGATGGATTCACAAGATATCCTCCGGAGTGATAGGGTCCGGCGCCAAGAGTTAAGTAGTAGCGATCTTTAATTTGGACAACTTCCTGCCGCCAGATATCGTTAATTATCTCTTTGGCGGCTGACAGATACGCATCTTCTCCCCATTGCCGATATGCAAATAGCAAGGCCAGCGCAATATCCAAATCCGCATCCGCCGCCGAAGATGGATCTCCTAACACATACTCCTCGCCTTCTTTTTTCCAAAGCCAAGAAAAGAGTTTGTCTTCGCGACGATGTTTGAGATGATCTTTCGTCCAGGCCCAAACGCCGTCGAAAGTAGATCTATCGTTCTTCCAAACGGCCCTCAATAAAGCATAAGACTGGCCCTCGGAAGTGGTATTGCCGTTACTTGGATCAACCACCTGACCGTAAGAGATAATAAAGTGGGATTTATAGAAGTTCCACAATTCGTCCAGCATAATCTCTTCTTTTGTCTTAACTTTATACATTTTCATCCAATCACCATTGGTACTAACGCTTTTCTCTACATCAACATATGCAGTACTTTGATCTGACCAATCAGCAACAAGGTGAGTGTGCTGCATTACATCCCTCATAATATCGTATTCAAAAAATTGCATCTGGCGCAGCATTTCATGGGAAAGAGCTACATAATCCACGTTTTTCCAGTTATTGTCAAGCTTTTCGGCAAAAACTTCGGGGTCCTTTTCAACCTTCCAGGCCCATTCCGCATTGGGATATACGCGGTCCCCGGGATAGCGCGCGCTGTGTAAGTCAATATAGAGAGACATATCAATGACGATAAGCGAATTAGGATGCAAATTTTCCTTAATCCACTCAATTGCTTGTGCCTGGGGAGTGGATTCATCATTAGTATATTGGCCTAATACTTGATTAGAAAATAGGTTATAGCTAATGCTGGCGGCAACAACCACAAAGAAAGCCGCATAAAGAAAGCGTCGATTAAAACTAACGCGCTTAATTAAAAGAGCCAGCATTAAACCGCTTATTAAACTCAAATAAGCCATTAGGGAGATTACATAAAAGTCCAGAAGTAATTTGCCGCGCATTATAAACAAAAGGTAGGTGATGAGCATAAAGAGAGGTGGGCGCAAGTACTTCACTTTAATCGAGGCTAAGGCGCTCAGAATAGCCATACCCATGCCTAGCATGACCGTAAAACTATCTTTTGCCAACCACGTTTTGAGTGTGGTATTAAACTCGCTGTCGGGATGCCAGAATGCTAATCCACTGCCCCTAGTCGCCTGATATTTCAGCGTTTCCAGCAGACTTACATGCTCTCGGGTATCTCCCAGAAACCCCGTTGGGAAAAACTCATTCTTTACCAAGGCGTAGATTATATACAGCGAGATAATAGACCCGGAGATCGCCAGCCAGTGCATTAACGAAAATCTTCGGTGGCTGGAAGAAGTCCGTGTATAGATAAGATAAAGATAGGCAGGTATAAAGAACAAGGCCGGTTCTTTACACAAAACGGCAAATCCAAAAGTAAAAGCGCTTAGGTAAACATGTTTAAGGGTTAGAGTATCTCTGAGTAGCAGCCACCATGAAAGCAGCATCCAAAAAACCATAATGTTGTCCAAAAGCACGCGGCGCTGGAAATACAAGCCTAAGGGAGAAAGAGAAAAGATTAATACGGCAATAATACCTGCTGTCATTCCCTTGCTCAATTTTTTAGCAATACCGAATAGGAAGTAGCTGCTGCCTAGATGTAAAAGGAGCATTAGTACCCGTCCAGAATTAACCGAGGCGCCGAAGGTAAAGAAGCCTCTAGTTAGTATGACCCACAAAGCAATAAAGAAAGATGCCCCGGGAATGTGGTCATACCAAAAAGTGTAGGGGGCAAACTCTCCTTGGGTCATTAACGACCATGCCCGGGCCATATAAGTTCCCTCGTCATTTTCATAGTAGGGAAAATGGAACATGTTACAGCCGTGCGCAATTCCGGAGATAATCAGGAGAATCACAACTACGAGCAATTCAACTTTGTTCTTGATGATAAAGTTTTTGATTTTTTGCATAATACTAAAACCTTTTACTTCCTACTGCTTCCGCTTCCGCAAGGGCCGGCGCCAGTACGGGTACGGCATTTGGGCTGGGCGCCGAAAGCGATATTTCACGATGTGCATTCGTATGCGGCGTTTTCTCCCAAGAGAGATTGTTTATCAAACTACGATAAACAGCTCTAAAGGCGCTGAACCCTAAAATCATCTGAAAGGGATAGATCGTAAGTAAAATTTTCAACGGCATTACGATCGGAAAATGAAGGTTATAATCTCTAGTAAATTCATAAAGGGCAATAACACAGGTAATTATCTGCATTAGGAGCAAAAACAAAGGGAGGTTAGAAACCATAGCCACAGCGACAGGCAGTTTAAACTTAAACATAACCAGCAGGGCAAAAGGTATGTAAAGAAAGGTCAGCGCCTGCACCTCCGGCCAGATGAGAATGTATGCGGCCAATAGCTTCTGAGATAACTTAGGAAGCTTGAGCCAGTCTCTTTTTAAGAGGATCTGCATAAACCCCTGATTCCACCGTGTCCGCTGGCGAATAAAGCTAGCCAGGCTTGGCGGTGTTTCTTCTTGGGTGACATACTGTTCGTCGTAAACAACACGGGTTTTTGCTCCCGCTAGACTTAACCGAATACCAATATCGGCGTCTTCGGTAAGACAAGTATTATCCCACCCCCCAATTTTCTCAAGCCACTTCCGTTTGAAAAAGACTGTATTTCCTCCTAGTGGGGTTAACCCAAATCGTTCAAAAAGGTGGAGGGCAGATTTAAACCAAAAAAAGTATTCGAGAACATTAAGAGTTGAAAACCACGAAGAACGAAAGTTCATCAGCTGGACACCCGATTGCACCACATCAGCCTTGTCCCTTAACATAACCGTGTTTATCACATGATAAATATCAGGATGCGGCTCATCCTCAGCATCAAATATAGTAACCACGTCTTTAGTAGCTTCTTTAAGTCCCTTATTCAATTGGTGCGGTTTGTTAATAGGAAAATCGTCAAAAACTACTAGTTTAATATTCTTTTTGCCAATCTGAGTGATTGCCTTTTCTGCGACTTCTATAGTCCCGAGATCGTCCGAGCAACAGATAACTAATGCTTCTTTCATATCCTCGGGATAGTTAATGTTGGATACAGCTCTAATTGTATCGGCAATCACTTGTTCTTCATGCCGAGCTGGAATCAGAGACGTAAGTGAATAATATGGTTTGCGAAATCTTTTAGGAGATTTGTTGCCCTCAATTTCTTGAGGATTATTCCAGGCATAGAGCATCCAAAAGAGAGTGAAGGCGCCCTGCGCGGTCATCAGTAACGAAAAGATAATTGTGAACCAGATCATAAATGTTGCCGTATAACGCACGGCCAGTATTGCCAGTAAGGTTATCAATGTGCCGCAGAAAATTACAAATATAAACGGGGGGAAAAGGCGATGAACAAGTGATTTTAAAGATGAAGCCCGGATGAGAAAACAGCTTTTAACAAATTCCGACACGTCGAGTAGACTCAGTTTTGAGTTCCCGTAGGTTCGATCGGCAAAGTGGATAGGGATTTCTGCTACCTTAGCTCCATATTTTAATGCTTGATGTAACAAGCTGATTTGGAAAGCATATCCCTTTACTGCCAGTTGATCAAAATTGATTTCTTGCAATAAATCAGCTCTAATTGCCCGAAAACCGCCAGTGCAGTCACGAACACTACCTAAGCCTGCTAGATAGCGAGCGAACAGGTTACCGCACCTGCTATTGGCTTTGCGTATTAATGGCCATTCTTGCGGAATGGAACCGCCCGGAATGTATCGAGAGCCGATAGCAAAATCATTTCCACCTTGAACTTTCTCTATTAAAAGAGGTATAACCTTGGGATCGTGGGAAAAGTCGGCATCCATCTGGAAAACTATATCGGCCCCTAATTCTTCGATGGCATAAGTAAACCCTCGCTTATAGGCTACACCCAAGCCCTGTTTATCCCCTTCTAGAAGGTAGGTTTCTGAATGCCGCTTGGCATACTGCCTAACCACGTCTCCCGTTCCATCAGGCGACCGGTCATCAACTACTAAAACAGAGAGTTTCTCTTGGTCAAGTCCATCTCCCTGATGGTGAATAGCATCTAGTAGACGGCTGATATTTTCTCGCTCGTTATATGTTGGCAAAACAATAACCACATGTTGTGGGTGTCTCATTTCTCTTGGACATACTGGACATTAGTTTTACTGTGGGTAATCCTAGAAAGCTTGCAGGAGGCAAGTACAGTGGGGTTCAAAAATATAAGCTCTCTTCCCGTGAAAACTCCTATCAGAATGCGTGCTAGGGAGAACTTATACCATACTTTAACTATCCGGTCAACATTATGCACTGGAATAAATATCAAAAGGTGTTGGTTCAGAAATTACAGAATATGAGTACCGCGTATCACGCAGTATCAAATACCAACCGAGGCAAAGATGAGATAATACCCGACTATCTCACACGTGGCTATCGGATTTACCTATTCAGTAAACACTACATCCTCTAATCTGTTGGTGAGGTGCCACTTACCGTCATAGAAGAAGTAACCATCTACACGATAGGTACCAGGAGTGGCAGGAATATGTCCGCCGTGGATATAACTCCCAGCTGCGGCAGCAGGGAGTTCTTCACTTATCAAGGATACGTCAGAAGGGTCATCCAGGGGGATATTAGTCATATTATTTTCATCACAAACCTCTATACTTACGGCAACCCCCCAAAAACTAGTATACAGCTTTCCGTCCTTAAACACCTCATAATACACGTCGTCTGAAGGCCAGGAACTTACTTTAAATTCGGTCAAGGAAATTGTCGGCGGAACATCTTGCCGCACCGGAACCGTGGTCGATCCTTGTTCAACGTTTTTAATTGGGTAGAGATCGATAATAAAATCGGACACTGTCTCCAACGAGCTGGAAGCTGTGGACGAACAAGAATATAGTTTCACAGATTCGGAGACACTGCTTTCTTCAGGGTAAATATTGACGTCCACCAGTTCCCCTTGGTCAGCACGACTATTCAATAGAATTACGACGACTACAACTACGATAGCGCCGACTAAGACAATTAATACCAGCTTTCCCCAGGGGGAGCTACGAATTAATTTTTTTAACATATCTGCATTCTAGCATATGTAATAAAATTGTCTAAGAACTCTTCTTTAAATTCTTACGGGTCTTATAAACGGCAGCTAAGAGTCAGTACCTTCTCTGCCCAACGAAGCCTTTGCAACGAATCTTGTCCAACTCGTTCCTGTTGAATTACTTCCATAAAACTACCTTCTAATCTCTTGGTATTTTTAGGAGGAAGAGAACGAAAATCTTTCATTGCATGACGCAGGAAGATATCTATTTTCTCTTTGGGGAACGGCTTGTCTATCTCCCCAGCCCATTTAGCCACTCTCCTTAAATCATTTTTAACATGGTCAATAATTTGTTTCTCTTTCATAAAAATAACTATTCTGAGAAGATCTTCCCGACAATTTCTTTAAACAAACAACGTACTTCCTCATCAGCAATTTCGTAGGTCACGCGTCCCTCGACGGGACGGTAATTAGACAAAGCCATATAATCAACTTCCCCAGTCGTCACGGTGTAACCCCCACCCCAAAGGTCACTCTGTTTGCTGCCATCTCTAATTAACACCTGCTCACAATCCACATGATATTCTCCACCAGCGGCCAGTATCTCTCTTTTTAAATCAACAACAACTTTAATATAACCTTCGTACTCCTCTTGCAACCCAGCCAAATCTTGATCATCCAATTTCCCTCTTAGAATCTTGATCATTGTTGATACATTTTATCACGAGAATAATTAGTATTGAATCCCGAGATATAACAGCCTCTCAAGGAACAATTCTTAGTGTACTTGTTTTTGAAGCTTGATTATTATATAATCCGGGTGTAGATTTACTTTTAGCTCTTCTTTTTACTTACAACACTGTTTATTAAACTTTTCCTCCGAAATAGTTTTTTGTGTAAACACAGTTTCCGTTTGTAGTAAGAACGAGTGAGAATCTCCGAAGGGGGTGAAATTATATGGCAAAAAAATTATTTATAGGAGGATTATCCTGGGATACAACAGAGGACCAACTCCGTGAGTTCTTCGCGCAAGTTGGGACTGTTACTTCGGCAGTTATTATTACCGATAAGTATTCAGGAAAATCAAAAGGCTTTGGCTTTGTAGAAATGTCTTCCGATGAAGAAGCACTGGAAGCAATCACCAAGCTCAACTCACAAACCTTAGATAATCGCACAATCACTGTTGGTGAAGCTCGTCCGCAGGCTCCAAGGAGAGATGATTTCCGTGGAGGTGGAGGCGGTGGTGGTTCGTATAACAGGGGCGATGACAGGCGAGGACAGCAGGGTGGAAGAGGTGGCGGAAGAGGTGGAAGCCGTTATTAATAAGTCCTTAAACCACAATTTCTTATTCTGGGGGGACTGTTTGGTTAGTTTTGTACGAGGTTACAAAGGCTTCGTTTTCTTGTGCGATTCGGTGTCTTGTGAAATATTTTTTCAGGAATGTTAGGCCCTTCGCTGGAGTTGTTCCTGTAGACGGTGACAAAGCATTATCGAGCAAACGGACCTTATAACCGTACAAAGGGGAAACCCTTAACTTGAAAGCTCAACCTTCCCCTTATTAACTAACCAGCTAGCTAGGAGCGTTGTCACTGGCACAGCCAAGATAAGGCCAATGCTCCCTACCAAAGTTCGCACTATCTCATCGGCTATAATTTCGTAATTCACAATTTCAGCAAAGGGATGCGGGTTGTTAATAAAAAGAAGAAGTAGAGGTAGGGCCGCCCCGGTATAAACCAATACCAAAGTGTTAACCATCGACGAAATGTGGTCTTTGCCCACATTCATCGCTTTCCTATACAATATCCTGTGTCTTAATCTGGGATTTGCCTCTTTTAACTGACTAACAACAGCGGCTTGGGAGACAGTAATATCGTCCAGCACGCCTAACGACCCGATGATAATCCCGGCTAGCAGTAATCCGTTAACATTTACTGCACCTTGCATAGCCACTTGTAAAAATCCGGCTTCTTCAGATGCATATCCAGTTAACTTAGCTGCGTTTACAAAAATGCCCGCCAAACCCCCGGTTATTATTAGAGAAACAACCGTACCTGCAATAGCGATATTTGTTTTCTTGTTAATACCGTGCGATAGATAAAAAGATACTGGAATAATAAAGACCGAACCAATAATCGCCGTAGAAATGGGGTCTGCTCCGACTAAAATCCGCGGGAGTATAAATTTGAAAATAACCAGGAAAGAAAAAGCCGTACCCAGAAGTGAACTTACACCCTGCCACTTAGCTACAGCTACCGTGCAAACGACAAAGATAAAGAATAGCAATAGAAGTATGTCTCGCCTGATATAATCGGTAATCTGGAATATATTATCACCTTCTGCGGTTTGGCTATACATAACAATAACTTTGTTTCCAACATTGTATCTCTGAACACTAACTATTGACCGATTCCCGTTTTCTACCACGACCTCTTCCCCTTTTATAGATCCTTTTGTCACCAACAATTTTAGTCTTTGATAAAACTGCACTACTTCTGCAGATTCATTCAACTGAATTTCTTTTTCCTCTAAAATTTCGACAACCGTGGCTTCTAACGCTTGTTCTTGTGGTATGTCGGACAATTGAGATTCTGACACCTGACCCAAAACAGATGGCGTGGAGAAAACCAACATCGTAATGATCGCACTCATAGAGACTATTTTTCTCATAATTATTTAGCTAATCGATTCAATTCTGATGGCCTTACCATTAATTATTCCGTCGGCTACTTTTTTATAGACACTATCTAGTGTTCTGCCAAATGTCGGTTGGGAAATTTTCATCTTTTCAGCCGCCTTAATCTGTTCTAATCCATCAACGTCATGGAGCTTCAAGGCTTCCAACTCATCTGGATGTATTACCACCTCTTCAAGTACCCGTAAAGGAATCCCGCGGGGTTTAAAATAGTAAACGCTTGGCCTAAATTGTAAATACCTCGGCTTTCTTGGTCTTGTCATATATTCATATTTAACCAAATTCTACAGAAATATGCCAAAATCACCCTCACCCGATTCTCGCCCCGATCCGATGATTATCGGATCGGGGCGAGAGATCATCACTACCCCTCCTGACCCAACTCTTCTTCCGTTTTTCTTACATCTTCCAACTCCTCCTCCAAAGCCTTACGATATTCAGTAAGGGCTTTCGTCTGATCCTGTTTGGATTGAGGCCAACTCCACATTCCAAAATACCTGCCCATTCCTCGCCCATCTCCCTGCCTTCTGCGCCAACCCATCCCCAAACAACAAGGGCCAAAGCCTCTACCCGTTCTTGGCCCTATACTCATAGGACCTGTTCCATCTAAATTTGGCATATTTTCTCACCCCCTCAATATGAATATATATTCATATTATACGCGGCGGGAACAATTTGTCAAGGGGAAGGCTTTCTACTCTAATGGGGCCGCAGGTAAACTGAAACTGAAAGTTGTACCTTTATCAATTTCTGACTCCACCCAGATCTCCCCTCCATGCAAGGTAACAATCTCTTTAGAGATATATAGGCCCAATCCTGTTCCCTTAGATCCCTCTTCCAGCGTACCAACCACCCTGTAGAATTTTTCAAACAGATTAGGCAAACTTTCTTTTGGTATCCCCTGGCCAGTATCTTTAATACTAGTGTTTATCACGTTTTTATCTTTGTCATACTCACACCAAATACTAACTTTACCTTTCTTGGTATAAGTTATTGCATTACTAATAAGATTATTAAATACTTCCGAAATTCGCAGTGGATCAGCAATTACCATTGGTATCGGTTTTTTCGGGGGTAAATATTCCAATTTTAACCCTTTTTCTTTAGCCACGTCCTGAAAGTCTTTTAGTCGTTCCTTGATAAAATCTGACCAGTTGATTTTTCCTTCTCTAAGGGCCAACTTGCCCTTTTCTATTCTTGTTATGGATAGCAGGTTTTCCATTAAAGCTGTCAGCCGTTTGCTGGAAGTCATCGCACGAGCGATGAACTGTTGATATTCGGCCCCTAGGCTAGGGCCTATTTCTTCCTGAAGCAGTGAAAGATATCCAATAATAGAAGTAATCGGAGTTCGGAGTTCATGTGCAGCCATAGCAACAAAATCCACTTTCATATCTTCAAGAGAACGCTCTTTAGTAACATCGTGCATCGTAACAATAAATCCCTGCTTTCCAACCCCATCAAATATGATCGGCGCCACTCGTAGAGAAAGAATAACTCTTCCTCTCTTAACATTCATCGCCATCCCTTTGTCTCTAAGAAACCCCTTAGTTTGTTCATCTTGCTTCTGATACTCACTAAGTAATACTTGACGTCGACCATCATAAAAACGTAAAACAGTATCCACCTCTTTATCAACAATGCTCTCGCGTGAAAGCCCAGTGATCTCGCTCGCAGCCTTGGTAAATAAAATAATTTTGCCATCTTGGTTTACTGCAAAGACCCCTTCTGTTAAAGATTGCAGCAATGTTTCCATTTGTTGTTTTTCGCTCCTTAATGAATTTTCGCGCTTTACAATCTGACCCGCCATTAAATTAAAAGAGTTGGCTAATTCCTCAATTTCATCATGGCTATTAATGTTAACCTTCTTTTCATATTTACCCATTTGTAGAAGCCTAGTAGCTACCTGGAGTTTCTGGATCGGCTGTGTAAAATTCGCGCTCAATAGAAGCGAGATGAAGAACAGTAAACAAATGGTTATTCCAGAAGCTACGTAAAATAATCGCTGACTGAAAGTAAGCCGATTAAAAGCTTCCGAATATAATTGTTCTACTACTACCACCCAGTTTATTCCTGAAATCTTTGAGCCCGCGGTAGTGACAAATGTATCAAACTCGTTATTATAATAGTAATCCTCAGGGTCCGAAGACTCTTCGCCGCTCAACAGATCCGCTACTATTTTACGCGTGGTGAGAATAGGAGCTTGACTCATTAACTTATGGTTCGGATGAGCGATAAGTCTACCCTCATCATCTACAATATAAGCAAATCCCGTCTCTCCCAACTTTACTTGTGCAATTAAGTTCCACAGATGGCTTAGATTAATCTGTGCTTTAATCACTCCTATCGGCAGGTTTTTTCTCGATAAAATTGGGGCAAAAAAGTCGACTTGAGGATGAGTTGTCTCTTCTTCGGGAAAGTATACTTTTGATAGAGCGGTTATTCCCTGCAAGGCTTGATTAAAGGGTTCACCCCGGATTTCATAGCTCAGCTTATCAGAAGGCATTTCTCCAAAACGATCGATTTTAATTAACTCTCGTGTAGCAGGATTGATAAAAGTAATCTTATCAAAAAAGGGGTTCTCCCTCATCGTCAGATTAACCAAATTAGTAATATCACTGTTATCCTCCTGCGTTTCCATCTCTGCCCCAAACTCATCAAGATAGGTAGTTGCCGCAATGTGGAAACCTACATTATCGGCTGTCTTAGTACTAATAATCGCAATATACATATATTTATTCGTAATACTCCCATCTGCTTCTTCCCATTCATAAAACCCTTCAGATTCTTTTCCTCCCTCCGTTTTAAACATAACCGACCAGAAGCCAGGCAGTTTTTCCGACAACTCGTGTAAATCAAGATCAACAATACTCGGATTTGTGTGAAACCGGCAGGTAAGCGTGTCATAATCAGTAATCGCCGTATACCCAGTTTTCCCCACTGGCTGGACAGCTATTTCCTGGAAGAGGGGATCATTTTGTAACATGCTCACCGTGCTGTAAGGATGCTTTTGCAGATATGTTTCGATCTGTTGCGCTACTTCCTTAGCTTTTTGCTTAATACTTTCCGCCGCATGAAGATCAAGATAATTCTGATAAACATTGGAGAAACTTAATAAACGTAAATCCACCGAAGAAATAAAATTATGGATTAACTCTACCGCACTATTAGCTTTATCAACGTGGATAGAATGCACCTGAGAACGAATTTGATCACTATTTAGACTAAAGGAGAGTGCCTGAATTAAGAAAGAGAGAGCAACAACTAGGACGAAGCCAAGAAAAAATTTATACCGTATTCGTATCTTCATGCATAATGTCCGATTTTATTCTAACCACTTTTTCTTGAGAAGAATCAGAATACCTCTTTGGCGGAGTGTATTGAGAATTGAATCAATCTTGGTTTTTAGGTCAGATTCTTCTTTTCTAATGACAACACCATAATAATCTGAAGTAAATGGATCACTAGCAATTTTCAGACCTGGGTTATCGGTTATCATACTCTTTGCGTTCGTTAAATCTGCAAAAACAGCATCTACTTTACCCAGAACAAGTGCTTTAGTTGCTTCATCGGGACTATCATAGGATATAACTAAATCCTCGGAAGTGTACTTCAGGGCTTCAGTTTCGTTAGTAGTATCCTTTTGTGTCCCGATTTTCATCCCGTTTAAATCATTTGTTGAACTAATGTCTGTATTCGTCTTTTGAGTAATAATGACTTGACCAGCATTAAGATAAGGTTCCGAAAAACTATACATCTTCTGTCTTTCTTCGGTAATAGAATAGCCTGCCAATACAACGTCAACTGGTCCATCAACTAAAGCGCTAAATAGATCGTCCCAAGCGATATCTCTGAATTCCGCTACAACTCCCAGTTCTTGAGCAATTCTGTTTCCAAGATCTATGTCGTAACCTATCAGCTTCCCACCCTCATCTTTGTATTCCATTGGAGGAAATGTCGCTTCTGTTCCAATAATTAAAATCCCGCGATCAATAATCCTTTGAACACTTGGCCCAACGGTTTCCTGCTTAGCTAATTCTGATCGAGATACACCCAGAAAATAATAAACACCCCAAATTAGCGCTCCTGTTAACAAGAGCAAGGCCACCCAGAAAAAGGGTTTAGAAGCAAAGGAAGCACTTCTCCGAGAAGGTTGTTCCACAGAAAGCTCAGAGTCAGCAGTCACCGAAAATTGAGAAGACATATCCTCGTTTAAATCTTCTTGACCAATACCTTCCATTACTAACAATATTCTCCTTTTCTCACCACCTTGTCAAGTCATTATGCGGAAAATTTGGCATATCAACATTTTACCTTACCACAGAGGGAAATTTAGCACAGATAGCAAAGAGTCGAACTATTCGCTTCGAATAGCCTCTACGGGACTAACATTGGCGGCACTAGTAGCCGGGATGATCGACGTTATCGTCGTTATTATAAAAAGGACTACACTGTAAACAGCTAAGGCCTCCCAGTTAATATTAGAAAAAATCGCTGATTCCACTGGATTAACAACATTGAACGATTCCTGAATAGTTTTCCCAATAAAAGAGTCGAACCAAGAACTTATGGGTCCAGATAGAACCATATTGAGTAAAATACCACTTCCAGCACCCACAAGATAACCAATCAAAGAATATAGCGTTGCCTGAACAATAAATACCAGCTTTATATCATTTCTTGTCGCCCCCACAGCCCTAAAGATTCCAATTTCTTTCTTACTTTCGGCAATAAATTTACCCATTGTAAAGATAATAATGATAATACTGAGCCCAACGTAAGCTACAACCGAGGCCAAAGAAACTAGGTCAAGTGTTGATTTTAGCTCTTTAAACACATCAACATCACTAAGGTCATGATAGGCGTAACCCAATTTATTTAAATCATCAATAACTTGGGGTCGATCATAGACCTGTTCAATTTTTATTAAGATGGTTTCGCCATTTTGAACCGACGACTCATACACACTAGAATCCTGATACTCCCCAATAATATCCGAACTGCTTCCGCCCCACGGATCTGTAGGTTCTTCTGTACTTGATTCTCTTTCAATTTCAATTACCAAGCCTGGTATCGCATAGCTGGCTGATTGAATATCTCTCATCATCCGCGTACCGCCGCCGCCGAATCGACCAACGGGGCTTCCGCCCCCGGTCAATTCTAGCCCGTCGTATTCCAGTCCGGAAAAAGTATTACCCAGAACATCTGTAGAGATTTCCGCCTCGTTCCGGGCATCAATTTGGTGCTGAATGTAACCCTGCATTAATTCACTTACAAAATCTTGAGGAATAAATGTATCTCGGTTTGACTCTGACTCAATAAGTCCCACTACCTTAAACGTGTATTCCAGGGGTACATCTAGCTGTTCGTAATCCCAATATTTAGAGATTTCATCTTTTCTTTCCCGAATTTTCTCGTTAACTTCTTCCTCGGTCAATTTTTTAAAAGTCACCCCAGACGGAGTCATCCCTGTCTCGTAGCTCTGTACTTCTGAGAATCCCCCGAATTTAATAGTAATCTCTTTATTCAAAAGTTCATTTTTGTCATAATTAATTACCCGGCTTTTAATAGGAAGCGAGTTCTGCATGGCTGTGGGATCACCGCGCCCCATCGAGCCTCGAGTAATAGTTATCTCATCTTGCCCGCCCCAATCCCCATACACTTCTATAAAGCTGTTGGCATTTAAAACTATAGGAATAGGTTCCCCAGGAACATAAGAAAACCTCTGATCAGTATAGAGACCAGCCAGATCACTATTTAATGGAGTTACACGACTAACTACGAATGTGAGATCATCAAATAGATTTATTACCGTAGCGTTTCCTATTGGAGCAGGGACTAATATTTGGGTATCCTGTACATTATCTATCACTTCAATAGAAGCAACATCATTTTCAGTATAATACAAATCCTCGGGATTAAAACCAAAACCTCGGGATGAAAACTGCTCAGTGTCTTTTTGTAGCTCGATAAGAGTATTTTGTTCTTCAATCGTACCAAATATACTAATCTCTACAGCTTCGCGAATATTGACTACTTGACTTGAGATAATAATGATCAAAGAAACAAGCAGGGCAATCGGCATGATTAAGAACAGGGCACTGGAGCGATGCCTTTTAAGTTTCTTAAAATTTATTTTAATATTATAATTAAGTTTCACTTAATGAGAGCCTAAAAATTCGAACGTAGTGAAGAATTTTTAGTTGGTCGAATCAGTCCCGATGAATATCGGGGTTCGATAAAACCCCAAGCTTAGCTTGGTTGGCTGGATGATTATTCACCAATACTCCTTTTTCAACATGAAAGGATGTATCAAATTTTTTACCCAACTTTTCATCGTGCGTAACCAGAATGACACTTACCCCGCGTTCATGTATCTCGTCTAATATTTCAATAACCTTATCGGCATTATCCTTATCCAAATTGCCTGTAGGCTCATCGGCAAGGAGTAACCGGGGGGTATTGATTAATGCCCGGGCAATCGCCACGCGCTGCATCTCCCCGCCGGACATCTCGTTAGGATAGTGATCCAAACGATGACCTAAACCTACCATGCGCAATAATTCCATTGCTCTATCTTCTACGCCACTAGGGTTTCCGCTGGCAATCTTGGCTGGCAAAATCACGTTTTCTTTAGCAGTAAGATAGTCTTGTAAATAAAAGAACTGGAAAACAAAACCAATGGTTTTATTCCGAAAGGTGGAAAGCTCCTTATCATTTAACTCATTCAATAACTGCCCATTAATTGAAACTTTTCCGGAGGTAGGATTATCCAGTCCGCCAAGAATATGAAGTAAAGTAGATTTCCCTGAACCAGAAGGACCAATCACGCAAAGACTCTCTCCACTATCCAAATCGAAAGAGAGATCTTTTAGAACAACCGTCTTGGAGTCTCCTTTACCGTACACCTTGGTTAAATTATCAACTTCAATTAATTTTTTCATCTCAATTTAGAGTAACGAAAGACACCCCCTGCAAAGAGGCGTCTTTCTTTCTGCCTAACCGACTAGATTTTTACCAGCCACGGCAGCCGCCTCCACCAAAACCTCGGCCGCCAAATTCCCCGCCGAAGTGTCCAATCCTGTATTCGCGCAACTGATCAAAGTCAATCCCACTTGCTTCGGCCCATGTTTTCCAGTCTTCTCTTAGCTGTTCCCGCTGGACCATCATTTCTTCCTGTTTGTCCAGAATAGATTGCCTCTGGTCCTCAGTAATGACGTTGTCATTTACAGCTTCTCCTAACCCTTGCTCCATTTTGGCCCGCATCTCCTGACGGCGCCCCTCAAATCGCTCCTGCCGTGCTTCTTCAAAAACCGTTTCCACTTCATCCTCATTAAGGTTAAACGTCTCCGTCAGCCTGTCGACAATGGTCTGGCCAGTACCATCTGTTTCTGCATACACTCCCCTAACCCAGATTGTACCAGCTGCTAACACCATAAAGGCTAAGGCAGCCATCAAGTATGTCTTCATTTTCATATTTATCACCTTCTTTCTACACGTAATACAAACAACGAAATGATTTCTTTCAACCAATTCCGAATTGGACAAATTAATTACTAAAAGGGACGGTGGGGTCGAGGATAAAAAGTCGGTCGCTTTAAAAATCTGCTTGTGGTAATACCCTTTGCCTGCAACACCCCGTCTTTCGGCTCACCGAAGGCGCGAACATGCTGTCCTAGTTTAAAGACATGCCCAGTTGGGAAAATAATGGCTGTATCCCAAAGGATCGTAACCGTTTCTCCTTGCAAGGTTTCAATTCTTATCTGGTTATCATCAACTTCTAGAACTTCACCAGCGACCCAATCTCTACCCGGAAGTACCTCGCGGTAAAAGCCCCTAACCGGCCTGAAATCAGCTAGGAGCTGATTAGTTCCTATCCAGTCAAGTATTACACCAGAGAAGAAAACGGATATTATCGTAATTACAGCAATTATCAAAAAGTTGTGTTTGTAGGAAAAATCATATTTTTTTAGGAGATAGAGTCCGGTAAGTATTGCAATCACCGCTACTAACAGGAACGGCCAGGGAAGCATCAATAAAAATGGGCCCAGCCCGGACCGCCCAAATCGTAAAAACTCAAAAGGCACGTCAATGCGCAGGCGGAGGGAAATTATATTAACGAGAAATACGGCTATTACAAAAGAAAACGTTAAGCCAACAACTAATAGAATAGAGCCCCCAATAAAATACCATCGTGGGCGCATGACAACCCCTTTCTCCTGAATTTCGTCCATCACTTTTTTAGTTATATCCTGTTGATTATTTTCCGACATAAATTTATCCGCCTTAACCCCCAAAGGGGTTTTGGCGGGCTTTAGCTAAATATACCTGCTTTAACAGTTTTTTCCCGCGCTTCATCCTCGTCCCCACTGTACCCATAGGCATTCTCAGAATATCACTAATCTCCTCGTACGATTTACTATCGAAAAAGAACAGTGACACAGGTGCTCGGTAAATAACCGGGATCTCCTTAAGGCAATCATTTAAGAGCTTATCTCTCTCTTTATCTTCAAGAGCTTTTTCAAAACCCTCATCTGAGTCATCGCTAACCATCTGCCACAACTCGGGATTTACCGTCACTTCTTTACTCCCTCGCTTAAGCAAGTTAATTGCCTCGTTGTGAACTATCCGATAGATCCAACTCGAGAACTTCCGGCTTACATCAAACCCTTTAAGGTTAGCAAACGCCTTAATAAACGCCTGCTGAACAGTGTCTTGTGCTGCATCACGATCATTAACTATGCGTTCAGCATAACGTAAAAGCTTTTCCTGATACCGGGCCACAACCTCTCGGTATTGCTCCTGATCTTTTGATCGGACGTATTCAACAAGTTCCTCATCTCTAAGTTCCTTAATCTTTGGCATAACATCCCAATTATATTACAGCAACTAACAGTAATTTCTTTCAAACACACCAATGGGGAAAAGTCTAGAGAATCAAATTTCCACCTACGACCACAGTACACCTCACCATCTAACAACATACTCCGCGTAATCTCGGCCAAGTGGATTTTCATGGGTTAACTCTTCTACAATACCCATATCTTCAAAATACGCCCTTATCACTCTCATCGAGTTACCATGACCGGAAATAGCTACATTAACATTATTCTCTTTAACCCTCTTAACTAACTCTTCACAAAATGGAAAAACCCGCTTCTCCACCATTTTAATACTTTCTCCTCCTGGCGGGGCAACATCATACCCGCGGCGATAAACAACTGCTAATTCAGTGTCCTCTCGAAACGTTTTTTCTTTACTCTTTCCCTGTAACTCCCCATAATTTCGCTCGATCATCCGATCATCTACAATGTACTTCACGTCAAGGTGATCTCTAAGAGCGATCTTTGCCGTATCTATTGACCGAGAAAGACTGGAAATAATACAGAGATTAATATCTTTATCCTTTAACTTCTTCCTTAATTCATGCGCCTGCTGAACGCCTTTTGGTGTTAATTTACTATCCCGGTGTCCACAGTATATCTTCCTCCGGTTATCGTATGTTTCGCCGTGCCGGAATAAATATATCTCCGGATACTTCCTCGACTCCCCCTTTGGAAGGGGCTTTAAACTGCCACCCGGGTGGTTTATTGAATCAATCGCAGCCTGATAAATTCTATCCCAGTATTTCCGCCAGTCCTTTTTTTCTTTCTTTACCATGATCTAACCACTACTATACCACAGCTTATTTTGCCTTAATTAAACCAACTGAATGATATAATAATTTTAATGTCTACTATTGTAAAATTTTTTAAGCCCTCAACAAAAAAAATTCTCTTATCTCTACTAATCTGGATAACTTTATGGTGCTCCTATTACTATTTCTTTGCATACTGCTTCCTTGCCGACTGTGCTAACTCTCAGGGAGAACTTACCGCTTGCTGCAATCCATCCAGAACGCAACTCGCAGAAACACTCAGTACCATAACTTATCTGTTCCCACTGCTCGCTTACCTGACTTCTTGTATTCTCGATTTAATTGAACACATAGTAAAAACTACCGTTTTAATTACTATCTTAACCGTATTGCTAGTAATCCTATCCATCATTTTTCTAAGAAGGAAGGGCACTCTACAAAATGCAGAACACTACACCATTTCTCTTTCCGAACAAATCAGCGAACATCCATTGTATTTCTACCCACAATCAATCTTTTCTTACGATGCTTTCTTGGAAGACGGCACCCGCATTATTTTGGAAACTCAAAGCAAAGTCGATTGTCCAACCTTAACCATCGACGGTATCTTAAAAAAAGTAGTTCTCGGTGATGGTTCCGGGAAAACAAAAGAAGACTATACTGGATATCATCTTTTCGCCGATAGCTTTAAATGTAAATAGGGCGTCGGCGAGAACTTATCACCCCTTAAGCCTAGTGATATCGGAAATCCGCGAATTAGGGAGAATCACACTATCGCCCTCGTTAGTCTTTATCACCGTGGTTCTTACATTCATCTCCATTACTTCTCCTTCAAATCCAGCTACTCGCACTTTATCTCCCACATTAAACTGGTTTTCTAATAAGATAAAGAAGCCAGTCATTGCATCTCTAACTACCGTCTGCGTCCCCATGCCAATTGCCAGCCCCAATATTCCGGCGCCGGTTAGAAAAGGCGTAATGTTTACTCCCCACTCAGAAAGAATCATTAAGCCAGCAATAATAAAAACCACCAAACTGATAATGCTGTAAACAATACTCCGTAAAGTCTTCGCTCTTATTTCAAGAACTTCAACATTAACTGGACTCCGATTCTTAACATTTTTAAAGGCTAGCCTTATCGACCGGACCAAGGCCGCCCTAAAGACGACTGCTAAAATTAGGATGCCTGCCGAAGAAATAGAATTATTCACAAAACCATGTAATTGCGGCGGAGAAAAAAGGTTCACCCAGTTCATACCGAAATACTAACACAATAAATGTCCCTAATCTACTCACTCTGGTAGTAAAGGACCTACATCACGGATCTGATATAATCGTGTACTATGAACAAAGCCCAAATAATTCTCGTGCGGCATGGAGAAGATGAAGACAATGCCAATGCTATCCTAAATGGCCACCGTGACAATCCGCTCACCGAGAAAGGGAAATTGCAAGCAAGGGAAACAGGACAACGGCTCAAGAATCAACAGATCGATATTATTTACTCATCCCCCCTAAAACGCGCCTATGACACAGCGGTAATCATTGCTAAAGAATTGAAGACAGGCCTTAAAGTAAATGTCCATCCTAAATTAATCGAACGTAATTTTGGAATATTAACTGGTAAGCCATTGTTGGATATTCCCCTATACAGCAATGATCTCCTGATAACGAAAGAGGTGACCTACTTCCTGTCGGCAGAAGGTGCTGAAGATTTCCCAACTGTTCTCAAGCGAGCTAAAGAATTTGTAGATGAGCTGAATACTAAACACCCTGGCCAAACAATCCTTGTTGTTACTCACGGTGACGCCGGGAGAACAATTAGAGCCGCTTATTACGGATGGGATTGGAGAAAAAGCTTAAAAATTTCTCCCTTTCACAACGCAGATTTTATCGTCCTGCAACCCAACGCTTAAGATGTTTTTGAGGGGGTGTTCACAAGAGGGGCAGTAAACTCTTTGGCAGTAAGCCAGGGAGCAATCCTCCCTACTTTTTCCAAAATCTTCTGCTTTTCCGTTTCAGAAACAGTCGATGCAAACTTTGCCCGCAACTTCCGCAACTTAACTTGACGCTGGCGTTTAGCTCTTAATCTTTTAGTTCTAATACGATTTGCCATAAGCCATATTGTATTACAAAACGCCTTTTGTTTCAAACTGGACTTATTTGTCTACACTTCCTGACCAAACACTATTCTCCATATCTACCAGCAAATTTTCTTTCGACATAGTCTGCTATAATTCGGTTAATACCGTATTCTTGATACTCATTGTGTGAATAAGGAGGGGTCGCATAGTTGGCCTATTGCGCCTGTCTCGAAAACAGGAGCCTCGCAAGGGGCACGAGGGTTCAAATCCCTCCCCCTCCGCCAGATAAAGACTTACTCCGATATAAATCGGAGCTTAGTCGCTTCTGGCCACGTTGATCCTGAGCCATGCGAAGGATTTTACCGTAGCCATCACATGGCAAGAATAGCAATTAGCGAGGAGCCTGGTACAGGACATGGCGAACACAGCGAGCCGAAGGACAAAAAGTAGCCCGCCGCACAAACTTAAACGAAACTGAAGCACCAGTTTCTACGCGTGATGTCTAAATTACGAAAAACTTCGTATAAAAACGAGTTGTACAAAATAATCAAATCTTTGTTACCCTTTATATATGGAAACACCTATCAACCCAGAAGATCTTAATATACCCACCACAGAAATGGAAATAAAAAAATCTGGAATAGAAGTTACTGATTCAAGGAAATCTCCAGATGCAAATCAAGCTGAAAACATAAGTGAACAAATCGAAACAGACAGTATTATTGACTCTTTGCAGGATGCAAAAAATTTCTTGGGTAAATACTCAACCAAGTCTCCCCAAGAGCTGTCGGTAAAAATAGTTGAAGGGATTCTCGGAGAAGGAACTGTTAAAGGGACTCAAATTGAAATTCAAATGCCAAGTCAAACTGAAGCAATTCGAGGACTACAAGAATCCTTGGAGCCAAATTTTGGTGAAGTATCTGAGCAGGAAAGTGATGAGCTTGTACTTGCTTCAGCGACCTCCACGGTCTTACATGAAGGTGTACACGGCATTTTGGATAGTACCCCAACTTCGCAATTGGCTGTTGATTATGAAAGAGTATCTGGAACCCCGAACACTAATGAAGATGTTGTTGCTCTACTGGGTGAAGGTATAGCTTATGCGATCCAAGGTTGCTACGCAAGAGAGGTTCAGCCAATAGGCAGTTTGGCTCCAAGGATTAATGAGCAGGATAGTCCCGAGGTTAAAAAAAGAAAAGCTCTTGGGGAGAAATTAAAACCCAAAGTTAATGAGTATATTGATGCAGGCAAAGAGATTGACGATGAGTTTTTAGCTTTTGCATCTCAACAGATTAAATGTCTTGAAAACTTATAATTCCACATTTATTTAAAGATACAAAGATTTAATTACTTCTCCTTCGCTCAGCTCAGTCGACCCCATTGCATTTTCACTCAAGCGGCTTGAAATTCTACCGCTTTTCGCTCAGGTCGTACAACACTGCATATGCGGTTCACTCGTTGCACCACGCTCACCCAAATTGTTCGCGTTTTTAGTAAAATATCTTAAAACGCTTCAACTTCGCATATACAGAAACGTTATATGAAATTGAGAAAAATTCAAAGGATAAATTGATTTAAGAATGAAAATAAAAATAATCACAAATCCGGATCGGAAAATTACACAGAGCATACTATATTTTCAGTTTCGCTTCATGAATTGGACTCCAAGAGAATTAAGGTATCAAGACGATAGATATGGTACCGTTCCATTTGGTTACGTTATCAGCTACAAGGATAATGAAATAGTCGGCGTTCTCAATTTACACACAAGAAAAATAAAGACAAAGACGCAAGATATTGTTTTGGGTGGGCTTGGCGGAATGTGTACTCACTCAAAATTTCGCAGACAAGGAATTGCTACTCAACTTCTAAAAAGAGGCATGAAAGTTTTAGAAGATAACAAATGTGACATTGCTTTCCTTTGTACCGATCTCAAAACCCTTGCGCCCTTATATGCTCGGGTTGGATTTGTTCCCCTAAATAGAAAATACAAAGCTACTGGCGCAACAGGAAAAATTTATACAGACGAAGAAGGCATGATTGCACCCGTTAACTCAAAAACAATCTTCAGGCAAGTTTTGGAAAACACGGAGCCTTTCGATCTTCAGGGACAAGATTGGTAAAGCTTGGTATTTTCTTTACTACCGCTTGCAACCACACCCTGCTAACTGGTATCCTTAGGAGGTATTATTTTTAAAATATGCCAAAACGGGAAAAAGTTCTCTGGGCCTCGTTATGGGCCGTCACTAGCGTCTTGATTATTCTCCAAATAATTTTGGGATTTGTTTACTATAGCGAGACAGACAATCAGGTTCTCAGATATCTGGGTTGGGGTATCTTCGCTCTTTCAGCCTACTTTGGCTGGCAGCCGATCATTACTCTCCGAAAGAGAGGGAAGGTCGCTAAAGGAAAAAGTTATGTTCACACTACAATTCTCGTTGATACAGGCATCTACGCGATTATCCGCCATCCTCAGTACTTTGCTTTCATTCTCATTAACCTGGCAATAATACTGATTGCTCAATACCGCCTAATTACCGCCATCGGTATCATTTCTATCATCCTTAGCTACCTCATTATTTTGGAAGAGGACCAATCTTGCCTCAAGAAATTCGGTAAAGATTATGAACAATACATGGAGAATGTTCCAATGATTAACATTTTCTCCGGAACTATCAGATTCCTAAAGCGCAAATTACTCCTTTAAACAGTTAGTATCGCTTCACTTTGTACTTGGTTTCCGAAAAAACTAACTCCGCTTGATTAATCATCTTTATCGATTCATCAACGCCGTCAAATAGATCTTCAAGTTTAAAAATCTCTTCCTCTGTTAACCAGGCATTGCGGCCATCCTCAAAACTCTCTACTAAATTTCCATGCAGCTCTGTAGCTCGAAAAACAAAAAAGTATTTACCCTCCAAAAACTCGTCATCTTTGGCATAATCCATTTTATGCTTTATTCCCACTAATTCTAACTTACCGTCTAGATTAGTCTCCTCTTTTAATTCTCTGGCAGCCACTTCCATCACAGCCTCACCCCAGCGCGCTTTTCCCGTAATAAAGCCGTAAAAGCCATAATATGGCTGCTTCAATCGTTGCTGAATTAGGTATTTCTTTAATCTACCTTCCTTCTTTACTCCACAAATCAGAACACCTATTTTATCCTGCTTCTCTAAAACACCCGCCGTGGTATCAAACCGATTGGCAAACTCTTTTCCTTCTCGAGTCAGCCGGTATCTACCTTGTACTGTCTTCTCAACCAGGCCAGTATCAACAAGCCGTTTAACATGAAAACTGAAATGATCACTAGACAAATCAGTGGTGTTAAGTTCGGAAAACCCAGCTTCCGGCTGATAGATTAAATTCAGCAAAATATCTACTTGGGCCGGATGGAGCTTTAATTGCATATTGCGCTTATTGTAACTGGAGATGTCTACAAGTCAAGTAAAGTCAACTTAAGCAAGCCCCCCCCTGCAGTAACAACCAATTTAACCTCCCAGGTTAAATTCCTTGTCATACCTACCTCTATGGATAAATTCTTCTCCTCACTCTCCTTATCTGCACACCTGATTAAA
>JAHJGY010000039.1 GCA_018824115.1 Patescibacteria group bacterium
ATGACCATACTCTGTGGTTATTATATCGGAGTTCTCAATGATTTAAACTAGTGTGGTCTGTAACCTTTCAAAGGACTATCCTTAGAATTAACATTTTTACATATTACCGCGACGAGGGTAGTAAGTCTTCATATAAGCAAATGGAAGGACGGTCCTTTCATTTAAAAGCCCAATAAAGCCCAGCGTTGGCCTCTGCACCAACCTTTCAAAGAACCGTTCTTAGAATTACTTTATTTTCCACAATTTGTCAGAGTGACGGTTACCCTTCGCTTTCTGGGGCCGTCAAGCTCGACTAGAAATATTTGTTGCCAAGTTCCGCGAATCAGCTTGCCCTCTTCAATCGCTAAAATCTTTCCCTGACCCAGGAGGCCCGAAAGAATATGGGAATCAGCGTTGTTATCAATCCGATCGTGAAGAAAATCGAATCCGGAAACAAGTTTTTTTAAACTGACAACCAATCTTTCTTTAAACCTTCCTCGTTTTCCGTTAAAATAATCGCCGCTGTGGAATGGGGCACAAAAACAAAACACAAACCGTCTTCAATTTCACTATCCGCAATAATTTTCTCCACTAGAGAAGTAATATCAATCAGCTGATAGCGGTTTTCGCTGGAGATAGTAAAATTTTTGGTCACGTAAGGTTATTTTAGCAGATTTGAGGAATTTTTTGGTGAAGGTTATTCGTCTTGCTCCTTCGATGTGCTCGCGGGTAAGTCAGGAATTTTGTCCAAGTCGATTTCGTTGTCGCCGACTTTCAGATTCTTCTTGGTAACCCAAACGAAACCCTTATCGGGGGTAATAACAGCCACGTCAACCGGGCCGCCGACTCCGGGAACAGCTCCGGGATCTGCTGCAATACCGTCCGAAAATCGTTGGATGGCAGAAGTTGTTTGAATCATCAAAACACAAAAATCAATTGCATCCTGCAGAGTCATTGTTCCCCATTGGATTGAGTATTCCAAGTTCCTCAACTGCTTGTTTATTTCTTGCTGGCTGTATTTTTTGGTAGCTTCCTGTACAAACTTTATGTTGCCAATTCTCCCGTCAAAACCGAGAACAATCCTCGAAACAACATCCATTTGACCAAGCCAAGAAGCACCGTACTCCTTATCCCTTTCCCGACTGTCACGCTTTTTCTCAACCTTGCCCGGAATGAGCACAGTATAAACTTCATGGGACCCATCCTTGTTATATCCGGCAACCAAGATGCTAATCTGATCAACCCCAGCGGTCCCGTGTTTCTCGTTGCCCTGCTTGTCCTTAAACTTGAACTTAACAAAGTGTTTTTCGTTCTCCATCTCCAGTAATTCCAAACCTTGTTTCGCCAAGTCTTTTTTAACCTGCTCTGGTACTGCTTCCAACCGCTTTCGCCAATCGTACTTTTTATCAAAAAGTTGGTGTAGCGCTTCGGCCGCTTCCTTAACGTCGAGGCCAGCTGCCTTCGGACCCTGCTTAAACTGTTCAATGAACTTGCTGATGTTCTTTTGAACCCCCTCTTCCGGCAAAAAAGCCAAACCGGTAACCGCCGCCCCAATCCGCTGATTCAACTCAAAAACCTTGGAGGCATTATCGCTCCCAATCCGCGCCATACCCTTCCTATTACGATAGGACTGCCGGCTATCCGCGGCCAAAACGAGACCTTCTGGTGTGGTGGTGTTAATTGCTAAAGACATATTAATTCCAATTTATCCAAACAATCCAAGTAGCTTATCAAAACCAGCTTTGATTCCCAGACGCAACCTGCCCATAACACTTAGTTTGTAAGACCGCGAACCGATTTCTGTGTGACCCCCCCCATTGATAATGTTTCCAGCTGCGTTTTGGATGACAAGTTTGTTGGCATGTATTTCGATTTTTGTTCCACCGATGTTAATTCCCGCTATTAGGTAGCCAGCAGGAGCACTTAACCTCATGTCCGGTTCTACTTCGGTACTTGTGGTGAAACCAGAACCTTCTAGCGCCCCCTCTACAAGAGCTCCCTTCTTCACGAAAATGTTCTCGGAACCACTTGTTGTGGACATAGTAGCTGTAGAATTTTCCTTCTCGAGCATCGTTGGAAAGAAATCAAACAAGGGTACAAATTCTAAGCCCAGCGACCGAATTTCGCGATCCATCAAGCGTTGGATTGCCTTCTCCGTAAGCCTTATTCCTCCTTGTCTAATAATATATCTTTTCCCTTCCAAAATTTCGAAAAAGTCCGCGATAGACTGCTTTGATTTTAGATCTAGCAACCGCATAAGCTCGGAATAAGAAGGGAACTTGCCATGAGAGCGAACGTACCCCCAAATCGCGCCAAGCAAAGTGCACCAACCGCTTCCCTTACATTTTATCCAGTTTAGTTTAATCAATATCTCTAACCTCCTTCAAATTACCCCTTGACACATTCGCAACTCTTTCGGTAATATTTTAGTTGATGACTACCAAGACTGTCAAGAGGAATCTTACCCCTAAACAGAAGAAAATTCTCGACTTCATCACCCTCTACTATGGAGAGAATGGGTTCGCGCCGTCTTTAGAGGAAATCGGTAGGAACTTTAGACTCAAAGCGGTTTCGACCGTCCATCAACATGTAAAAACTCTTAGGAGCAAGGGCTACCTCAAAAAAGAAATCAATCAACCAAGAGGAATTACTCCTCTTGCGAAAAGTGAAGATACCGTGGAAATTCCTCTTCTAGGTCTTATTGCCGCAGGAAACCCTATTGAGGTTATTGAAAATCCAGAACCACTTTTGGTGAACAAACAGCTTCTCGCAAAATCGGGAGAGCACTACGCTTTGCGGGTAATAGGCAACAGCATGCTCGACGAAGGAATATTTGATGGGGATACCGTCATCGTCAGGGAACAGAAGACAGCTGAAAATGGCGAGACAGTTGTGGCAATAATCGGAGGTAATGAAGCTACTCTAAAAAAAATCTATCGCGAACGGGACTGTGTTAGGTTACAGCCGGCTAACCAAGCTTTCTTACCCCTATTTCCTAAGGAAATCGAAATACGCGGCAAGGTGATCAGTATTATTAGGAACGTTAAGAGAGATAAATCTGAGCCAATCGTCGATGAGTTTGCATCTACAGGGGAGAAATACCAGAGAAGAGTAGATTACAGCTGGGATTTTCGTCGGGCAAATACAAAAACTTATACTCACTGTTTCCACAACTACCCGGCGATGTTTATCCCCCAATTAGCAAGGCGTCTAATCTTGAGCTATTCAAAAGAAGAGGACACTATCTGCGACATTTTTTGCGGCAGCGGGACCGCCCTTGTAGAAGCAAGGTTGCTCGGTCGGAACTCCTACGGAATTGATCTAAACCCTTTTGCCATTTTCCTAGCACAAGCTAAGACTACCGAGTTAAGCCCCGTTTTGCTACGGAAACAATACGGGAGTTTACTCGATTCAATTTCAAGGATTGATCCCGCTAGTATCTATGAGGCTACTTTCTTCAACATTGATTTCTGGTTCAAAGAGAAAGTTATTATTGAGTTAGCCAGAATCAAAATGGCCATTAATGGAATAGATAACGAGAAGATTAAGGGATTCTTCTTAGCTGCCTTTAGCAACACCGCTCGAAAGTGTTCGAATACTAAGAACGGAGAGTTTAAGTTAGTGCGTATTCCAAAGGATAAATTAGAAACATATGACCCTAATGTTCTAGAGACTTTTAAGAGCTTCGTCGAAAGAAACATTAAGGGGATGCAGGATTATTGGGGCGATGTTGACAAAAGTACATGGACAAAGCCAATTTATGGCAATTCTTCTGAAAATAATGCTATAAAAAAACAGTCTATTGACTTAATTATTACTTCTCCCCCTTACGGGGACAGCCGAACAACAGTTGCTTATGGGCAGTTTTCACGACTTTCCCTACAATGGCTAGATCTAGCCGGGGAAAAACCCACCGAAATTGATAAAGAGCTGCTTGGCGGGATACCCGCTGTAAACCTCCAGAACCGACTAGAATCGGAATACCTTGCGGAAACATTAGAGGAAATTGCAGGCAGGGACGAAAAAAGAGCACGGGATGTTTTGAGCTTTTATATTGATCTTGAGAAATGCTTGCGACAAGCTTACCGAATTCTTAAAAAAGACAAATATTTCTGTCTCGTTATCGGAAACAGGTTGGTAAAACAGGTGAGAATTCCCACCGATTTTATTATTGCTGAGCTTTGTGAGAATATCGGATTCAGACTGATGGATATTTTTGTCCGCAATATCCCCAATAAGCGAATGCCACTTAAAAATTCACCTACTAATGTTGCAGGGAAACTGGAGGAGACTATGTGCAAGGAAAGTATTGTTGTTTTGAAGAAAACTTAGTTCTCGTAAATAGAACGCAAATAGGAAATTATCTTACTCATAGGTTGAACATTCGGGGGTAATTCCTGACGGGATTTATTGGTTACGAAAGCTTTATCAAAGAACGTGAACATCCCCCTCTGCTGCGGTTGAGCAATTTCGTTATATAGATCGGCGGTAACCCTGGCCATATAAATCTTACGGTCGCTCTGGTACTCAATATTATACTTGTTAATGGGGCACTCTGGATGCTGTTTTAGATGATTCGGATCGGCTGTCGCCAGATCAACAAGCAGTTTCCAACGGTACGTTTGCCCCGCACGTTCCCGCAGGGAAGTCTTGCAGGAACAGATAACAAGCGGTGTTCTTGGTTTCTCTTGATAAATGAGAATATCCATATCCGGTTTTTGCGCCTCATTACCAATTTTTATCGTTGCGTATTTCTGAACAATCGGATGATTTTTAGGTTTCAGAGCAATATGTACGGGTGGTAAATTCTTTGCTAGCACATTCTCCATCAAGCTGTGCGCAACCAAAGCTTGAAAATTATTCCCAGCCACAGACACACGGGTTTGCTTCACATCTTTTTTCCGCGCTAAGATTATTTTCATAACCTCAGGCTCCGAGTTTCCGAGGACCTCAGCCAAATAGTCAAGGATTATAACCAACGCATTTTTCTTGTTAACGCCCTTTTTATCTATAATCCCTTGCAGCTTTTTATTGAAGGCATTGAGCGTTGGCTCCCAGTATCCCCTTTGGGAAAGCATTGAATCCATTGAATCTCGTATTGCTAGCTCTGTGTGACTATAATCCACCCCGTGAAAGATTTTTTCTTCTTGTGGTTGGTAGTTAGACATAATGGTCTTTGTTTTTGACTATAACTTAGTTTTAGCTCAAAAGACTGTTCTTAGATAGGCTGTAGTGCCAATGTAATCACTATATTGTGATCCTGGTTCTTTTGTTTGGCTGGCCATGGGCAAGCTATGTTTTCGACCAGATTAAAATATGTCCTTCGACTCACTGCGTTCGCTCAGGACACTCTCTGTACTTGTGTTAACAGCTAGCAATGGCTTGTCGAGTGGCCCGTGTACCATGCGGTACAGGGCCAAAAGCAACTAGGCTAAAAGCTGCGTTACAC
>JAHJGY010000040.1 GCA_018824115.1 Patescibacteria group bacterium
AAAGATCCAGGGGAAAAAGAAATTCGGGTTAATTATGCCAAAGATGGCCGAAAGTCCGAAATTTCGGTTGTAATAATTGCTGTTGGTAATAATAAATATCGACTTAAACTAGCTATTCATCATACGGCGAGTAATACTAGTGGGAGAACAGTAGTTAAGGGTATTATTAAAGATTGTGCTAGGGTGGAAGTGGAAGGTTTGGTGAAGGTAGCAAAATCGTTAGAACACGTAGAAAGTTATCTAGAGATAAAATTATTACTTGTTGGAGAAGAGGCGCAAGGTTTTGCTGAACCTGGTTTAGAAATCGAAAGTAATGAAGTGAGCGTCGGACATAGTGTGACAATTGGCAGGATTAGAGACGAGGAGATACTCTGTCTGCAGAGTAGAGGCATTGAGGAAGAGAGGGCAAAGGGAATGTTAATTCACGGTTTCTTGCGAGAAGAGTTGGAATTACTTTCGCCGGAGAATAAGGTAACGATACTAAGTAAATTGGGAAACACTGGTAAATCGGCTAATAATAGGGATCATCCCTATTTTAGGGATGATCCCTATTAAGGGGCTATGTGGCAATGAATATCTATAAACAACAGATTCTGGATCATTATCGAAATCCAAGAAATTACCGGAAAATTGCGGATTACAACGCATCGGCCAGGTTAACAAACACTACTTGTGGTGATGAGATAGAGATGTATCTAAGGGTGAAGGATGGAAAAGTAGAGGATATTGGGTTTCAAGGAAGTGGCTGTGCTTTATCAATAGCGTGTTCGAGCATGTTGACTGAGTTAGTCCAGGGCCTACCCCTTGCTAGGGTTGAACTGCTGGGGGAAAAGGAGATCGAGGAGATGGTGGGGCAAGTTAATCCAGGTAGAAAAAAGTGCGTTATGTTGCCGCTGGAGGTGCTGAAGGCGGCTGTGATATAGATACTCGTGCTAATTTACTCGGAAGCTGTTTTCGCTTTTGTACCGAACTAAGAAATCTCTCGCTAAACACATGAACTCAGCCGATGGATATCGGCTTCAAACAGCATGTGTTTTTAACGCTTAATATTCCCAGTTCGGTTCCCCGCCTGCCGGCGGGCAGGCACAAAAGCTCAAAATGCTTCCTCGTTGAATTACCACGCGTATTGATTCTATCACCGCATTCCTGTTGAGTTTTATGATAATATTATTGTGGCAATGTCAAAAATTAAAGTTCAGGTAGACCCAAATAAATGCATTGGTTGTGGAACGTGTGTGGCTTTGGCTGGGAATACATTCCGGCTTAACGAGCAAAACATTTCCGAGGTAATTGATCAGACCGGTGATTCCGATGACGACAAACTAACCGCGGCCCAGTCCTGTCCGGTGGGGGCTATTAAGGCAGTAGATTCAATTTCCGGCGAGGTGCTCTGGCCAAAAGTATAATGCTTGATGTTCGTGAGATCCGTCAGGATTTTCCCATTCTAAAACAAAAGATACACGGTAAACCTTTGGTATATTTCGATAACGCGGCCACAAGCCAAAAGCCGCAAGTGGTGATCGATACTATTAGTGAATATTATCAGGTGTATAACGCCAATATTCATCGCGGCATTCATTATCTGGCCGAGCAGGCGACCGAGGCTTATGAGAACGCTCGTCAAAAGGTAGCTGATTTTATTAACGCTGATAAATCGGAGATTATTTTTACGCGTAATGCGACCGAAGCCATTAACTTGGTAGCACTTAGTTGGGGGCGAGATAACATCAAGCCTGGTGACACAATTGTTTTAACCGAATTAGAGCATCACGCTAATATTATCCCGTGGTTAATGCTTTCTAAAGAGATTGGCTGTCAGATAAATTATGTAAGGATTGATGAAGAAGGCAAATTAGATCTGGTTCATCTAAATGAATTACTAAAAAAGAACCCAAAGTTGTTAGCCCTGACCCATGTCTCTAATGTTATGGGAACTATTACTCCCCTGCCCCGGATTGTGCAATTAGCTCAAGAAAAAGGAGTCCCAGTATTAGTAGATACTGCACAGGCGGTAAGTCATCTGGGGTTTAATGTGCAGAAAATCAAAGTTGACTTTTTGGCCTTTACTGGTCATAAGATGCTAGGGCCAACAGGTATTGGCGTGCTTTGGGCAAAAAAAGAAATACTAGAAAATATGAGACCATTGTTGGGTGGAGGAGAAATGATTAATGAAGTGAGTTGGGACGAATATACGTTGAATAAAATCCCCTGGAGGTTTGAGGCGGGGACACCGAACATCGCCGGAGTTGTTGGCTTGGGAAGAGCGGTTGATTATCTTAATGACGTTGGTTTATACACCATTCGGGAGTATGAAAAAGAGTTAACAGATTACGCGATGCAAATGTTATTGGAGGTTGAAGGGATAAGTATTTTGGGTCCAAAACTGGCCGAAGAACGTGGCGCTTTGGCAGCTTTTACTTTAGATGGTATCCATCCTCATGATTTAGCCACGGTATTGGATGCGGAGGGGGTGGCTATTCGTTCGGGTCATCATTGCGCCATGCCTCTGCACCAAAAACTGGGTATTCCGGCTTCGGCCAGGGCTAGTTTTTGCTTTTATAATACAAAGGATGAGGTCAGCGTGATGATTAAGGGGATAAGGAAAGCAATTGGTATTCTGGGCAAGTGAAATCTACCGCTATTACAAGGGGACTACTAGACAGAATTGATTGAAAGTGATACTTTGTAGGAAGTGGTCAATCTAACGACAATTTCTCAATTTCTAAGTGGAGCGTTCTTTATTCTTGGAGGAATATCCCTGCGGCACAATAAATCAACAAAATATTTTTCCCTCTCTTACTGGGCTTTAGCCGGGGCAAGTTACTTTTGGGGAGCGGCTAGTCTTTTACCTAACTTTAACTTTCTACTAGAAGGATCTTTCCCGGTTTCGTTATCAGGTGTATTTTACCTTTCGGCAATCATTTTTACCCTTACTGGTTTATTATCTCTTACCAGGCAGCTTCTGATTATCGTAAAACCTGAGATTAGTGATTTAGTTTTACAGATTAGTACTCTATGGGTTGGTGTAATTACATTTTTGATCCTTACCCACCTGCCAAAGCCAACGTTACCAGTTTACGGTTTAATACGCTGGAATCTAGCCAGCAATGTTGCCGTTGCTCTGGGGTGTCTGGTAGGTTTAATAACTACCCTTAACGCAGTTTGTTTACTTGTTATCTCTGCCGAAAGTCACGATGTCAGGATCAAATTAAGAGGTTTTCTTTTAGCAATTGGCATAGTGCTGTTGACCTTTGCCGGAATTTTACAGCATATTAACCTTTCTGCTATGCAGGAATTATTTACAGCGACGATTCAGATTGCTGGAGCAAGCTTAATGTTGGTTGGAATCCTGATTATTGCCAGGGCAGAGTCAGTAAGTAGTTAACTAATATGTCTAGAAATGCCTTCATTCCGCAAACGATTCCTCGATTGACAACCAATTTGTTGATTGGGTTGAAGGTTTTGGCACTCTTCGCTATCTTATTTTATCGATATCCTCTTTATCTATTAACGATTCTAATTATCTTAGTTTCTATATCGGTTACTGGGGAAATTATTTCTTCTTATGCAATAAAGAGACACAAAAGACATTTGGCGTCGGTAATTTACACCATTTTGGTTTTAGTCGATGCGTTTACGTTTGCGGCCGCCCTTATCATTTTTAACCTGGTTGCCACGGATTTCTACCTTTTGGGATTGATAAGTTTAATTGTTATTCCCTTTCGTGGAGGAATGTGGGTTGGTTCTCTTAGTGGGGTTTTGATCTCCTTTTTCTATTTAGCTGTCGCCTATGGGAAGATTTCCACCCTTGATTTAGTTGTTAGAACGGCTTCGTTACTGAGTGTTTGCCTGGTGTCTGGATCCTGGGGAGAAATCTTACAGCAGGAATTTAGGGAAAAGGCGAAATTACAGTCACAGAATCGCCGGCTTAAAGAAATTACCCGTTTAAAAAACGAGTTTGCTTCGGTAGCCACCCACAATCTGCGGGCGCCGCTAACTTCTCTTAAAGGATACTGGGAAGCTTTAAGCGAGGAGGATTTACCGCCTAAAGAACAGGTGCAGTTTTTGAACCAGATGCGTAGTGTCTTAGCGAATTTGGAAAAACTGATTGATGAGTTATTGGAAATAACCAAAATTAAAGCAATTAGCGCCAGATTACCCCGCCGTAGATTAAACCCATTGCCAATTATTCAGGAGATTCATGATTCAATGAAGCCGGCGGCCGTGGTCAAGAAATTAGGATTTGTTTATCAAAATGAGGTTTCTGTGCCATTGAGGGTCGAAGTTAATGCTCGCATGTTTAAGAATGCCTTAAGTAACTTGGTGGACAACGCTATTAAATATACCCAGAAAGGGTCGGTAACTATTCGCGTCTGGTTGGAATCAACAAATCTATTAATTGCGGTTTCTGATACAGGACTGGGAATACCAAAGGATGATCAGGAGAAAGTCTTTAAACCGTTTTATCGTGGGAAAAGTGAAACTGCGGAAAGATACAAAGGTACGGGTTTGGGATTATACATTGTTAAAAAATTTGTTAAAGCTAATAAAGGAAGTGTAAAGTTAGAAAGTGAGGAAGGTAAAGGAACCACATTTACTCTTTGTTTCCCCGTCCAAATTCAGGCTGAGTTCTTGCAAGCATTTTAATAAGGTTGATGTGGACGCAAGTTCCACACGAGATCGATAGTCTGATCTGTGTGGAACTTGCGGTCCGTGTTAACTGTTACAGCCGCGGCGCTGTCGTGCTTTGTTTGCGGCACTGTCGCGCCGGCTTTTACGCCGTCGCCAGCGGTGTTCGCTGGCGTCGCGCCCGGCGCCGCCAACTTGGCCACCGCGTCGCCCGATACGGGCGGGTGGCTTATTGGCTGACTTGGGGTGCGGCAAGTGCACGACGTAGGTCGTGCTTGCGGGCGACGAACGCTCGGTCCAGATCCTCGGTAGTTCGATCTCTGGAAATTTGAGATCACCGATCACTAGACATTTCACCGCCGTTGTGGCCGGCTTAGGTGCGGGTGCTGGGGCCGGTGTCGCCGTGACAGTAGCTGGCGGGTTGAATGTCAACCGCGTCTGCCAACTTTGCCCGTAGGCCTTTTCGTAAGAAGCGGCCTCCGGCTCGCACCGAGCACCGCAGTTGCGGCCGCAGGTCCTATCCGGGCGCCGGAAAATGCAGTCGGCCTTCGGGAAATGGCAGGGTCTAAAGAGTGAGCAGATCTTGCCAGTGTTGGCCCGCGGGATGGCCATCAACTTGGCCTCGGCCACTGGGCAGATACTGCCCGGGCATTGGTTGCAGAGCGTCAGTCTGGTAGACCCACCGTTCAGGTCCTCGGGTTTGAGGGTTCCCTGGATTTCGGCGATCACGTAGGCCGACACCAGGAAAATCTCTGGGTAATCCGGATGGATTCCCCAGTCCGGAGGACCTATCTGGCGTTGACGGCCGCACAAGGCGTGGGGCCGCAGGCAAAGCCGGCCCGGGAGTACATTCATGCCCGGGAGATTTTGCCCGTCGGCGCAGGCTAAGACGGCCTTACGGTTTGGGAGTGATCTTTTCTTAGCCATCATACTCCCTCCGGGCATTCTTCACCCGCCCGCAGAGTGCAAACCAGCAA
>JAHJGY010000005.1 GCA_018824115.1 Patescibacteria group bacterium
CCAGGCAACGTCGTAAATAATAGCCTGTGCGGCGAGAGAGGGTCGATCCCCCCTCCGAGTTTACTCGGAGCGACCCTCTCTTGCCAGTTAACAAACTTTTGAGCCCTCGTGGTTGCTGAGTAGCTGAATAACGAACTTATTCAAAATTACTCATTCAGCAATCCCGGGGGCTTTCGTCATTTATAGGCCCTAAACGGGCCTTTTTTCTTGCCCGGGTAAACTCTATTGTAGTAGCAGAATTTCCACCAAAAGCAAACAGGTATTCTGCGAAGAACTAGTATGTGTAGTAGCGGATTTTAATCCGCGATTATCGCGAAATGAATTTTGCTATTACGATGGATGAAAAATGTCTATCTGGTGGTAATTAGAGGTTTGTCAGCGGTAACAATGACAGTATCTTCAAAATGGCTGGAGAGCTTGCCGTCGGTAGTAACTGCAGTCCACCTATCTTCGAGAATTTTAAGTTCCGCACTTCCTTTAGTGTACATAACTTCTACAGCTAATCCCACACCTTCTAATAGTTCTGGACCAGTTCCTTTTTCGCCAAAACAGGGAATTTCGGGTGGCTGGTGGACCTCGCGCCCAATTCCATGACCTGTAAATATTCGCACCACGCTGTAACCTGCTTTTTCAATAGCGTTTTGAATGGTATAAGAGATGTCACCGATGTGTTTTCCGGGGCGGCATTGAGCGATAGCGCTATCGAGAGCCGTTTTCCCTGCTAATAGAAACCGCGTTTCTTTTTCGGGCTCACCTACAACAAAGCTGATAGCCGTGTCCGAATTATATCCCTGCCAGTTGGCGCCGAGGTCAATGGTGAGCAGGTCGCCTTCTTTTAATTGACGTTGGCTGGGGATGGCGTGGACAACCTGTTCGTTAATGCTGGTAACCAGCGTGGCTGGGTAGTTGTGGTAGCCTTTAAATGCGGGTGTGGCCCCCTGCTGGCGGATAAATTCCTCGGCAGAAGTATCAAGTTCTTGTGTGGTTACGCCTGGTTGAGCTTTTTTAATAAGTAGGCACTTTAATTCGGCGGCAATTTGCCCAGCCTTTTTCATTTTTTTAATTTCGGCCGAAGAGAGGATGGGGATAGATGACTGCATAAGGTAATTATAACATTTGATATTTTGGGTAGACCGGGTAGTAGATTCCGGGAGCTACTTGGGGTATGCTGCTAATTTCTCTATGATTTCTTGTTGGATTTCTTCGATACTGCAGTTGCCATTGACTTCGGTCAATATCCCTTTCTGGCGGAGGAAGTCAAGGACGGGGGTAGTTCTGGTGAAATACAGATTCAAACGTGTTTTAATAGCTTCAGGAGTTTCGTCTTCCCGCTGTTCAATCTCGGCTCTTTCTATTAGCCTTTCGAGGCACTCTTGTTCACTGGTGTTAATGTAAATTACTTGGTCAATCTGTCTGCTCCCCGGCAGTCCAATCTTATCTAATTCGGGGATTTGCTCGATTGTGCGTGGATATCCTTCTAACACGATTCCTTTAATTTTACCTTGCTGACTAATCCAAGCTTTGAGCATTTGCGTAATCAGTTTGTCAGGGAAAAGCTCGCCTTTCTTAGAGGCTTCGCAGGCGGCGATGATTTCCGAGTCTCCGTTCTTGCAGCTTTCCCGTATGATCTCACCGGTAGATGCATACAGCAACCCGAGTTTTTCGGCTAGGTGCTTGGCTTGGGTTGATTTTCCGGATCCCTGCGGACCCATGATCACAATGTTCATGATTATTTTAAAAACCCATCATAGTCCCTCATCACTAACATCGATTCGAGCTGTTTTGAGGTTTCTACGATCACAGAGACCACAATTAATATGCCTGTTCCTCCCATGGTAAAAGTAGTAATACCGGTAAATCTTGGAATCAGCATCGGTAAAATAGCAACTAATCCAAGAAAAACTGCTCCCACCAGAGTAATGCGAGTGACGATATTGTTAAGAAACCGAGTGGTTGCCCGGCCCGGCCGGATTCCCGGGATGAACCCACCCTGCTTTTGCAAATTCTCGGCGATTTCCTGAGGGTTAAATTGAACAGCGGTGTAAAAATAAGTGAATCCAACTACGAGGAGGAAGTATAAGAAGCCGTAAATAAGTTGATTATTAAGCATGCTGGCGGTAGCCTGAGCAGCTCTGGAAACCCATCCTAGGGGAGCGTTGCTTAGAAAGTTGGCGGCCATATTGGGCAGGAGAAGTAGGGAGAGTGCGAAGATAATAGGCATCACTCCAGCCTGGTTTAATTTGAGAGGCAGGTGGGTTAGCTGCATGCCGTAGATTTTTCTCCCTCGGATCCGTTGAGCATACTGGATGGGAACGATCCGTTGGGCTTCATTCACGACAATAATTCCAACAATAATAGCGACAGCGATTACGAGGAATAAGACGAGATTAATTAAATCTTGGCCGGTTTGTACCAGCAGTGTTTGAATAAAAGAAACAGACATCCCCGAAACAATACCAGCGAAGATAATTACCGAAATGCCATTGCCCACTCCATGGTTATTGATTAACTCACCAAGCCAGATTAGCAAGATTGATCCGGTGGTTAGAGTCAAGCACATTAGCGATAGTTTCGCCCACGATGAAAAACTAATTATTCCCTGGTTGCGGAGAAGGAAATAAATACCAATTGATTGAACAAGGGCAAGAGGAACAGTGAGCAGGCGAGTATACTGCCCGATTTTTCGCTGTCCGTCGCGATCTTCTTTTGCCATTTTTTCAAGGGCTGGGAAGATCATCATTAGAAGTTGAAGAACAATCGAAGCGTTGATATATGGGTTCAGTCCTAGTGCAACGATGGAGAAATTACTTAATGCTCCGCCGGAGAATAAGTTAAGTAGATTAAGAAATTCGCTTTGTTGAAAGAGTTGACGGAACGCCTCAAGGTCAACTCCTGGCAAGGGGATATGGGCTAAAAGTCTAAAGACACTGATGATGAAGATAGTGAAAACAAGTTTGTTTCTAAGTTCTCGGTTTCTAAGAATTGTTTTTAATGAGGTGAGCATGGTAATGGACTGGACACGTTCAGTAAACTCTAAATAGGATTTGATTCTTTCGATTTAGGGCTCTCAAGGTTATTCTACTTTCCCCCCTCTTTCTTCCACTTGCCTTTTGGCCCCAGCGGTTAGCCGCAATCCTTCTAAGATTAGTTTTTTTTCCAGTTTGTTTTTTGCTAGAATTTTAATTCCCGCGGAAGGTATTTTTTTAATGATGCCTTTTTCCACTAACATTTCTGGAGTTACTTTGCTTCCGCTACGGAGCGAATTTAGTTGCGAGATGTCGATTGTTAGAGGCTTTGGTTTGTGACTGGTGTTCCCGTGTCCTCTTAAGAAAGGTAATCGTTTCGCGAATTTAAGTTGGCCTCCTTCGAAACCGCGCTTGATTTTAGAGCGAGCTTTTTGACCTTTCATGCCCCGCCCAGAGGTTTTACCTTTGCCGCTACCAGGCCCACGGCCAACGCGTTTTGCTTTCCGCCTAATGATTTTTGGCAAGTTGTGTAATTGCATGATTAATAAAACTCAAAGCTCAAATGTCAAAACCCTATTTTTTACCGGTCAGCCTTTCTCCGGGGTTCTTTAGTAGACGTAAGGCCTTAATGGTGGCGTCGACAGTACTTTTTTTGTTTCTAGTTCCTAAGTTTTTCCCGACAATGTTTTTGATCCCAGCCGCTTCGGCTACGGCGCGCATGGCACCACCAACAATAAGACCGGTACCGGCCGGTGCTGGTTTTAGTAAGATGTGCGCTGCTTTGGCCTTATATTCAATTCGGTGCGGAATGGTTCGATGCTCTCTAACGAGAGGGAAGCTAATCATTTGTGACTGGGCTTTGCGGGTGGCTTTTTTAACAGCCGAGAAAACATCGGGGGCACGGCAGTTCGCTGATCCTACTTTCCCTTTACCATCGCCAAGAACTGCTAGGCAATTAAAACTTAAGCGGTTGCCTCCCTCTGTTTTTTTAGACACTCGCTTGATTTCAACAACTTTTTGGATAAATGGGGATTCTTCCTTCCTGCTCATATCAGAAAATTAGTCCTCCTTCCCGAGCACCGTCCGCTAGGGCTTTAATGCGGCCGTGGTATTTATAAGCTCCACGATCAAATATGACCAATTTGACTTTTTGAAGTTTCGCATTTTCGGCTAGCAATTGACCTACCAAAAAGGCAATCTCTGTCTTGGTTTTCTTACTTCTTTGCTTCTCGTCTAGGTGTGAGTCAGAAGCAGTAGCGAGAGTGTAACCCTTATCATCATCTATTAATTGGGCGTAAATATGTTGGTTAGATCGAAATGCGGAAAACCGTGGCTTAGCTATTGTTCCATGCATTTTAGCTCTGACACGCCGCTGCCTTTTGGTTCGCTGTTTTGCTCTATGTTTTAGAAATGCCTTAGTTTTTTGCATAGTGCTTTAAGTGTTCGTACCACTACCGACCGCCTTAGCTGATTTCCCGGCTTTTCGCCTAATAATTTCGTTTTTGTATCTTATCCCGGTGCCTTTGTAGGGTTCTGGTGGCCGAACGCGGCGGATTATGGCAGCTATTTGGCCAACTTTTTGTTTATCTATCCCCTCTACGGAAATCTGGTTCTTGTCAGCGGTCATGTTGATTTCTTCGGGGACATCTATCTCAACCGGGTGGGAGAAACCTACTTGCAGTACTAGCTTTTCGCCCTTGATCTCACTGCGGTATCCCAATCCGACTAGTTCAAGTTCTTTTTTATATCCCTCTTTCACGCCAATAATGGCGTTCTGAAGGTGGGAGCGCCAAGTTCCGTGTAATGCACGAGCCTTAGTAGAGTTCTTTTTCCGGTCGACTTTTAGGAGCCCATCTTCAAGAGTGATTTTAAGGTCACTGGGTATGCTGTAAGCAAGTTCTCCTTTTGGACCTTTAATATTAACCAGGTTATTTTCGGTTGTTATAGTTACCCCGTCAGAAATTGTGATGGGGATCTTTCCTATTTTAGACATTCAATATACGTTTATTACCACACTTTCGCTAACAATTCCCCTCCCACGTTTTGTTTTCTTGCCTCTTCACCAGTTAGAATACCCTTTGGTGTTGATAGGATACAGACACCAAATCCGTCCCGAATAATTGGAATGTTTTTCTTGTTAACGTAAATTCGCCGGCCCGGCTTTGAGATTTGTTTGACATCAGTAAAAGTTTTTTTATCTTTCTCATAGAGGTAAATAGATAGGTGCGGGCGATCTGGGCGAGTGTTTTTTTTGAAGTCTTCGATAAAGCCGTACCTCTTTAATGTACTAACTAAGGCAAGGCTCATTTTAGAATAGGGAATTGTAACCTCGAATCTGGAGGCAAGATAGCCATTTTTAATTCTTATTAGTGTGTCTGCAACAGGATCAGTAATCATGTTTACCAACTACTTTTTAGTACTCCAGGAAGTTCGCCGTTTAGAGCTAAATTCCGGAAGCAAATACGACATAATTTGAAACGGCGCAAGTAACTCCCAGAACGGCCGCAAATCTGGCAACGGTTGTATTGCTGCGTCGCGTATTTAGGTTTTCTTTTTGATCTCACCATTAATGATTTTTTCGGCATTCAATGAGACTCGAAATTGCGAAGCAATTTCGTAAGTCGAATTCCCCGCACTCGATGGTGCGTAGGTTCAACTAGACATCCCGCGTACATTATATTCTATCGGTGCTAGTGTTCGTTTCTTGCTCCTCGCTCTTTAATGGGCAACCCAGCTTCCTAAGTAAAAGCTCGCCCTCTTGATCACTGGACGTGCTGGTAACGATGGTTATTTGCAGGCTGAGGATTTTGTTCACTTCATTCGGGTTTATTTCCAGGAATGCGGTCTGTTCAGTGATTCCTAAGGAGTAATTCCCGTGCCCGTCAAGACCTTTGAGATCTAGTCCGCGGAAGTCTCTGGTTCGTGGGAGAACAATGTTGAATAGTTTGTCAAGAAATTCATACATTCTTATCCTTCGAAGAGTTACTCGACAGCCGATTGCCATTCCCTTTCTTAAGTGGAAACCGGCTATAGATTTCTTAGCAGTGGTTGTTACCGGCTGTTGTCCGGATATCTGCTTAAGATAGTTCACGGCCTCTTCCAGTTCTTTTTTGTTCTCTACTGCTCGGCCGACTCCCGTATTGATTACTACTTTCTGGATGCTGGGAACCTGATTGTAATTTGAGCAGTTAAGTTCTTTTTGTAGTTCTGGCCGTATTTGATTTTCGTATAGTTCTTTAAGTCGAGACAAGTTTAGCTTATTAGCTTGTTAGCTGCTTAGCTTATTAGGCACACCCAGAAAAAGGTAAGCCTAAAGAAGCTAATGAAGATAAAAGCTAATTTTCTATTTAATTATTCCCCCGCACTTTTTACAGATTCGGTGTTTTTCTTTTTCGTTGACCTGGTACCCTATTCTAGTTGAGCTTTGGCATTTTGGGCAAATGACGATTACGTTTGATATGTTAATTGGCTTGGCGATTTCAACAATGCCTCCGGGGTTTTGTTGCCCCCGAGGTTTCACGTGCTTTTTGACAATGTTAACGCCAGCAATGACAACCTTTCCATCCTTAGGCAGCACTTTTTCAACTACGCCGTCCTTGCCGCGATAGTTGCCTCTAATTATCTTTACCTTGTCTCCCTTTTTGATCTTTAGCTTCGTTAGCTTCATCAGCTTCGTTAGCTTCATTAGGTTCATTAGCTTCGTTTGTTTAGATGCTTATTTAACTTTTGCCTAACAAGCTAATAAGCTAATTAGCTAATGCAGCTATCCTACACTATTTCTGGTGCCATAGAGGCGATTTTATCGTGTCCTGTATCTTTAATTTCCCGAGCAATTGGACCGAGGATACGTGTACCAATTGGGTTTCCTTTTTTATCAACGATTACAGCGGCGTTGTCATCGAAACGTACGTAAGAGCCATCTTTTCTACGAGTTTCTTTTCTGGTTCTTACGATTAAGGCGCGAACGATTTGGGCGGAAGAGACTGTTCCGTTAGGAGAAGCTGTTTTTACCACAGCCGAGATGGTGTCGCCAATCCGTCCGTATTTCTTCTTACTATAGCCGGGTATGGATAGACACATGATTGTTCGAGCGCCGCTATTGTCAGCTACGTTGAGATATGATTGTGGTTGAATCATAGTATTTCTACTACCCGCCATCGCTTGAGCTTAGACAATGGGCGGCATTCTTCGATAACTACCTTGTTTCCTTCCTGAATTTCTTGCTCGCAATGAGCGTAGAATTTTTTCTTGCGCCGTATTAATTTTTTGTAACGCGGGTGTTTGTATAGACGAGTAACTTCGACCACAACGGTTTTTTGCATTTTGTTCGAAACAATAGTGCCTGTTATCCTTTTAGCTGCCATAGAGCTCCCCCCTTCTTAGGTGATTTATAATGGTGAGTATTTGGGCAATATTTCTTTTTAGTGTCTTGATTTTAGAGTAGTCCTTAAGTTTATTCATCTGTAGTTGAATTCTGATTTCATTCAGTTCGGCCCGAATTTCTTGGAGTTGTTGCTCTAGTTGAGTTAAATCCTTATTCAGAATGTCTTTTAGGAACTGTTGCTTTTTCATTTTGTTAGTTGCATTTCTCGGGAAACAACCTTGGTTTTAACTGATAGTTTATAAGAAGCTAGTTTTAAAGCTTCATAAGCGAGTGTTTCTTCCACTCCAGCGATTTCGAATAAGATTGTTCCCGGCTTAACTACGGCGGCGTAATGATCCAGAGGTCCTTTCCCTGCTCCCATGCGAACCTCGGGAGGCTTTTTGGTTATGGGCTTATTTGGGAAAATCCTGACCCAGAGTTTTCCGGCTCGTTTAGTTCGATTCCTGATGGCTCGGCGAGCCGCCTCTATTTGGGCTGCGCTTAACCAAGCTCTGTCCAGAGACTTTAATCCAAACTCGCCGAATGACAGCACTTGCCCGCGCTGGGCTTTGCCTTTTATCTTTCCCCGAAAATGCCTTCTGAATTTTACTTTACGTGGTTCAAGCATATTGTTCTTCTGGTTTTCTATTTAACCAAACTTTAATACCGATTGTACCGTATTTAGTTTGGGCTGATACTTGGGCGTAATCGATATCGGCGGTAATATTTTGTAAAGGCACTTTACCCGCCGATTTTTTCTCGGTTCTTGCAATTCGTGCACCAGTTAATCGGCCACTGACAGTTACCTTTACCCCTGCTGAGTGTTTGGATTCCATTGTTTTGGTAACGACCCTGCTAATTGCTTGTTTGTAAGGGACTCGCCGCTCTAATTGCTGGGCGATTTCCTCTGCTAGTAATCGGGCCGTCAGGTCGGCTCTGTTCGCCTGTTGTACATTCAAGTGCAGTTTGGTTTTGCCAAGGAGTTCCATGATCTCGTTCTTTAAACCCTGGATTCGCACACCGCCTTTACCGATAACTAATCCTGGTTTAATAACGTGTAAATTAATAGTTACTCCTTCCCCAGTTCTTTCAATATCTACTTCAAGGACGCCTGCTGTTCTGAGCTCTTTTTCAAGATAGTGTCGGATTTTCAGATCCTGGTGCAGTAGGTCGACATAAGTGACACCGCGGTTGTACCAGCGCGATTTCCATTTTTTGTTTATTTGTAGTCTAAAGCCTAAAGCGTTTGTTTTCTGTGCCAAGTTACGAGACTCTGGAAATTTTGCTAAAGAGCAAAATTTCCAGCTTGCCGAGTTCTCCCCGCACCGGCCGGTGCGGGGCTCAGTAATCTATTTGTCTTTCGATTTCTTTTCTCTACTTGCTTTTCTCACCCCTTTTTTATCGTCATTCTTACTTGTTTTTTCTTTACCCTTCTTGTCGGTTCCTTCAGGTCTATCAGTTTTTTTAGCAATTTTCCCTTTCCCCACTTTTTTGCCGGCTACGATTTCTTCTAAGATTACGCGAATATGAGCACTGCGTTTACGAATAATATCTCTTTTACCGCGGGCTCGGATGTTAAGCCGCCGCGTAGTTGGGCCAGGGCCGATCTGGAGCTCTTTAATTCTTAAATTATCTTGGTCTATTCCCAGGTTGTGTTCGGCATTAGCGATAGCTGATCGGATAGCTTTTTCTAGGGGGCGGGCCGCTTTTTTAATAGATAGAGAAAGGAATTTAAGGGTTTCTTTTAAAGAGTAATCCTTGACTAGGTTAGCTAACGCCCTTATTTTCCTTGGAGATTGGCGGATGTATTTGGCTGTTGCGATAGTTTGTTTTTTGGTCATTACTCGCTTGTTGTTACTGGTTTAACATAGCCCTTTCTACTGTGAGCAATAAATTTGCGTGTGGGGGCAAATTCACCGAGCTTATGTCCGACCATTGCTTCACTGACTAAAATCTCTTTAAAATTTCGTCCATCGTGGATTGCGATTTGATGGCCTACCATTTCTGGTGAAATATCTGAGTTTCGTGACCAGGTTTTTATTACATCTCGTTTACCTTCTTTATCCAACCGACTTATTTTCTTGAGTAATTTTGGATCCACATAGGGTCCTTTTTTTGACGATCTTGACATGATTTATTTCCTTCTTCTGACGATCAGCTTGTCGCTCTGTTTTTTGGTTCTTGTTTTCCCCGCTGCTGGCTTTCCGTATACTGTTCGTGGGTTTCGACCTGTCCCGGTGCGTCCCTCTCCGCCTCCATGAGGGTGTTCTCCGGCAGGCATAGCGACACCCCTTACTGTTGGTCGTATCCCTCGGTGACGGGAACGCCCGGCCTTACCTAGCTTGATTAATTTGTGATCCGGGTTGCTTACTTGTCCAAGTGTAGCAAAACATTTACTTAATACTAATCGGATTTCTCCGGAAGGGAGTCTTACCTGAGAATATTTTCCTTCATTGGCCATAAGGGTTGCAAACTGACCAGCCGATCGGACGATTTGTCCTCCCTTACCTGGTTGCATTTCAATATTATGGATCGTTGAACCCTGTGGGATTTTTAAGAGAGGCAAGGCGTTGCCGATTTTAATTGGCGCTTTTTCTCCGGAAGTAACCTGATCTCCTCTTTTTAGATCTGCCGGAGCGAGGATGTATCTTTTATCGCCATCGGCGTAATGTAAACGAGCAATGAATGCAGTACGATTTGGGTCGTATTCCAGATAAACTACTTTGCCAGGTATCCCAATTTTATCTCGCCGCGAGAAGTCGATTTGTCGGTATAGACGTTTTTGCCGGCCACCTTTGTGGCGGACACAAATTTTGCCCTTTGTCCTACCTGACTTTTTCGGTAATATTCGCGACTTAGATTTCATAGGTTTCACCTTGTCTAGAACACTATAATCAGTGCTGGTTCTATCCCGTTGTCCTGGTGACGTTGGTTTGTATGTTTTTACTGGCATAGATAATTAGCTGATTAGCCTGTAGCTTTTTAGCTTGTTAGGAACCAGATTCTCGAAGCGAGACATTTGCGGTAACCTAAAAAGCTATCTAGCTAAAGAAGCTAAGAAGCTATTTTTCTTCTCCTTGTTCAAAAAGTTCGATTTTCTGTTTCGGATTTATAGTGATTATGGCAAATCTTTTAGACGGGCTAAACTTCTCGCGCCTACTCGGCCCAAAACGCCTTTTCTTTCCTCGTCGATTTATGACTTTAGCGTCGTAAACTTCGACGTTAAATTTATTTCCTACTGCTTTAGCGATATCCCGCTTAGTAGCATTACGGTGCACTTCGAATGTGTACTGGTTCTCTGCTACACGCATAGCTGATTTTTCCGTTATTACTGGTCTAATAATTACTTGAGTAATGTTCATGATTTCAAAAAAGTTTCCTCGATAACCTTAAGACTGTCTTTAATAATGATCAGTTTTTGACAGTTTAGCACGTCGCTAGTGTTCAAGAGTCTGGCTTCCATTGTTCGGACCGTTGGTATGTTTTTAAAAGATTTTTCTAGGACCCTGTCTTTAGCAGGTAAAATAATTAAGCCTTTTTCCTGTCGGGCTAAGATTTCTAAGACCTCATTAGCCTTCTTGGTATTAATTTCTTTTAAGGTGATTTTATTGACGACGACAATGTTATCATTTTTTGCCTGTGCTGATAAGGAGGAAAATAAAGCGGCCCGCTTCATTTTCCTAGGGAATTTTAAACTGTAATCACGTGGCTGTTTTGCTTTTGCGTGACCACCACCAACCCAGATGGGGGATCGAATTGAACCGTGGCGAGCTCTGCCAGTGCCTTTTTGCCGCCATGGTTTTCTACCTCCTCCTCTTACTTCACCTCTGCTTTTGGTTTTATGGGTGCCTAATCTTCTATTGGCGAGCCTTACCCTAATCGCCTGGGCGATTAGAGCGGGATTTATTTTTACCTCGAAAATTCGAGGGTTAAGCTCAATTTGTTCTGTTTTTTCTCCTTGTTGATTGACGACAGGTATTTTCATAGTTGTTTTCTAATGATTAGTAGGTTTCCCCTTTGGCCGGGGACAGCGCCTTTAACCTTAACGAGATTTCTAGCTGCATCGAGATCAATGATTTCTAGGCCTTTTACTGTAACTCTTTGGCTACCCATTCTACCGGCCATTTTTTTCCCTTTGAACACTCGACCGACGCTTTGAGATCCAATTGAACCTGGTGCGCGGAGTCGGTCGCCTTGCCCGTGGGTTTTGGGTCCTCCGTGGAACCCCCAGCGTTTAACTACTCCGGCGAATCCTTTCCCCTTTGAAATCCCCGTTATGTTAATTTTATCCCCGAGACCGAAAACATCAGTAATTTTAATTGTTTCTCCTTCTTTTATGTTAGATAGAGCATTACTTTCCACCCGTATTTCACGAATAAAGCGGGGTGCCGCCCCGCCTGCCTGTCCGGCAGGCAGGCTTTTCTTTAGATGTCCCCGCATTGCCTGCTTCAATTTATTAGTGGTACCGAAGCCGAGCTGGATGGCGGAGTATCCGTGCTTATCGGCGGTTTTGATTTGGGTAATAATACACGGTCCAAGAGATAAGATGGTTACTGGTATCAAAGTCCCGTCTTCCCGGAAGATTTGTGACATTTCATTTTTTGACCTAATAAAGCGTTTATCATTTGAGTTTTCTGGGCCTTATTAAAATAATTAGGCGGAGCAAGGAGCTCCGCCTAGTCTTAAAGGCAACCAAAAGTTTAAATCAACAAGTTTTATGTTCTTGATTGTTTCTTCATCAAGATTAAGTTTCGGCTAGTTGCAAGTAGCTCTTTACTTGGTTATTCTCAGACTTGGTCTTGTGCGCGATCACTCCCATGATCAGTGCGTATTGTAACAGAGATCAGGTGGTTGCGCAACCAAGAAAAGCCGCTTGTGGCGGTTCAGAGTTTCTGATCTTTGGTGAAATTGATGTTTATTTTGTACTCTTTTTTTGCAAGAGAGTGAGTTGACGCTGGTGAGGGAATCGGTAAGTTAGAGTTTGCTTGGTTAGATCGGCTTTTACCTTTACTAAGTCTCCTGATTTTATACCAAGTGAATTTTTGAATCTTGAAGGGACAACTAGGACAAGGGAGTTGCCGGCTTTAAACACTTTTTGCTGTTGCGAGAGTTTAGCTGTACGGGTTTTACTCATTAAAGCCTTGTTCATTACCGATGAGCATGATTTGCGGTTGGGCGAGAACTTTGAGAATGAAAGAATCATTTCTCTTCTTGCGGAAGTCGAATTCAGCAACGGTCATTACGGAGTAATTAATTTCTCTCTGGTGTTCCGATTCGGAATCTCTAATAATTTCTTCAAGTAGTTTTACTCTTACCCGCCCGACTATAAGCAAATCAACATCGTGACTGGCTGGCTGTCGGCCATCAATGAATGGTTGGGCCAGCATTGCAAAAGTGATGTTGCCAAGATCGTTGGCCCTTTCAATGATAGCCTTACCAACACCGAGCGTTTTGGCGACTAAGCGGAGAATCTCAGGGTAGAATTCAAAAGATCTATCCAGCTGATAGTATAGCCGGTTCCCCTTTGGACTAGAGGTTAACAGGCCAATGTTCTTTAACCGGTTTAATTCTCTTCTAACAGCATTAATTTCCTCACCGGTATACCGACAAATTTGGCGTACATAAATAGGTTTTCTCTGTTTAAAAAAGAGATGTAATATTTTAACTCTAACTCGTGATGTAAATAGTGATAAAAGTTTATCGTTCACCGACATTTTTAATAGATTACTTCCGATCCTGCAGGTGCGATCATAATCCAGCACCGACCTCGATTGAATTCGATTTCATCGCCTTGTGTATTATAGTACCTTGTACGGGCAGTACGCGAGTCCTTTTTCCATACTCCCTCGATAGTTTTTCCATCAAGGAAGATTAAAGCGCGCCCGTTTCCGGTTGTTTGGTAGATGACGTGGTTTAGTGGGTCATTAGCACGGGTTTGAACTGTGAATTCAATAATCAGGTTTTTTGCCCAGATCTGGTTGTTTGAATCGTCGGCATCAATGGCTTTGACATTTGCTTGTTCACGTAAATAACGATTCTGTTTTTGGTCGTACGTCCAACTGGCTGAATAATTTGTCTTTCCCCAACCATCCCAGTTTAGAGACAGTTGTTGAATTGATGGTCGATTAGCCAATACTTCGTCGGTTTTAAATTGCCAGGGTTTAATATCCTTTAGTCCCGTCCATTTATTTTGTTTAGCTTTTTCCCACAAACTGGTTGTGGAGGTAAGAGCGTTGTGCGGAGCTAGTCGATCGGAAACACGCCAAAAGTTGGTTCCGTGATAAATACCTAAGGTGTTGAATCCGTGACGGTAGATATAAGCAAGAACGTCGGCTTCGGGGGCACTTAATGGTGCGGGAGGGGCGAAGCCGATATGCATGATAATTGGCTCGTTGAATTCGGCTAACCAATCCAGGAAGTAAGTTCTTAGAGAGCGGACAGGACCCACTTTCTCGGGTTGCTCTCTGAGATAAACGGCCATAAAGCGAGTTATACTCCCCTCAACTAGCGCTTCGTAGACTAAATCTGCTTTGTTTAGACCAAATGATGGTCGTGCAGAAATATGATTGTCGATAATAATGCCTAAAGGCCGCCGGTTTTTAATTTCTTCTATTTCTTGTTCAGTGACGAGAATTCCGTCGAGAGGACTTTGCTGGTCGCGGAGTTCTTCGGGCGAGGTCACGTCAATTTCGGCATTGTTATTATCGGATTTAATCAGCGAAGTAGAGCTGGTGAATGTTTGACCTGAAGGACGGAGCCACCAGAGGGTTATAACTATGATTAGGGTAAGATTGGTTAACGCACTGCCAGCCATTAACAGTTTCTGTTTCTTGTTCAGCGACTTCCATTTTTTAGCGATAGAGGTTAGGCAAGCAGAGCATTTGTCCTTAAGGCGGGCGAGTAATGATTCTTGGGGTATATCGATTAAGATTTCTTCTGACGGCATTATATTTGCAGAGCTTGTTTAATGGCATCTTCTTCTTCTTTAGAGAATGGGTAAGCGTCGGGTTTTCCATTTTTGACTGGCTTCGCGTACATCCGCGTTTTTTCTCTTCCATGCAACGCACTAATTACGAAACCGTTATTCTCGGCGTCGAGTATTGCTAAAGCGAAACTCTGATTACTTCCGGTATCATCGAACGGATTAAACCTAATAATACCTAGCTTCTGGACGTGTTTTAAGCTGGATTTTTGCAGGTTAGTAAACAGGTTTTCTAAGTCGTTGAGTTTAATTTGGACAACGCCGACACGCTCGATATGTTCTTGGAGTATTTCTTTAATATCTTCCTTTTGTGTGTTGCCGAAGAGCCTTTTCATCCACGAATGGTTTTTGATTATGAAGAATGTATTTAGTAGTAACCAGATAATAGTGAAGGTCACTGCTGTTAAACAAATAATTATCAGCCATTCAGGAGGGAGAGTGGACAGTCGATTGGTAATCGGTTGTAAAAAGGTCATTTGAGTTATTGCTGAGTATCTACCAGTGAATAGGATAGATGAGTAATTTTATTATACGGGGAAAATTGCTTGTGTCAAATAGAAGGAATTAGTTCTAATGAACCGAGTTTTTTCAACGAGTCTCACCCAAAAAGGGGAGGTTAAGTTTCTTCCTCATATATTTCCCTGATAGTGCGACATTTTGTTTTAATGGCTGGTAAGAGTGTTTATTTACAGCGTGAGGGTTGAGGCTAGAGCTCAGGAAGATAGTTTGCTTTCCGTATTTACTAGTGAGTCGATCTATGCCTTGGTAGATTTTTGCTAGCTTGATTGATTGTTGGGCTTGGCCGAAAAGGTCCATTTGCGTACGATTGTTGGATTTTAGTTTAGATAGAGTGATGCTGGTGGTGCGGTACAGTTTATGGGGACTAAAGAGTTGTGGTAGATATTTTTCAATAAGGTTAAGGATTCTACCGGGGAAATTAGTGGCCTGTTTAAGCTTTATCTGCGCCCCGTAGTATTTAAATTCCTGGGTTTTTATATAGAAAAAAATTTGACTGGCAGCTAATTGGTGGCGCCGGGCTTTGGCACACGCGGCCTCAATATTTTGGGATAATTTAGCCAGAATAAAATCCTTATCGTTAGAAGGCGGGGTAAAAGTGCGTGAGCGGGTAATAGATTGGTAGTTGCGTTGTGTCTGGTGTTCAACGGGCAAAACAGATATGCCTTGTAATTCCTGCCAGATTTGTTGGTGCGGTTTGGTCAGATTGCTATTTATCCATTTCTCACTCTGGCTAGCGAACTCCAGGGCGGTATAAACACCTAGCTTTTTTAAGTAAGCACTGGTTTGGTGACCGATGCCCCAGATTCTTTCCAGGGGCAGATTTTCTAGATAGAGGTGAATGTCTTTTCCCGGAATGACGGTAAGGCTGGAAGGTTTATTCCAATTGGAAGCAATTTTGGCAATAACTTTAGTGGGGGCTAAGCCAAGAGAAAAAGTAATACCCAGTTCAATTTCTAAAACTTTTTTTATACGGGCGGCGATTTTGGAGTAGGACATTTTTAAAGGCCTTCGCAGTCCGGAAAGGTTAGCAAAGCACTCATCAATGCTGTATTCTTCCACCTCTGGGGTGTATCGGCGGACAATATTGTTCATACGCTGTGAAAAGAGACCGTAGGTTTCAAAATTAGCGGGGAGGAAAATACAGTTGGGGCAGAGTTTTTTAATTTCGGAAACGCGCATGCCTCTTTTCACGCCTTTACTTTTAGCTTCGTAGCTGGCCGCAGTAGCAATACCCCGTTCTTTACCCACGACCACTGGTTTATCTTTTAATTTGGGATTTAAAGCCTGTTCGCAGGAGGCAAAGAACGAGTCACCATCGACGTGGAGAATGGCGGATGGAAAGGAGTGGATAGAGAGAGGTGGCATGCCTAGTATTTTCTAATCACCGCTTTAACTACAGCGGCGATTCGGAGACCGCTTTCGGGATAAATACAAGGATAATCCTTATTGGCCGGTTCCAAGTAATAGTCCTTTCCATTTTTCTTGAGATATTTCATGGTCCATTCGCCATCGATTTCGGCGATAACAATGTCACCG
>JAHJGY010000041.1 GCA_018824115.1 Patescibacteria group bacterium
GATAAGACCTCTAGAAGCTCAAAGGGCGTATCAGTCCCAAAGGCAAAAACGCGATTCCATCTCTCATCTCGTACTATCTCACTCGGAGATCCCTGTAGTAACAGCTCGCCTTCACTAAGAAATATAACCTTGTCACAGCGCTCTGCTTCTTCCATATAATGTGTAGTGATAACAAATGTAATCTCCTCTTCACGCGATAACTGGTATAGATGATCCCATAATTCACGACGGAAAACGGGATCTAATCCCACCGTTGGTTCATCTAAAAAGAGAATTTTGGGTTGATGGGCTAAAGCACAAACCAGAGCTAACCTTTGCTGGTAGCCGCCCGACAATTTCTTCGTTAGGACATTACGAAAGCGGCGAAGGTCATAAACAGAAAATAGTCTTTCTTGAACTTCCCTAATACTACTTGCCCGTGTTAACCCGAACAAGGTGCAATAAAAGGCGAAATTCTGGCTTGCAGTAAGATTCTGATAGAGAGCTGCCTTTTGCGGTAGATAGCCCAGGTATTTCTTTACCTTCTCGGCCTGTTGGGGAAGAGAATAATCTAGGATCTTAACATTTCCCGAAGTTGGACGCAAAGTACCAGTAAGAATACGTAACAGCGTGGTTTTACCCGCACCATTACAACCCAATATACCGCAAATTTCCCCCTTGCTCACCTCAAAAGAGATATCATTCACAGCCTGTACCCGACCAAAATCCCGGCAAAGATTATTTGTTTGAACAACCAACTGATTCACGACCATGAATTTAATAATCCTTTCAATAATAACAGGGCTTTAGGTTCGTGATCAACTCTGCAAAAAAGTTGCCCGTAGTAAATCTCTCGGGTACAATAACGTTATGAAATTAACCAACCTCTCTTCAACCTTGCTTGGTTTCCTTCAAGCAACCGGATTAGTGGTTTATGTAAGCTTAATCTGTTCGCTCTTTGTCCACGGCGAAACTTGGTTTGGTACGATGGGCAATTTCCTTGCCCCGCTTTTCTTCTTATTAGTTTTTGTTTTCTCGGCAGTTATTACTGCCCTGCTTGTACTTGGACGCTCCGGATTTTTATTTTGGGAAAAAAGATACAAGGAATCTTTCCGCCTTCTCGGCTGGACGCTTGGGTGGACATCCTTTTACTTAATTGCTCTCGTTATCACACTCATTAGCTGCAGGTGACTTAATCCGATAACTCCGTGTCCAGAAATGTGATATTATCAATTTATGAACAATACCTCTCAGAAACCACTTAAAATCAATTTTCTGACGCAAAATCCTAATGAAGAAGTTTACTATCTTTTACGTAAGGATTTCATTACCAATGCTCCTTGGATAATTACCTTAGTACTCTGCTTAATCGTACCAATTGTCTTTTTACCGTTCGGCGAAGATATTTTATTCTGGCCCACCCTCACCAGTAGTGGCCAAATCACTTTACTAATATTTTGGTATCTTTGCTGTTTTGGTTTCGGGCTAGTAAGAATTGCCAAGTGGTACTATCATGTATTCCTAATCACCGATTCCAGAGTTCTTGATGTCGATTTGGTCGGCTTCCTTTACCGCAATGTTGCCGAGGCTCAACTGCAACATCTCCAGGACGTTACGCACACTCAAGGAGGACTACTTCAGCTGATATTTAACTTTGGGAACGTGTACGTTCAAACCGCTGCCACGCGTCAGGACATTGAACTCCTCAGCGTCCCAGAACCAGGCATTATCCACGACATCATCACCGACCTGGCAGCCATTGCTCATAAAAACCAGCCAGTACCTACCGTCAATGATCGAAATACCCAACCTTAATCAACTAATTGAAAACCTATCGCTTGGATCACTTGCCGTAATTCTCGAAAAATGGGGAGTTATTGCCTTCAGTGTCCTACTCTTAATATTCTCTGTCCTAATTCTTAAACAAATGACCTTGCTTGACCAGTTTCTGCCAACACCAGGCGGGAAACTCCTAAAACGAGTAGCTCTAGCATTCACAATAGCAATAATCCTGTTACTATTAGCAAGTATTTTTCTCACCTAGCCATCAATGGACATCTCACTATCCATCACCAAAACGACCGTTATCAGCGAACTCTCCGAATCAAGAGACAGCCATTGTCAATCGTTCCACCACCGGTCGCCTAACCTGGAAACTCACCGCACGCGCGGTGAATTATTTGCCCTAATTTCAACGACCTCCCCCGACCAAGAATTGGACTTGCCCTTCCTTTCTACGCAAACCTTCAAGACACTCACGCAAGAATACTTTGATCATCCAGGGGGAAGCATCACTCAGGCCTTACAAAACAGTCTAGAGAAAACCAAGGAAAAAGCTTATCTGCTAACTAAAAAGCCCAAGCAGGCCTGGGATGTTGTTAAGCTCAACTTGGCCGTGGCGGTTATCTGGGGTGATATTCTCTACTTCGGCCGCCTGGGAGAAGCACAAATTGCTCTTCTAAGTGGAGAAGAAGTCATTTCATTCCCTTTTACGAATTTAGGTTCGGAAAAGATCAAAAATCACGATACTGTTATTTTGTGTTGTCCCACATTCTGGGAAAAAGTTGGTCGGCAGACTATTTCCAACATACTGGTAAAAAACTCGCCGCGCAGTTCGGAGAACAAAGCGGGGTGGACTGATCTTTTTAAAGAAGAAATGAAAAAATACAAAGATACACCAGCGATGGGAGCAACTTTCCTAAATATTCAAGAGGAGAAAGTGCCCAGTGATGAAGAAATCATCGATATTGGCATGATCACTGACACCAGGAAACGCCCCCCTTTAGGCACCTCCCTTTTAATTCACGTCAGGTACTTAATCCACCAAATCAAGCGATTTATTCCTTCCGCGCCAAAACTGGTAATTAAGAAACCCGAATTCACCAGCCCCCGCCAGCGGATAATTGGCACGACTGCCTTGGGCGTATTGCTTTTAGGCAGTATTCTCTCCACCTACCTGTACCGCAATTATAAACAGAGCCAACAACAACAGAACGCGTTAATTCAACAAGCACAAGCACTACTTAGTCAAGGACAGGTCGCCAGCTCTCAAAACCCACAAGAAGCGGGTTCGTATCTTCAACAAGCAGTTCAGCTCCTCGAGCAAATTCCCAATGACAAACAGGCTCAACAATTAGCTACTGAAATAACTAATGCCTTAAACGAGGCTCAACGCCTGACCACTCTTAACCCAACAATCGAACAATCCTGGCCCGACGAAGCACGCCTGCGTATATATCTTAAGCAGGAGAATGGCATTTCTACCTTTGATCAGGAAAAAATCGTCTTAGAAACCGATACTGACTGGCAAGACATTGTTAGCATCGATAGCTTCGATTCCGGACAAGGGTATAATCTATACCTACTGGATCGTCAAGCCCAGCAGATACATAAATACTTAGCTCTATCCGGCGGGCAGGACTACTCCAAACGATTTAACTACTTCACTACCACGCCAGATTTTAGTAAGGCCATTGATTTTAGCATTGATGGAGCTATCTACATCCTTTACCAAACCGGTGAAATCTATAAATTCCTCGGCGGAGAAAAACAGGAATTCCAACTGTCGGGCTTCTATCCAGAACTCACTAATGCCCAATCAATCTTTACTTCCCCTGAAATTAACCAGCTCTACGTTACTAAAGATCACACCATTTATATTTTTGATAAAGATGGAAAATATCAAAAGGGGCTAGTTCTTGCAACCGACCAGGTAATTGTAAATGTGTACGTAGATGATGAAAAAAAGAAACTCTGGTTTGGAGAATACGAAAGCCCATATGCCATCTTACTTCCGTAGCTCGTTCCCGACAAACCAGGGGAGTACTCACGCGTCTTGACAAATTGAGATAGCGAATGAAATTTTAAACTTTGAATTGTAACTTTTCACTTTTAATTATTTCTTATGCCCGTTCTAGCCACCAACCGTAAAGCCCACTATTTATATCAAATCCTCAAGAAATATGAGGCTGGTATCCAACTAGAAGGTTGGGAAGTAAAATCAATCCGCCAACGGCGGATTAGTATAAAGGACAGCTATGTAAAGCTCGTTGGGAAAGAACTTTATTTAATAAACGCCCATATCGCTGCTTACCAAAAGACCCGAGAAGAATCAGTAAAAACCAGGCGCTCGCGAAAACTGCTTGTGAAAAAAAACACAATCCTTTATTTAAAGGGAGAATTGGCAAGAAAGGGTTTGACAATCGCCCCACTAACAGTGTATACTAAACGGAGCTTAATTAAGCTAGAAATAGCGTTAGTTAAGGGAAAGAAGGGGTTTGAGAAGCGTCGAAAAGAGAGAAAAGACAGCATCAGACGTCAAGCAGAAATTGACGTAAAAGAGGCGCTAACTCCAGCTTCTTAGTTTCGCTAGCTTCTTAGAAAAGTAGTGCCAGAACCTTAATCGGCTTTTGCGATGTACTTTTCATTGGCTCTACAAGTGCCCTGCACTTGTCATTGAGCCCGCCCAAAATCGCTTTCGGCGATATTGTGGCGGACTAATTCGGCCAGCGGTCCGATGTTGCACCGGACCGGGCCTCATTGAGGGGATGACAAGTTTCGACGGAGACGCAACTTAAAAACTGCAAACCGAGGATAACTCACCCTCGTTAAACTGAGTTAAAAAAAATAACTGGCAACGATTATACAGTTGCTCCTCAGTTCGCCTACGCCGCGTAATTTTACGCCGTAGACGGCGCTACTGGGGCGTCCCTTGTTCTCTTTCTTAGCAGGGAATTATGGGGCGTCATAAAGCTAAGAAGAGGAGGATTTGCCCAGTTATCGATCTGTCCTTATCATTCTTTTATAACTGGAATTTTGGGGAACAAGTGAAGCCAAGCACGCTCCCCAGAAATTAAACCCTGCTTGACTAAGTTTGTAGAATGTTTTTAGGTGGAGTTTTCGGACGGGGGTGCAATTCCCCCCATCTCCACCACGTGATAAATTTTGCAAAGCAAAATTTAAACGTGGCTTCGCCATGTTAATCTGAACGAAGTGAAGATTTCACGTGGTGAGTCACGTTTAAATCACGCAGCGATTTATCACGCAACCACCATACTTCCTCGTAACAGAACGTATTACGTTTATGTCCTCCAAAGCCTCAAAAATCAACCACTATATATAGGTTCCACCTCCAACCTCAAAAGGCGAATACAACAACACAATAACGGCAACCCCCGTTATACCAATCAATATCGCCCATCCCTCAAACCTCCTTTCACCTGTGATAAAATCTAGCCATTGATTCCACAAAAGCTCATCCAACCTGGAAACTTATTTCACGATCGCTATACCTAAAAATATGAGCGCAAAACGACGTAACGATTTCACCTACAAGGATATTAGAAAAGTTGTTAGACTATTCTCCGCGCAATACAGAACAAACCACAACGTCCCTTCCCTGCCGGGTGACCAAGAACTTCGTGAATTCCGCGAGCGGCTTTATCAAAAATTTCCCAATGTGATCTCTTTGGTCAAAAAACATTTACGGAAAACAAGTCCACAAGAGGGGCGTGGCTTTGATCACTTAGAGGAAATTGCTGTTATGGCGGGCCATCTCGCCGAACAGGAGTGTGCTTTTAGAAAAATTGATTCGCCCGAAAATATGCGCATTATCGACCAAGCGATTTTGGCTGGCCTCCTGCACGACTTAGACAGACATCTAGGATTCGGGGAGGTTCATATGATTGAAGGGGAAAAATCCGCGCGTCGAATTTTAGAAAAAGAAGACCTAGTAAACGAAACTGTTTTAACTGTAGTCAGAAACCACGACCATCTGGGCTTTGATCCCAATAACGATAGGCTCTTAGAAATTATATTCGCCGCTGTCTTCGACGCAGATCACTTTCGTTACGGCACCGAAAGGAAAAGCGAGTATTGGGAAATGAGAGAAAAGAAAGGAATCCCCCCAGAAGAGGTCATTCACGATTATCAATTTGTTCCGCCATTAAGAGATGCCTGGAGAACTAATTATGGAAAACGAGTAGGCCCTCCCTGGATAGATTTTGCTATAGCTATA
>JAHJGY010000042.1 GCA_018824115.1 Patescibacteria group bacterium
CTTCTCCTAAATATCCTCCGGATTTGCTCTCTTATCACGGTTGTTTACCTTGGTTTCCGGAACAAAAAATCGCCAAAATCGCTGGTATTAACTTGGTTTTTTCTTGACCTCCTCGTAATCTCGCTAAGTATGCGCCCCTACGTTCACTATCTAATTCAAGCTTTCCCGCCTCTCACTTTGCTAACCGTTCTGCTAATTTCTAAACTGAAACCCTTTGACTTAAACAAGACATTCGCTACTATAACAACACAATTCTCCTCCTATTGTCTGCTAACTGCCAGCTACTTATTACTTATCCTCATTCCCTTGAATCAAGAATTAGAAATCACCAACAATATTCCTTACCAATTTAACCAGTTCGCGTACCACACTAACTTCATTAAATTTGCTCTTGGTAAAATACCCGAATCCGAATATGTGCAATTCTTTGAACACAACACTGTAACCAACTCTAAGATCGCTTCCTTTGTTAAGGAGTACTCTAACCGTTATCCCTTTCAATCTACTCAGGTACTCATTTGGGGAGGCGGTGAAGCTCCCTGGTTATATTACGAACTCGGCCAACTTGGGCTCACTCCTGCCACCCGATTCACCAACTACTTTCATATAGAATCAACCTCCGGAGGATACCAAGAAATTGTGGAAATATTAAAAGAAACCCCGCCTCAAATATTCGTCATATTTCCCGACACGCCAGCCTGCCCGCAGTTAACTGAGATCGTCGAGCACTTCTACGAAAAAATTGAGGAAGTTGACGGGGTTTACATCTATAAGAAATCGGAATCAAGAATAACGAATTAGGAATTATGGGTAAACATAATAACTCTTTTGTTGGCCTTAATTCATGATTCCTAATTCTTAATTCATCTCTCTAGGTGCGCACTTTCTTCGTAACACGATACTCCATATATCTACCCAGCATTAATCGTGACTGTGACTCTATAGCTGGAAAAGACCCGTAAGTTAGTATCACTATTGGAACTAATGCCCACTGCAAATAGCTTAAGAGACGCTTGATTATCCCCCATTCCTTCGGTCTTGGTGTAATAACTTTCTCATGAATAAACACCAGCATAAACAAACCAACAATAGCTATGCTAAGAAAAATACTTGAAAAGTAGGGCAAATTAAATGCAAGTACCGTACCCGCAAATCGCGGGTTAATTACCTGAAGAATCCACCCCCCAAAAGTAATTAATATTGCCAGAGAGGACCAAGTCAAATAGCTTTGTAATAGAAACAGAATTTTGTCTGCCTTGTCGAGAAAGGGTATGTCCTTCCGTTTAAAGAACTGCTTCACAATCATTGGTATATGCTCAACTCCGTATGCCCAACGGCGCAACTGCAAATACTGTTCCTTAAGGCTCTCTTTTAACGTCTCCGCTTGTACCGTGTCCGCATAGATAGAAATAAAGTGAGGTATAACTTTATAATCACCGGCAAAATGATAGTATGCCCGCCAATAAAATTCCCCATCATCATTTACCTTATCCACCACCCAATAGTTCATATCAATCAGGCTTTGCAGGTTAATTGAGTGACTGCTAAAATTGAAATATTTATTTGACCCCGTCATTTCCGAAAGCTGCCAAAAAGATACTCCTGAAGCCACTAATCGGTTAAGAGTAGGAGCCTGCCAAAAATTATTGTAATACCAAAAGATACCAGTAAATGTTTTTTTCTCTGCCTTCGGTGTTGTTAGATACTTATAAGTTAAACCAGCAGTATATCTTCGATGCGCCACAAAGTCAGCGTCTAAGGTGGTAAGAACAACCTGTGCGGGATCAAGCCCCTTTTCTTTAAGCAGGGGTATAATTTCTTTCACAGCATAAGTACGATTCGATCCAGGACCGGGGTGGTGCTCTTTTAATACCTTTAAGGGGTGGATCGTAAAAAATAGATCACTAAAAGCCCCGCCAAACTTATCAATCAAAATACGCTCTTTCTCTTTTAAATAGTCTATTTCTTCCCGATCTTCCCACGCTACAAGAACCATAATTCTCTCATTGGGGTATGTTTGCTTGCTGAGAGCTTCCAAACTTTGGGCTAGGATTTCAACTGGCTCTTTGTAAGTAGGAATCACAAACAAATGATGGATATCTCGCCAAGAATACTCTTTCCCGTACACTTCCACCTTAGGATTATCCTTTTCTAGTCTGGTTAACCAATCGGTTTTTTCCGCTTCAAGCATTTTTTTATACCCGATCCACGAAAAGACAGCAATTCTAAGAGACCGGTAACACCAGTAAACATCTAGAAACAAGATTACACCTGCCATAAAAAAGGGCAGGCTTAAAGTTAACCAAAGAGGGCTGGTAAGAACAAGCCAGGTAAGCGCCCCGGGTAGAATCTCAAGTATACGTTCAGTAAAACGATGAGTATCTAGCATAAACGTAAAATTAATACTTACTACTGACTACTCTCTACTGTTTTTGGCATTTGGGGCACCAGAACGTTCCTCTTCCCCCTACCTTATCTCGCTCGATCTCCCCGCCGCATTTCAAGCATGACTCCCCTACCCTGCCATATACCTTGAAACGCTCTTGATAATGGCCTTTGCTGCCGTCTGTATGCCGATACCATTGATCCGATGACCCGCCGTGCCTCAGCGCCTCCTTTATCACATTTTCTATAGCCAGAAATAGTCGCCCAGCTTCTTCTTTAGAAAGTTCATTCGCGGGTCTAACAGGATTAATATTAGCCAGCCACAGAGCCTCATTGGCGTAAATATTACCTATCCCAGAAATAATCTTCTGGTCCATTAAGACTACTTTTGTTTTGCGTCGTGTACCACTCAGAATTCGATAGAAAGCATCGGGCGTTAAGTCATCTAGCGGCTCCAAACCAAAACCAGCTAAGATCTCTAACAGTTCTTCTTCGTTTTTAAGATAATGACAAAATCCAAACTTGCGAGAATCAGAAAATCTTAACTCCGTCTTATCCTGGAATTGGAACACTATGTGCACATAATTATCCTGAACCTCAGTTGGCTTACGGAAAAAAAGCCTCCCCGTGAGTTTAAGGTGACACACAAAATAACTTAGAGGACTTAGTTCAAACACTAACAATTTGGCCCTGCGCCTAACCGCCTTAATCTCTTTACCAGTAACTCCGGCAACAAACCCTGAAGGGCTAGGTCTCATCATTTTAGGTGTATCAAATCTCACTACATTAATCTCTTTACCGACAATCTTCGCTTCAAGTTCTCTTTTTACAATCTCTACCTCGGGTAACTCGGGCATGGCAACGACCATTATAACACTCTCCCCCTTCCGTTCTCTGTGTGGATCCTTGTCTTTCTCACTTATCGCACTGGAAATACCCTACAGGTACTACCGCCGTTCTTCTTCCGTTCCGCTTGCATAGCATCTACAGATTTTCCACTGTTGACGCCCAGTATTCATTAATGCTAACATGTTTCTATCCTATTGTTATAAATGCCAAGTCCGCTTTCACCACAGGAAAAACTAGACTTAATCAAAAAGGTAACTAACGAGGGTGTTTCCGTTGCCAATGCCTGTAAAGAATTCGGCGTCTCACGCTTCACTTTTTACAAGTGGTATAACCGTTACAAAGACGCTGACTCTCACCAAAAAACACAAGCCCTTAAATGCAAACGCCCCAGTGGTGAAGATCACTGGAAAACGACCGCCCCTCAGGAAGAAAACAGGATAATCGAACTAGTTATCAAATATCCCGAATACTCAGTTCATCAACTTGTAAAACTCTTACCCACTCTAGGCAATACCGCTATACAAAAAGTACTAGAAAAGAACGGACTTAATACGGGAAAAAAGAGAATTGTTTTTTCACAACAGGTCAAAAAGGGATCTCTAGCTTACCACCTATCCTGGAGTACCAAACTCAACTTCTTCTTCGGCAGCCTCCCCCCCATCGTCAACAATCGAATAACCAGATTCTTTTTTA
>JAHJGY010000006.1 GCA_018824115.1 Patescibacteria group bacterium
TTTTCATTCTTTGCGCCACAGCTTTGCCACTCATTTACTGGAGAATGGTATTGATGTAAGGTATGTTCAAAAGCTCTTAGGACACCAAAATATTCGAACCACCCAAAGATATACCCAGGTAACTAATCCCATGTTAAAAAATATCAAAAGCCCTTTATCTTTATAAATACTCTAGACTAACCGTTTGGCTTTTATAAAGCGCTCATCAAAGGCTAAGCTTTTGATAGGCCTAAGTATGAAGTATGAAAATCCTTAGAATCGTTTACGACTGGCCGCCGCCGTGGGAACAATTAGCTCCCGGCCCTTATTACCTGTCCGAACAGCAAGCAAAACTTGGTAATCGGGTAACTGTTTTTTGCGGCGGATGGCCAAGAAAGAAGAAAGCTGTCCCTCACGCCGTACAGATTTACCGCTTGCCCAGTGGTTGTATCCCAGGCTTAAATTTATCTGTGTTCTTCAGCACAGCTCCAGCCGCTCTACTCTATTACCTAATCTATCGATTATTTAGACATGTTGACGTCATTCACATCCACGGGCACCTGAGTTTATTTATTAACCTTTACAAACATCTTTTCGGCTGGTTAGACAAAACTCCTTACGTACTCCACCTGCACAACACTGCCGCCGCACGTGCCGACAAAGCTAAAAACCCAACTTTTCTTACACGAATTGAATGGTCATTTCATAAATTCGCCGATCGTACCGGCGTACAAACGGCTAACAAAATAATCTGCGTCAGCGATTCACTAAAACAGGAAGTTCTCCAATACTACCAGGCCGACCCAGCCAAAATTGAAGTGATTAATAATGGGGTTAATACCGACTCGTTTGAACCAATTGGTTTAAAGAACGACCTTTTCCCAGGCCGGAAAACACTTATCTTTGTTGGATCTCTAAGCAAGCGAAAGAACCCTACCCTTATTATTCAAGCCCTAAAACATTTGGATACAAACTACACCGCAGTTTTCATTGGATCGGGCAATCAAGAAAACAATCTAAAACAACTTGTACAAAAACTCGATCTAGACGACCGCGTTAAGATAATTGGGTATGTGCCTAATCAAAAATTACCCAGCTACTTACGAGGTGCCGACCTATTAGTCCTCCCTTCCAGCTATGAAGCATTCCCCAAGGTAGCGCTGGAAGCTTTGGCTTGTGGAATACCAGCACTCAGTTCGGGATTCGATCCCGGATCAGAGTTTAAAAACATGATTTTCCCGATCAGCGAACTTAGTGCTAAATCTCTAGCCCTTAATATTCAATCAGTATTTGACAAATACCCACATATCAATCACAATCTTATCCGCAAGAACTATTGTTGGGAAACAGTAGCAAAGAAAATACAGAACGTATACGAGAAAATCCGAACATAGAATTTTGAGCATCATGTCCAAACTCGTTAAATGGCAAAGCATCAGCCTTATTTCTAAGGTACTGGCTATTTCTCTGGGAATTATCCAAAATATCATTGTTCTTAGAATACTTTCGCCGGAAGAGTATGGATTAGTGGGGATCGTCCTGGCTATTGCCGGAACAGTAGGTATCTACCAACATCTAGGATTGGCTACAGGAACTGTAGTTGCACTCTCCCGAGAAGAAGACCTAGACAGAGCCAGTAAAGTAACTTTCACTTCAATCCTTACCCGCTTACCAGTCTCTCTAATTTTAGCCGGTACCATAATTATTTTCTCCGATCACCTGGCCACCAATGTCTACCAACAACCTTCTCTAAGCCTGCCAATTAAAATTATTGGCTTAATTTTTATTATCGATGGTGTTAAAGCTAACCTCTCGTCCACTCTGGCTGGATTGCAAAAGTTCGGTTATCTGTTTCTCTTACAAGTTTTTCAGTCGGCAATCAGTCTGGTTTTATTTTCCTATCTGGTAAAAATAGCCAAAGTTTCTGGCTATTTTTACGCCCTCCTTCTCTTCAACTCTGTTATGCTCGTTATCTTTGGCCTAATAAACCTTAGAATTTACCGCAACCACCTTCGTCTACCCACTAGAGAAGAATTCATCTCTCTTTTTAAAGAGATCTTTAGTCTGGGAATTATTGTCTATTTTGCCAGAATACTCTACAACTTCTGGCAAAAAGCGCCGGTATTAATCATGGGTTTGTACATATCACCAGAAGAAATTGGCTATTTTAGCTTTGCCTCTTTATTAGCTATTAAAATTGTTTCTTTCTCCGATGCCATTACTGATGTTACCGTACCTGTTCTAAGCAGGAAATTTGCTGAAAATTCTAAAGAGTTCCAAAAACAATTTTCTAGAAATTTCACCCAGGTATCTGCCTTTATTTTTTTGGCAAGCACTACTGCTATCTTCTTTTTTAAGGAAATCACCCTAACATTAATCGGATCCAAATACATTCCCGCCTTCCCTCTTATTCCCTATTTAATTCTTGCTTTTGCTAACTATTCCCTTATTAACGTAGTAACTGGCGGGGTTTTAATACCCACCCACAGGAGAAAAATAATGCTAGCTCAGTATTTTCTGCTAGTTTGCGCTTCGCTTTTCATAATTGGATTCTTAGTGATTACTGATCACGGCATCTTAGGTGCTTCCCAAGGTCTTATGGTTGGTTCTTTTCTAGCTCTTATATTTGGTCTTTTCATGATCCAGCGGCATTTCTCCGTGGTCACCCCAACCAGTATGTTTTTCATTGCCGTAATGAATCTAACACCGTTCTTCTGGATAATATTTTTATCGTCTCTAAACTTCTACTCCAGATTGGTAGTGTTCCTTGCCTTCCTTCTAGTTTACTTATTTAACCTAAACTATCTTGGGATACTAAAGTTTGAGCAGCTAACCAAAATGGTAAAATCAGTAATCAGAAAAACGTACTGAGATGAAATCTGAAACTTTTATTAAATATGAACAATCCGGTGACTATCATTGGAAAGAACACCAATATCTCTTTGACCGAATTTTCGCCAGCAAGCGCAAAGATCTCATTACTGCACCCATAAAAGCTCACAAAAACGCTATCGTCTTGGAAGTAGGCTGTGGGGACGGGATAATTCTTGCCGAATTAAGCAAATACCTGCCGGCAAAAAATCTCTATGGAATAGACACCTCAATAAAAGGGATTGAGCTGGCTTGTCAACACCTGCCCGAAATTAACTTATCTGTGGGCGACACTTGCAGTTTAGCTTTTCAGGACAGCAAATTTGACTTTGTTATTGCCGCTGATGTAATTGAACACCTTGAACATTTAGAGAAAATGTTAGCGGAGGTAAGAAGGGTCCTTAAGGACAAAGGAAAGCTTATTATCTCTACTCCCAACCGGATATCATTAGGCAAAAGGCTCTACAAATTAAGAAGAGGAGAAGAAAGAAAATCGGATAGCCTGCACATTAAAGAATTTTCTTACACCGAACTCAAAGATATTCTAGAAAGATTCGGATTTACGGTAAAATCAGCAAAATCCTTAGACATTGATGCTTTCTCCAAAAACTTTATCCTTAAAAACCGGCTTTTATCAAATCTGCGACTGTTATTAGGGCAGCTCTTTCCTAAAATGTCTAACTTATTAGTATTTGTGGCCGAAAGATAAATCATGAATCCAAAAATCTCGATAGTCATCCCAACAATCCGAGAAAACATCACCTGCCTAAAAACAATTCGGGAACAAACGCTCAAAATCCAGCAAACAGTTGTTATAAGAAATATAAAACCAAACGGAAGAGCGAGAAATTTGGGCTGGCACAAAGCCAAAGAGGAAATCATCATCTTTATTGACGATGACGCAATGCTAGCACACAACAAAATTCTAGCTAATCTAATTGATCCTATTTTAAAAAACCAAGCCGATGTTGTGGGAGCTTCACGTAGATTGCCACTCGACAGCAATTGGTTCGCACGCAAAGCCGCTTCGCAAATCCCGTTAATCGAAACACCAATAGTCAATCAACTGACAATCTCAAATCCCTCTTTAATTAGAAAAAACGACGCCGACAAAAATATCTGGTCACCTGTCACAACCACCTGCTGTGCCATGAGAAGGGAAGTATTAGAGAAAACCGGCGGATTTAGCGAAAAAATCCAATGGGGCGTAGACACGGAATTTTTCTACCGCGTACGCAAGCTCGGTTACACTTTTGCAATTGCCCCGCACACATGGGTTTATCATCCCTATGCTTCCAACATTAAATCTCTCTGGAGAAAGTACTTTAAATCGGGCCTGGGAACCGCTCAGGAAATGAAATTACACCCCCAACGAAAACTTAAACCGGTCCTTAAAACACCATTACACACTCTAATTTACCTTTGCTATCGATTACTAGTAGTGGGCGCCTTGTTTATCGTAAAACCATTCCGCGCTTTCTCGGTATTCAGTTCAACAATAGGATATATCTATGGTTGGTACAGCAGTTAATTAGTAATTAACCAATAATGAAAGAAAACACTAAGCTCGAACAATTTATCACCAACCTCATCCTCATCGCCATTATCCTTTGTCCCTTTACTGCCAGACTAACAATAGAAACCGGATTTACCATCAAGATGAGCGAAATTGTACTTATTACCGCTTTCATCTTCTGGTTAATAAAGATCATCTTTTTCAAAAGTGACCCGATCTACTTTGGTCCTATGGGCCTGCCTCTAATCGGATTCCTCATTACCGCTGGCCTGTCTCTTACCAAAGCAGTCGATTTAAAAAGCGGGGTTTTAATTTGGTGCTGGACCTTTGTTTGCATTATGGGATGCTATTTTCTTTTAATTAATAGCGTTACCAATTTAAGACTCCTAAAAACAGCAATTAGTGTTTTACTTCTAACATCGCTCTCCTCGGCATTATTTGCCTTCTACCAATTCTTTGCCGATTATGTTGCCCTTCCATCTGGTATCTGGGAAAGATACCGCTACCCTCTCCTCGGCTATCCGCGGGTGCATGCTGCTTTTCTTGAACCACAGTATTTTGCCCACTTTATTCTAATTAGTATTGCTTTTACTACCGCCTTTTTCATTTTTAAAACTAATATTCCCTTCTTTACCTCCAAGTTGACCGCTGTTACTCTTTTCCTTTCTCTTCTTACACTAAACTTTACTTTCTCACGAGGCGGTTGGCTTGGACTCGGAAGCATCATCGTCATCACCGTATTGTTCTTTATTACTTTATTTCTTAATAAAAGGCACAAATCCCTACTGCTTGAAACAAAGAAGCCGCTCGCCGGCACCTGCATCATCTTCGCTAGTGCAATGATAATGCTCATACCATCTCTATTTCTTGGAAGCCAACTTTTAACTCTGGGCAATCGAATCGACCAATACTCTGTAAATTACATTTGGAACAAAAAAACAACTGAGCAAGGGTTGATAGGCAAATTAGAAACCGAAACCACCAAGTCTGCTAAGAAGAAAGTAAGTGTTAACCCAACCATCACCAACCTCCAAACCGCAACTGAAGATGGTCTCGGTGAAGAAATTCCACTGCTAAAATTTATTAGTGACCGCTTGTCTTTTATTGCCTCTGTCGGGCGGTTTCATCACTGGCGCACAGCAGTGAAGCTGTTTAAAAGAAACCCTTGGCTGGGCGTGGGTATTGGGAACTATGGACCGCTGACTCAGGGAGAAGGTATACCCATTGGTGAGTACAATGTTGCCAACAACCAGCCTCTTTCAATCCTGGCGGAAACCGGTCTCATTGGCTTTTTCTTCTACGGATGGTTTAACATCGCTTTCCTAGTAGTGATCATTAAAAATCTCTACCAAAGCTTAATTGATCGTGACAATTATTGGTGGTCCTCATTTTTCTTAGGTACACTACTCGCTTTTACGGCCCTTTCGGTCCAATATCTCCTTTTCTCAACCATCAACATTATCCACTTCTGGATTCTATTAGCCCTCGGCACCTGCGGCCACCAGATTTTCCACAAAAAAAGCGCGGTCTAAACCGCGCTTCTCATTACAACAAGCAATAATAGGGATGATCCCTATAATTGCCTTATATCTCAAGCAACTGATCTTTAAATCCATCTCGGTGTATTATCCTAGATAGGTTCAAAGACCAGGTGCCTGGCTTTAAGTAATGTTTGTTGTTCGAAATTAGATAATTTCGTTTACTTAAAGCCGGTTTGCGCAGAAAGCAAAGAGCTTTCTGCTAACACGTAAATACCCCCGAAGGGGTTGAATCTGCGGAGTAGCTCTTTCTCATCCGTGTGACCAGCACGGATTGTCCCCTCTACAGAGGTTGTGTTCTCGGACTACTCGCTCACTGATTCAACTGGGTAACGCGGTTTGGTGAACCGCCCCAGGACATTTGTACCTTATTTTAAGTTTACCCAAGACGAGCTTGGGAGGTACAGGCAGTCAGGCCCGAAAAA
>JAHJGY010000043.1 GCA_018824115.1 Patescibacteria group bacterium
AAGAAGAAGGCCTCCCCAAAATCGCCGCCAGGTTGCGGGCTATTGCTAAAGCCGAGGAACACCACGAGGAAAGATACCAAAAATTATTAAAAGAAGTGGAAGCCGGTACGGTTTTTAGAAAGAAAGTGGAAGTCTGGTGGGTCTGCCGCGAATGTGGCTATGTTCACTTTGGTAAAGAACCACCGCAAAAATGCCCCTCCTGCGACCATGCACAAAGTTACTACCAGGTAAAGTGCGAAGAATACTAACCCGCGCCTATCTCCGCCCGTAAACTAGAGCTGAAGGATAATCTGGGGTAATTCGATATCGGAAGGGGAAAACCCCTCTATAACGTCGAGTATCTCTAGATAATCTGGTTCCTGTTTGTCCAGCACCCGAGGACGAGCATAATCCTCGATAATCAAAGGTATAACTTGTAATTCCATCTCACTCTTACTCTTATCAAGAGTTGCCCTAACTGCGATACCTTGCCTTGTAGGCTGGGAAAACATCATGTTAAACACACAATTTCCCAAGCCGTAGAAAATCGCTTTTTGCTGGTAAATTTCTACCCCTTGTACCCAATGCGCATGGTGACCAATAACCAAATCCGCACCTGCTTCAACAGCAATATAGGCTAGTTCTTGCTGTCGCTTAGTAAATTGATGAGTATATTCCTGCCCCCAGTGGAAATTAACCGCAATAAAGTCCGTACTCGCTGTTAAAGAAATGATATCTCGTGTAATTTGGTCTTTTTGAGAGCGGGCGATATTAGAGAACACCGTATTGGATAGATCCGTATACGCCAGAAACCCAATAGTATAGTCGTCAACTATCATGATCCGAGGGTCCTGGATATTATCGTCTCCCGGCACAAACCCAAGAGGAGTAAGACCTAGGCCCCGAAGGGCTGCCGCTGTTCCCCCGGGGTTGCCACTAAAATCATTCGCGTGATTATTGGCAATAGAAAGGAGATTAAAACCAGCTTCGCCAAGTACGCCCGCATCCAAAGCGGCTATCGAAAATCGCAGGCAGTCAACACACTCCGTTGATTCTGGCCCTACTAATGATTCTAAATTACCAATCATCAGATCACTCTGCCCAATAAGATCCTGTATCTCATCAAACGGCCATTTTTCTACCCTTAGAGCTTTCCTCGATTGAACGCCCCGGGCCAGCATAATATCACCAACAAAAGTTAAGGTAATGGGTTCAAGTAAAGTGTCTTCTATTATTGGAACTGCCGCACTTATCCCGGCTACATCCTCCTCTGTTTCTCTTACCCTATCTCCGCGCGGTAATCCGCGGCCCAGCTCAGTTCCACTAAAAGACAACGAGTAGTTTACATAAACAAAAGTCCCAATAGACAAAGTAACTACCAGTACTAACACGACAATAACTTTTTCAACTGAGCTCCTCATACCTCATAATTATACTCCCCCGAACTGTATATTTCTACGGGGCAAGCAAGACCCCTTTAATGCCACTATGCCCTCACATTACTACCGCCGCGCCCTGCACTTTTTCGCTTTTGTAATTTCAAACGCAACAACCCCACACACTTAATGTCTGCCTCGGAAAATACAGCTTGATTGTTCGAGGCACATGTTTTCAGGGTAACTTTATTACTCGAACCAGGCGGGGGCTTTTGGGTACATGCCCCGATACCACGCGTGCCACTGGCACGCAACCCAATATGCTTAATTGATGATGTTTTCCGGGGCGGGGCTCGTTTCTAGAGGCCTCTCGCTGTGTAGCAGTGTCGACTTACTCGATAATGTCTATGACACAACAGCGGAAAAACTTAATAATCCCCCAGGCCCACCGGGCAAGGCTACGGGGTGACAATAATTACGGTCGATTATGAACTCGCACTCTGGTAATTTTTGAGCGAACAAAATCCAATAGATGTATAATTGTAATCTGTGAAAAACGAGGGTCAACTACAAACAACAAATAGCCTCGTCATTAACGCTGATAACTTCCGTAATCGGGGCGAGACAGAGAAAGCAATTCAACTGTATAGAAAATCAATCGGCTTTTATGAAAAGCTCCCAAACCAATCTAGGCAGATAGCTAACTGTATGCAAATGATTGGAGTTTGCCACAAAATTGAGAATCGGACAGAAGATGCCATCCAGTGGCTTCAAAAGGCTAGTAATCTATATAACGAAATTAATGATTACATAGGCGCAGGCAACTCACTCAGAGATATTGGTATTACTTATCTCTACATTAAAAACTACGAACAAGCTCTAGTTTTTTTAAGAGAAAGTGAACAAATTTTAGCCAAAACCGAAGACAAAGTTGCCTACGGAATTACTATCTCCAAGATTGGCCTTCTTTACACACAAATAGGGCAATTCGATAAAGCCGAGGAGTTCCTCAAAAGGGGTCTAACAATCATCCGCTCTGTTGGTAACTGGTTCATGGAAATGACAACTCTCCTACATCTAGCTGAATTAGCATACCAACAACAAAATTATCAAAAAATACTTAGCTATACGAATCAATCACTGGAGATCATTAACAACAACAACCAGCAAGAAAAACAACAACGCCGCCTCGCACAAATTCATGGATTACTAGCGCTTGGATACCTCAACTTAGGCGACAAACAAGCGGCCCTTCAACACTATCAAAAGGTAGCACCGCTAATTGCGCACCTAACAACGGAGGGAAAAAATGTAGTCTTGGCAGACATTAGGGCTGATCAACTAGAAAAACAGTTCCAAACCAACTAACAACCTACGTTCCCCTCAAAAACTGTAAATCCCCCCAGTCCCACAACCTCTCTGGGGACACGTCTACATTAACCGGTATAGAGTTCCACTCGAACACGCTCCATGAATTCGCCCCACGGTAATGAACAAAAAAACTAGACATCACAAGAAAGGTGAATAAGCCAGTCAGCACCAATCTCGTAACTCCTTTCAACTCTTTGATTCTACACAATATGGGGACTAAAAAAAGCACGAAATAAGGCATCATATCGGTAAAAAACCTTGGGCCAAAGGAATGACCGGCCCACCAATGCGGATAAGAAGACACAATAAACCAGTGCGTAACAATAGTTGCTGCTAAAGTACTCCAGAAAATAGTTCTTTCCTTTCCCCTAATAGATAACCAAATTCCCCAAAGGGAAAATAACAGAATTGGGGAGAAAACAAACAACCCGCGGCCGGGACTGACTAAATTGCCTACTAAAGCCTCTCCCCAAAAACCAGATTGCCCTACTCTTGCCGGGTAATAATAAGGCGGCAAAAGATTATCATAAACAGAAAAATTGTAGAGGAGGAACGGGATAGCAACAACCAACGACCAAGTTATATATTTCACGAAGTACTCCCGATAGAAAATTAGTACATATAATGTAAGAAATAAGACCGACAATGCGTTTGTCGGTCTTATTACAAATGACCAAGCCAGGGGCAAGCTTAAAAACTGAACTATGCGCGGCTTATCCCGGGCCAAAACAATCAGATATAGAGCAATAGACAACATTAAAGCCGAGGGGCCATGCTGCCATAATGCACGACTAGCTGTAGACCACATCGAAGTACAAAAAGCATAGATAAAAGTCAATAAAAGGGCATGCTGTCGATTAGAAAGCCGCGCGATTGTCAAAAACACAACAAGTGCTGAAATAGCCACGAAAAACGACGCGACTATTTTCTCTGCGTCCTGATATCTAACCAAGAGTGGGAACCCAATTTTCTGAAACAAATAGACAAAAGGCATGGAAATAATAGAGGTGCCCACCGGGAAAATGCTGTAATATTTCCCCTTTATCACCCCAATCGCATAGTATTCATGTTCTTCTAACATCTCGGAATACTCATTTAAATCTGTATTCCCCTCCTCAATCAAACTGAGTGAAGTAAACACAGTCCAGCGAGAGTCAAAGCTAGTAACATTACTGCTTAATGCGTGGGACAAAAATACCACTAAAAATATTAAGGCAAGAACAAATAATCTAGTTGTCTTCGTTGATAATTGCACGACAATAAGGTGAATTTTGCAAACTAGAGCTGGCGTCATCGGATTTTTGCTGTTCACTGAACTTAGCGAGCGGAGCGTTAAAAATTTCAACCTCTAATCAACTCCTGATAAACTCTACCAACCTCGCGTAACCACCGGTCCTGCGTTTCATAATCTACCTCATACAACCCAAATCTTTTTGACAGCCCCTCACGCCACTCAAAATTATCTAGCAGAGACCAGTAGAAAAATCCGCGTACGTCAATTCCTTCATTCATGGCCAGCTTTAAGTTATTAATCCCCTGCTTTAAATATTCCTCCGGAGCTATATTAGCTTCTTGCGGCATACCATATTCGGAGATAATAACTGGAAGTTTATACGATTTTAGGCGTCGAAGGGTTCGCAGAAGCCCCTCAGGGTATATTTCCCACTGGGCAAAGCCTGCTTCCTTTCCCGGAGTAGGAAATAATCTGAAGGGAAAAGATACCCGCTGACGGGTATAGTAATTCAGCCCAATGTAATCCAGATGGTTAACAATTCGCTTAAGAAACATTTGGTTCCAAAAAGAGTCGTAGATCCAGGCGGCTAAATTATCCAACCCATTATTCTTCCAGGGATCAATCACGCTCATATGATCCGCAATGCTAACCATATTGTCAGCCCCGGAACCGTGAATAATCTGATAAGCAAGTTTATGAGCCCTAATTAAGTTCAAGAACGCTCTAGTCAAAGATGCCAAGCTCTTTTTCTGTGGCGGCCAGTATTTAACTAAAAAACCTAACAGCAATAAAACGTTCGGTTCATTTAGCGTTACCCACCAGCCTACTTTCTCTGTATACTCATCAACCATCCTTTGAACATACCTTCCAAAAAGATCAACGGCCTCTGGCTTTTCCCATCCACCTCCTTCAACAAACCACATAGGGTTGGTAAAATGGTGCAGTGTAAGTACCGGAGTGATCCCCCGCCCTATCAGAGCGTCGAGGAGGCGATGATAATGATCTATTTCATTTACGGAAAACCTATTCACAGCAGGCTGTACCCTACTCCACTCAACCGAAAAACGATAGGCATTACACCCTAAATTTGCTAGAAGTTCGACGTCGGAGGTAAAACGGTGGTAATGGTCGCAGGAAGGATGGGAAGAAGAAGCATCATTAATTAAGCCTCTTTGCTCAAAATCCCACCAGTCGTTATTATAATTTCCCCCTTCTACCTGATGCGCCGAAGTAGCGCACCCCCATAGAAAATCACTCTTCATAAAACCACAAGATCATTAAAACACAAGAACAACTTTTCTACGTTTTTATGTTCCAGTGTTTTCATGCTTTCTTGTTTTAATGTTTATATGAGTTCTCAACCTTCTAGTCCCGATCTCACCATAACATCCTGTTCTACCCAAGCACGGTCTTTACCATAGCGTGTCCGGGAAAGCTCTTTAATCATTGCTCCCAATTCCTCGTTTCTCTCCGCTGCACACATCGCCGGCCAATCGGTAGTCATAGAAAACGGCTTTGTGGGCTGCCCCTCCATTAAGAGTTTTAGAAAGCAACGCCCAACAGGAAGATTTAGCAAATCATTTTTAGCGAACACCGGCTCAAATTGGTTTTCTAAATAAGTAGCATCATCTACACCAATCCTGAATGAGACCAATGTCCCCACATTACCAAAAACAGCATCCTTTATTTTTTCATCTATTTGACTAATGTATTGATTAGCAACTTGCAGGTTCAAACGAAATTTCCTGGCTTCAGCTAATATCTCGGCAAAATCATCTGTGGCAAAGTTTTGGAATTCATCTACATAGAGGAAAAAATCTTTCCGTTCTTCTTGTGGCATATCTGCCCGGCTCATTGCCGCAGCCAGAATCTGCGGAACAATCATTAATCCTAAAAACTGACTATTTTCTTCCCCAATTAATCCTTTAGCCAAATTTACCAACAGTATTTTCTGACTATCCATAATCTCACGGAAATTAAAAGCACTTTGCGACTGCCCTACAATGTTTCGCATTAGCTTCTCTGTAACAAAACGATCAAACTTAGAAATAAAGTAGCCGAGTTTCTCGGATTTATGAAAATCGGTCGTCTGGGCCATCTCTTTCGTCCAAAACTGTTTAACCAACGGATCTTCAATCAACGGTATTTTTGTTTTTGCGAAATCGGGATCAATCAATAACCTCAACACCTCAACCAGTGAATTCCCTCTTTCGGACATGGCCGTTAACATAACGTTACGAATAGCCCGCTCCAAGACGGCGCCCATCATCCCTGTCCTATTCGGGTCATAAATTTTGTACAAAAGAGCTATAAAGGAGTTTACCACTTTGTGCTTCTCTCCTTCCCCTTCCACATCCAATATATTCAATCCCAGCGGGCGCTCAGTATCTCCGGGGTTAAAATATACTACATCCTCAGCTCGCTCCTTGGGCACCATATTCAGCAAATCCTCCACGTCCTCACCATGCGGATCAACAAATGCCAACCCTCTCCCATTTTTTATATCTTGCTGTGCTAAAAACTTTAAAAATTGTGTTTTACCTGTTCCTGTTTGCCCAATTACGTACATATGCCGGCGCCGGTCATCGGTCTGCATAAAAATATTTCTTTCCCGACCTCTAAAAATACTCTTTCCCAAGTACAATCCCGTCTGAGGCAACCCCTGCGGTGCCTCCGATGTTCTAGTAAGAAGCCATTTAATATGAGGTGTTTTAACATTACCGTTGGGGAAATGAATTATTGTTGCCAATTCCTCTGCATTTAGGATTGACTTTCTCCCTAAACGAACCGGATAACGATACAAAAAAGAAAGCATGAAATTCTTTGGCAGCCAAATCTTCTTCGTTGCCAGGCTAGCTAAATGTGGTTGACCAAATTGACTAAAGCTATTCCTAATCTCACTTAAATATCTTTGCGCTGCGATCTGATCTTGTCCTACAGTAACAATGCGGATCGTTGTATTAAACCCAACTTTCGAACATTTGTTCGACACTGCTTCCAATACCTTTGTGTCAACTTTTGGCTTATACTGCCCTTCTTTCGGCGGCATGTTGGAAACCGCCACAAAATTTTGCCCCCGTATTCGCCAGCGATCCCCTGCCGGAGTCACAATTACCTGTATAACGGCCGCTTCACCCTCTCCTAACTTGCTTAAACCGGTCGTTAACTGGTTCAGCGGGTCTGTTGCTAAATCTTCATAACCACGTAATGGGTAATATTGCGGGCCACCCAATTTTAATTCGGCGAAGGCAACTTTTCCTTTTCTCGAGAAAATATTATATTCTTCAATTTCCTTCACTTGAGCTTCGGGATAAACAGCGTGCAACTGTTCTTCTACATACGTCGCAAAATCATAAGGAACGGCAATAATAAAGCGTATACTCTCGTATTCTCCAAGAATTTCAAACGAAATGCCTGGTTCAGACGATAACAACCCTTTTCCTTTTGTTAACGCACTTAGAGTAGTAAACAGCTGTTCGGCTACAGCAATCTCTATCTCATTCTCTTTGGGCATCTGAACCTCTAAAAACTTTAGTGTCAGAGACACCTTCTCGCGATTGCGAAACTTCACCCAGAAAACAAGATAGCTAATACCGGCGATCAGGCCACTAATTAAGAACAGGACTAGGATAATTTGTAGAATTATTTCCTGAAACATATAGCAAACTCACTCCAATGTTGCTTCGGAGTAGCGTTTACTTATACCGACTATTGGCTGCGCTGGATTAACGCCCAAAGCCCAATTTTTTCTTCTTCCTGCGCAACCAGGCAGCTAACCATTTTATTGCTTCCCGAAGAGGAGCCTTCTTTAAAGCACGTTCTTGTTCCTCTTCGCTCATTTCATCGTCACCATCATCATCCTGCTTAATAATACCAATGTCCTGCTGTGTGGGAGCTGTTGATAAAGAGACCTCACCGACTGGGCTTTGTTTCTCCTCTTCCTCACCCCTTCCCACGGACTCTTGTTGTCCCGACTGGTATGCCGCATCATGTTCTTTTTTTTCTCCAGTTATTATCTCCTGCTCCTGCCCCAACCCGTTGACCTCTCCCTTAACAAGATGTTTCAATCTATCACGCGATTCCTCCAGGGAAAGGGGTCGACCAGGGGATGCTTGTTTAGCGGTTCTGGAAATAGGCGCTTCTATCATCATTAACATGATACCACACCTTATACCCCTGTCTAACCCTAACCGTTGCCGTCACGGCCTAGTCGTGGTAAAATTCACCCCGTTCATGATTAAGTTTATTAATCGAGTCATAACTTTCCTCCACCAGGTGAAAGTGGAACTTAAACGAGTAAGATGGCCTAGTCAAAAGGAAATACGCAAATTAACTCTCGTGGTGATACTCTCGATTTTGTCACTTGGATTATACATCGGGATACTCGATACTGCTTTGACTAAGTTGATAGAATTAGGAATAAAGTGACCAATATAACAGAAGTAACAGCTAATAAACAGTCGAACAAAAACATCCAAAACCCAGGTAAGCTGGGGTGTAAGTGGTATGTTGTACACACCTATAGTGGGCACGAGGAAAAAGTGAAAAAAAACTTAAAGAAACGCCTCCTCTCATTTAACGTTGAGGAAATGGTTAAAGAAATTCTAATCCCCACACAGGATAAAATCGAGTACCGTTCGGGAGAAAAAAAACAAATCAAAGAGCGATTATACCCAGGTTATGTACTCGTATTAATGAAAATCAATAAGAAGACCTGGACCGTAGTGAGAAAAACACCTGGAGTTACAGGTTTCGTAGGTCGGGGAAGTCAACCGACACCTCTCACTCCTGCCGAAATTCAAAACATTAAAAAAGCAACCCGTCAGAGAGCACCCACATTTAAAACTAAGTTCAGTATTGGAGAAGCAGTAAAAATTACCGAGGGTGCTTTCACGGATTTTGTGGGTACAATCGACGAAATAAATGAGGGTCAGGGTAAAATAATTGTGCTCGTATCAATTTTTGGACGCGAAACACCGGTAGAGATTGATCTAAATCAGGCAAGTAAAATATAACTAAGTGGCAAAAAAAATCAAAACCTCACTCAAATTAAACCTCCCCGCTGGAGCGGCAACGCCAGCTCCGCCAGTTGGGCCTGCCTTAGGCCAACACGGAGTATCAATCATGGACTTTTGTCGAGCTTATAACGAAAAAACTGCCGATCAAAAGGGCTCCGTCGTTCCCGCCGTCATAACCATTTATATCGACAAGTCATTTACTTTCATCACCAAAACACCACCTACCCCATCTCTGTTAAAACAGGCAGCCGGTGTAGAAAAGGGTTCTAGTGAACCTCACAAGAACAAAGTCGGGTCAGTAACCCACTCCCAGATTCGTGAAATAGCGGAGAAAAAGATGGCAGATCTTAACACCAAATCTATCGAAGCTGCCGAAAAAATTATCGAAGGTACAGCAAAGAGTATCGGGATTACTGTCAAAGATTAAAGTGTGTTGACAGAACCCTGATAATGAATTAGAATCCAGTCTAGAACTTTCACCAAAGACCGTAGGGGTCTGATGGCCGTCGGGCTCAAAAAACCTACGCAGGGGAAAATCAGATCAGTTAGCAGTTTGCAGCACGCAGCTATCAGCTTAAAGCCTTCATTCCTGGCTTTACACTTCTCCCCTGTTCTCTATAGGTTCGTGAATCAAGAGTTTCAAATTATCAGAACTCATAACATTTAATTATTAACTTGAAACATGCCAACATCTAGAAAAAAAGACACCGTCAAAAATCTAGTCGAGAAATTTCAGCCCTCACAAGCAGTTGTTTTTACCGATTTCACTGGCTTAACAGCAGCAGAACTATCTGGGCTACGCAGCCAATTAGGCGAACATGATAGTTATTACACAATCACTAAGAACACACTCCTGGAAATCGCCTCTCAACAATGTGGATACGGAAAGATGGCTCAAGAATTCACCAATGGCCCAACTGCAACCCTGTTTTGCTTTACGGACGCAGTTACCTCAATAAAGATCATCTATTAATTTTCTAAGGAAAACAACCATCTTAAAATCAAAGGCGGATTTCTAGGTAAAAGAGTCCTTAACCAAAAGGATGTTATAACCCTTGCTAAGATACCATCAAAAGAAATTCTGATTGCCAGCGTTATTCGGGGTATGCAAGCCCCAACTGCAAATCTGGTCTATGTGCTACAAGCGAATATGAGAAATTTAGTAAGTGTTGTCGAGCAGATATCTAAAGGTTAAGGGGGTGAATCACATGACAGAAAGCAAGAAAGAAGGAAAAGTAGAAACAACTGAAGAACAAGCTACGCAAGTATCCAAAGAACTGCAGAAAATTATTGATGCCATCTCCAAACTAAACGTTCTCCAGCTTTCAGAACTAGTAGGAGCTCTCGAAGATAAATTCGGCGTTACTGCCAATACGCCCACGCTAGCCGCCATACCGGCAGCTGATGCCAATGGCCAGGAAGCCGCTAACGAAGAAAAAGATTCCTTCAAGATTATCCTAAAATCCGATGGCGGAAAAAAGATTCCGGTTATTAAAGCACTTCGAGAAATCCGAGCCGACCTTGGTCTTAAAGAAGCAAAAGACTTAGTAGACAATCTCCCGTCAGTAATTGAAGAAGAGGCAATCAAAGAAAAGGCAGAGGAAATTAAAAAGAAACTAGAAGCTGCTGGTGCAGAGGTATCATTGGAGTAAAACGTAGATCTGCGGAGGAATTAGTACTAGCTTTGCCTAGTTCGTATTCCTTGACCTCTTAGTACTCATTTTGATATATTAAGCGAATGAATAATACTCCTTTAGCAGACTTTCTCGTCGACTACCCGCCACTGCTAACCGTTAAGCAGGTTGCAGCAATTTTCCAAGTTACTCCTCTAACAATTAAACGATGGGGGAAAAGAGGCATCCTGCCACCGATTAGAATTAACTCGCGTGGTGATCGCCGCTACACTAAAGAGCAAATCCTCTGGTTACTCGGGCAAAGACAAGAGAAACAAATCGAGCCCTCGGTCAACAAAAGACTTTACGAGGTAAGGGAAAACATACCAGAAAGCCCAAACAAAATTGAAAAGAAAGATTCTTTAGCCGAAAAAGAAGAAGATCCCTCATTGAAACCCTCAAGGCTACGACATTCATTCTAGAATAGGGCGGGCACTCCAACCTCTCCAACGCTAGAAATCTACTTACGGAAAAACTCGGCTGCCTCTTCCGGAGAAACCGGATTAATAATTAACCCCGAACCTAGTTCTATTCCCGCCCAAACAGACCCGCGTGGTGCTATTTTTAAATATAGATGCTGATTGTTATCTGAGGTTACATCATGCAAGTAGTAATTGTACGCGAACCCAAGATCATCTAGACCTTTCAGGACCAACTTTAAAACCTTTGATAGCGAAGCCAACTCGTTTTCCGAAAGGAACGTTATATTATCTAAATGCCGGCGCGGTAGAATCCACACCTCATAATTGAACCGCGAAGCGTAAGGAGTGAAAGCAATGATATGCTCATCGGCAAAAACCAACCGCGGGCCCTTCTCCTCCTCTGAAATTACCTGGCAATAAGGGCACTGACCGTTTTTTTGGTAATATTCCTGCGCTTTCTGTCGCTCCAAAGATAATTCGGGAGGAAGGATGTCTGTAGCAAAAATCTGAGAATGAGCGTGTTTTAACGAAGCGCCAGCCTTACCACCCTCATTTCTAAAGACTGATATATACTGGATTCCAGGGATTGTTCGCAGCTTTTCCACTCGAGAGATATAAACATGAAGCAGTTCTTGGATATCCACCACGGGAAACTTAGCTAGATCATAATTGTGTTCGGAGGTCTCAACAACCACCTCTTGCTTACCGTAAGCACTTTCATTGTCTAGGGTTACCGCCGGAAACTTATTCTCTACCACCGCCATACGCCACCTTCCTTCTTGTGGATACAGTTCAATAACGTTGCTTTTACTCAAGGTCGGATCACAGAAAGGGCAATCTTTCGCCCCAACTACGTCCGTTGCCTCTCTCGATTCCTCATTAGGTCTAGCACCCCGCCTTGGAGCAATTATTACCAACTGATCTAAAAAATAATGTTGCCTGACTTCAGCTTTTACCATTTTTAACCTCACTCAGTAATTCACGATACACAGCTAAATATTCTCCGGCAGACCTACGCCAGGAAAAATCTCTTTTCATTGCCACTTCCATCATTTTCTGCCAAGCCCTTCTATCCCGAAATACTCGTTCCGCCCGACTAATAGCATCCAAAAAAGCCTCTTTTGAATGATCGCTAAAGGAAAAACCATCAACCTCATTTTCAACCGAATCCTTTAATCCCCCTACCGCACGTACTATTGGCAGCGCTCCATAACGCATAGCAATCATCTGCGGCAACCCACAAGGCTCGAATCGAGAAGGCATCAAAATACTATCACAGCACCCAAACATTAAGCGGGCCAAAGCCGAATCAAATTTGATGTTTATCGAAACTTCGTCTTTACCCTCCCCGACCTTTCTTAACCGCTCCTCCCATTCCTGCTCACCCGTTCCGAGAATAATCAATTGGATATTTGTTTCCCTTGACAGCTGAGGGAAAATCTGTATTAAACTTTCTAACAAATCCAACCCTTTCTGTTTACCATCCAATCGGCTAACAAACCCCAGCAGAAAAACTTTTTCATCAACCGGCAAGTCTAACCTTTTTTGCAACTCCTTTTTATTCTCACTCCGCGCCCGTAAAACAGATTGAATATTACCACCCTCTCCCCTACTTTCGAACTGATAGTTCTGAGATAAACATTCATCTTTTGCCGGATTCCAGTTCTGATAGTCGATGCCATTAAGAATCCCCTTAATCCGCCCCTCTCGAGCCTTGAGCACCTCCTGCAAGCCTTCACCAAACTCTGGCGTGAGAATCTCTTTTGCGTAAGTTGGACTTACCGTAGTGAGCATGTCCGAACCGATAATGCCCTGAAGAAGCAAATCCACATTATTGTCCTGCAGATCCCACTTAACCAACGGAGCATCCCTTAGGGCATCGTTGAGGGCGTCAGTTAGGCCAGGCCCCGAAATCCCTTGATAAGAAAGGTTATGAATTGTAAAAATCACCTTCATCCGCGCAAAGCTCGGGTCCAGCCCATACGTCGTTTTAATAAGCTGAGGAATAATTCCTGTGTGCCAGTCATGACAATGAATGAGGTCCGGCACCCAGGATTCACCCTTTTTAGTCACCGTCGACCAATGCGCCAAGTGAGAAACCAACTCCACCACTGCCTGAGAGAAAAAAGCGTAAGTACGAATCTCTTCCTGTGTACCAGCGAAAGCAATATCCCCACCTTTTACCAAGAACTCATCATTCTCCAGAAGAAAAATTTTAAAGTCGGGATAGCTAGGATGATAACTTAAATAAGCTTTAACAGGATGATGCTTGCCTTCAAATTCCACTTCATACTCCATCACCGGTAAAAAACTAAATTTTGTCCGATCAATCACCTCGTAAAAAGGGATTACCACTCGGGCATCCGCACCCTGTTCCCTTAGGGCTTGAGGTAACGAGCCAATCACATCTCCAAGCCCGCCGACCTTAACAAGAGGGGCACATTCTGAAGCAGCGAAAAGAACCTTCATATGCGATAAAATTACCTAAAAATTAATTCTCCCAGATGATTCGTATCATTAAATACCACCAGCTGGTAATCGTCATCTTTAATCCATTCCAAAATCGTCAAGCCCGTGTTGGCTACAATTAAACGGTTTAGAGCATCAGTATCGGTAATACCAATAGTGATTGCCAAAAGCGCCTTGATTAAATTGCCGTGAGTAGAAAGCAGGATTGTTTTTCCATCATTAATTTGTTTCTGTTCCGCAAGAAAAGAACTAATCCCCAGTTGTGCTTTATTAAAATCCTTTAAATTCATTGCTTCCACATCCTCATCACCAATTACTTCGTACCACATACGATAGCTTCCGACTTCCTGCAGTCGGTTATCTATCTCAATCTCCAACCCCAAATGCCGGTTTACAATATCTGCTGTCTGCTTAGACCTCAGTAAATCACTGACATAAAAAACAGAGGCATTAAAATTACTTAGCCTCTGACCCAGTTTATCCGCCTGCTCCTCTCCTCCCTGTGTCAAAGGAGGACCAGCGAACTTATTAACACCCGAAGAAACAGTCTCTCCGTGTCGGAAAGCTAAATAGCGAATCATAAATAATCAGAAATATAACAGCGGTTTCATTCTACCACAAAATTATCACATCTCGGAAAACCGACCTCAGTAGGCACCAAGCTCCTGCAAGGCTTTTTCAATACCTCGCAATTGGGTATCCAGAAAAAGCTGAGCAGTCCGGACAGCATCTGTCCGTTTCTCTCTCTTATGTGCATTAAGCATTCGCAAGCCGTGGGCCACCAGATTTATTGAAAAGTGCACCTGCATCAACCAGAAAACACATAAAAAATCACCTTTATGATAAGGTAGCATCTCTAAAGCCCCTTCCAAAAGGGTACTCTGCCACGAGGGTTTTTTCCATGCCATCGCCCAGAAAAAAGCCAAATCCAAAGCAGGATTGTTCACGCCCAAATGATCCCAATCTATTATTTTCACCTTAGAATCATCGGTTAAAAGGACGTTGTCAGGATATAAATCGGAGTGACACAAAACCAACTTCGGTCCCCCTAAACAACTTTTCAACCTATTAAATTCACTGATTATCTTCCTAAACCTATCATCTCCGATAAAACCAATTACATCTCCGTGAACAAAACGCAGCCGGTTAATAAAATATTCCCCCACATCCCCCGTCTTCAACCAGCCTAATTCAGGGAAAAATTTTTCTACCCGCAGGGACTGCAGTTCTTGGAGAAAAGTCAATAATTCAGTATGGAACCCAGATTCCAAAAAAATCTCATTCCAGCCAAAGTCACTAACCACGCTACCCGCTGAAGAACCAGAAACAAACTCCCTTAGCGACCAAAAAGGAAACTGCTCTGTCTGACTATCAACAAGTTTCGGAACAAAACGACCAATGCCCGATTGGTTATTTATTGTCACACGGCGCAAAAAGGTTATCTCCTTCAAAAAATCTTTTTTATCCACTTCCGCCGCCTGCAACAAAACTTTGAGCAACAATTTCTCGCCTGACTTGCATTCCACTCCCGCCAGATAAGATCTACTAATGATCTCTCCACGGACCTCACTCCACAACAACTTCAACTCTCTCTCTTCTAAAATGTGTTTTATCTTCAGACTATCCACTTGCATTCGAAAGGGAAACTAACTTTTGAGGCCCAAGTTTATAAAAGTTACTCCAAAATTATATCTACTCCGTGCAACTCCTTCCCTAAAGAAACGATCTTCTCTTCTAGAATGATGGCCCTCTCTTTTTCCTCTGGAAAAGAAACTGGGCACTTTTCGATTGTCTCCCGCAAAAGTCCTGCGCCTCTTCTTACCATCTCCGGATGCCAGCAAGGATCTCCGCCAGCCCAGAAAAAATGGTCCGAATGCACCGCTTTATCAAAAACCGCCCGCGCCGCTAAATAGCCTCCCTGCCCGGACTCACACCGCGACATCACCGAAAGAGCCAGGTAGAACAACTGCCACTGCAAAACGTGAACCGGATTGTCCGGATTATCCCAGCGAGGAAAAATGCGCTCCAAACGAGAGCCGAGTTCCATCGCCCCCCATGTAGAAGACAGTACTTCTACCTCCTCCCGGCCACCATCGTACTCTTTTATTAATTCCGAAATCGTTAGCCAATTTACCTCCGACAGACCCAAAATACCTCGCAACACCTCAATGCCCCCTGGATGATGGTGCCCAAACGTTTCCCCGTCCATGGCTATAACCCGATAGCCTAAATCTCCTTGGCCCTTAATTGCCGTCAAAAATTCCTCCGGCGTTTTCAAGTCGCCAAAAGCCAATCCCAAACTTAAATCCTTATCCCTAAAAATCACATCCATCTTAGTACCGGCAACACGGTAAATTACATCGTGTCGACGCGTCTTGGAATCAGGAAAAGCAAAATCTTCTACAATAATCCAAGAATGGCCTGCTTGCTCAACCGCACGAGCCACATGAGAGCTGTAGGCCATCTCCGGCGGGAAAAACCCCGCGGGGCGGAAACTCTCATATATAAGACGCTCATTGGTCTCACGATTAAGCGCAATCTGGTGGCCAATCTCCTGCGGCGGTAATTTTGATAAAAGCGGATGATATTTCGCCGAGCCGGTCATTTCAATACGACCAGCATCTGCAAGTAGGTTTAACTCCCGCAACAAATCCTGGTATCCTAATTTGTCTAGCTGCTCAGTTAAACTGGCACAAATATTTAAAACAATTTTTACTCCGGGGACTTCCTTAAGCACTTCCACCAGCGGCCAATAGCTCTGTTCCACAATTTCCCGCACCACTTCGGGAAACTGGGTAGGAGGCTGGTAGATGTGAAGTAGTAAGGCTATGTCGTGCATAACTTAAAAAATTCGAAATCCCTGTCTCACCACAACTGATCAAAAATTCCTAATGTCTAATATCAAATTTCTAATAAAATTCCCGATTTCTAAAGATTTAAATATTGGAAATTGGACATTTCGTTAGAAATTAGGAATTAGAAATTTAGGCATTAAGAACCTTTCTATATAACCCCAAATACTCACTCGCCATTCTCTCTACACTGAATTTTTCCTCCACCCACTCGCGGCACTTCCTTCGGTTTATTGTACCAATTTTTTTAACCGCTGACACCATAGACTTTTCATCTTTCACAACATATCCTGTTTTGCCATCAACTACTATCTCGGGAATCGCCCCTCGCGGGAAAGCAATAACCGGCGTACCGCAAGCCATCGCTTCAATCATCACCAGCCCAAACGGCTCCTCCCACTTTATTGGCATTAAAAGTGCCAAGGCACTGCGGTAAAGCCTTTCCACTTCTTTTGGGCCAACACTCCCAAGATATTCAATCTGCTCACTCAAATTCGGTTTAATTCTAGTTTCAAAAAAATCTTTATCCTCATCATAAATTGAACCGGCAATTTTTAGAGGCAGTCCCATCTTTAAAGCTACCCGTACAGCAACGTCCACTCCCTTATCCGGCATCAGCCGCCCCACAAAACATAAACACTCTCCTCTGCTCTGATTGAACTGCCACTTTTTTAAATCTATCCCATTATGCACCACCCCCGCCCAGGGAGCACCAAGCCGCGTTTTTTGGTGTGCTTCCGAAAGGGCCGCGTATTGAATATTCTTAAACTTATAAGATAAAGATAGTGATTCGTAAGCGGGATAATATAGATTGTCGTGAATCGTCAGCAACGTCTGAGCCCCACTTACCGCCGCCATAGGAATAACCGAAAAAGGCCGAAGATGCGCGTGAACAATATCTAATCTGTTCTTAAGTGCATATCTGAAAATCTCAGCAACCATGACATGCTCGTAAAAATACGAATCAGAGTACTTAGAATGCACTGTAGAATCAGAATAAGGCTTCATACCAAAAGTTACCAGCTTAGCTTTTGTATATGACCCTTCAGGCGCAAATAGGGTTACATCTTCGCCTTTTTCTGCCAAGGCATCCGCTAACATCCCTGCCACTGCCTGATTGGCATAAATAACCCCCTCGGGTAAAGGATAAACATAGTTGTTGGTACAAAAAATTCCAATACGCATAATAAATTCCAATGACCAAGCACGAAATAGCAAACAATGTCTAAACTTAAAATCCCAAATCTAAAACGTTTAGAATCTAGATGTTGGAATTATATTTAGATCCAATTGTCACTTTTTAAACCTTCTCTTAAAGTCGCTAATTATCTCCCCATACACTCTTTCATACCCTTCCACCATTCTTTCTATAGAAAAATTTTTCCTTACATGGCGGCGGCATTCTAGACGATTTATCTTGTTAATTTTTTTCGCCGCTTCGGCCATCTCATCCACAGAATTACAAATAAACCCTGTTTTCCCGTCCACTACAATCTCCGGTACCGCCGCGCGATTTAGGGCAATTACCGGAGTCCCGCAAGACATTGCCTCAATCATTACCAATCCGAACGGCTCTTTCCACTGAATTGGTATAAATATCGCTCTCGCTCTCTGTAGAAATTCTATCTTATCTTTATAACCTAAAGATCCAAGGTACTCTACTTTCCCACTAGCTAAAAATGGTTCTATTTTGCCCTTATAATAACCTGTTTGGCCATAATAACCGCCAGCAATTTTTAACTTAACTCCTGCCTGCATTGCAGCACGAATAGCCAAATGTGGTGCTTTGTTCTCATCTAAGTAACCCAAAAAGGCAAAGTAATCATCCGTATCGCCACTAAAAGTAAAATCTTCCATAGGAACACCGTTATGAACAACATAATGGTGTTCTCCACGAGGAAAGTGTTTTATCTGGTGCTCACTGATAAAAATAAGGTAACCGTCCCGTATTCTGTTTATATAATGCTCAAAACACGACCAATACTCACGCGGATACTCGCGTTTGTACCATCCGTAATCCCAACCCGGATTGTGAACGGTCACCACCACAGGCACCGATAGTGCAGCCCAAAACATCCCCATTAGATCGTGACTGTGGATGATATCAAATTCACGACTCCGCAAGTAAGCGGCCTCGTGATTCCACTGGCTAAAATAATTCGCAAAAGGTTCGGCCATTTTCGAATCTCTGCTCGTCGCTTTCGGCCATAAAGAAGCCAATTCTGCTTTTGTTTTGGAATCTCCGGTAGCAAAGAGAGTAACCTCATGCCCCCTATCTACCAAACCCTCGGTAAGAAAATGGACGATAAACTCCAAACCATTATTATGCAGGGGAGGGACACTTTCTATTAGAGAAGTTACCTGAGCAATTTTCATAAGCGATTGAGTTAACTAAGCAGCAAAGCGACTAAATCATCAAATGATCAGTCTGCAGATAACGGAGTAACAAAATACGACACCCATAGAATCTATCGAAATTTACTCTGGCTGGGCCTGATCGCTTTAATCGCTCTATAACTTAATCTTCTTTTATGAAGTGTTCTCTCGCAAACTCTGAGATCTCTTCGGGCTTGTGGTCGACAACAGCTTTTAGAGAAGGTATCTTTCGCACCGTTTGTAAATCATCCACTACGTGAAGAACATCATAAATATCAGTACCTTTTTTTAGTTTTATTACTGCGTCCCGCCACTTGATGGCTTTTTCAAACTCCCGCTTTTCCGCCGCTTTTTTCATCTCGTCTTCAAACTCCAAAATTATCAGATTGTACCAATCTGACGGCGCCCTCTCTTTCAACGGCGTTGACTTCCAGTCTCCTGCTTTCCGATACGCATCCCTAATCTTTCCCGACCTCTGCCAGTCAAAAGCATGCTCCAGAATCTTGAGGTAGTATTTTTCTGCCTTCACCTTCTGTTCCTCGGTAACACGCGGAAGTTTCTCCACAAGCTCTTTAAGACGAAAAGCGCCCATCTCAATCATCTCCAAGCTCCACCAGGGCTTACCGCTCGCCCACCAAAACTGATCACTGCCCATGGCTTTATCTAAAGCACGGCGCGACTGACTTTCTCCCGGGGCTTTTTCTCCAACCAAGCTAATCACCCATTTAGTAAACGCCCATTGCAGTTGATGAATGGGGTTATTTGGATCTTTCCACAATAAGAATGGATTTCGGGAAACAACGCCTTTCTCTTTATCCAGCCAAAAATCCTGCTCTTCGTTCGACCAAGAACTCTCGCGAACACTCACTTTCTCCGACTCTCTAAAGCGCTCCTTAATTTCCGAAACCTTTATCGACTCAAGACTTTCTAATTTAAGAATCTCCTCCAGAAAATCGTCCATCCCTGGCCGATGATGACCGAAAGTTTCCGCGTCCATAACCGCCAAAACGTAGATGTCTTGATCAACCAAATCCTCCAAGTCCACTTTTAGAAGCGACTCTGCTGTGCGAGAAATTCCTGCCAATATTAAAACACTGGCACGCTTATGGCGGAAAAATATCTTCATCCCGGGGACCTCTTCCAGATAGAAAACCTTGTTTGGCCAAGCCGGCTGAGAACCATAAGCTAACTCCGGCGCCACGAGCCATTCGTAACCGCGTTCACGAACAATTTTTGCTGTCTGATAATCAAAAGCCAGCTCGGGAGAAAAAAAGCCTTCGGGTTGATACAGATCCCCAAACTGCTTTTTTAAGAAAGCATCATTCAGCTCAATCTGCCTGACAACTTCTTCCTTAGACAGTAAAGGCAAAAAGGCATGGTAGGCGGCACTTCCTGTTAACTCCACCTGCTCTCTTTCTAACAACTCTTCTAGTCCCTCCAGCACATCTTGATATCCCTTTTGGTTCAATAACTCCACTAAGGAACCGCTAATGTTAAACGTGGCTCGTGCCCGCGGATTATCTTTAAAAATCCTCATCAGCGGGCGGTAGGACTCATTAACTACGCGTTCCAAAATATCCTCCTGCTGGAAATAGGGTTGATAAAAATGAAGAAAACAAGAAAGCAACATTGATCAGAAATAAACCTAATATGTACAGCTAAATTGGAGAGAAATCCGCCCCCTCGGCTTCCAGGCGCTCCTCATCTACTAACTGTTTACTGCGAAAATGAATTGCCTTCTCATAAAGCCCTATATACTCCTCGGCCCGCGCCTCCCAAGAATTATCCTGCATCATTGCCCTTTTTTGTAATTCTTGCCAAACTTTCTTCTGTCGATAAATCTCCAAGGCCCGAACAGTCTGCGCGAACAATGACCAGCCATCAAACTCCTGAAAAACAAAGCCTGTTCCTGTATTAGCCGCTGGGTCAAACTGTTCGACCGTATCTGCTAACCCGCCTGTAGCCCGCACAATGGGAATAGCTCCATAACGCATCCCTTCCATAGGAACAATCCCGCAAGGTTCAAAACGGGAAGGATAAAACATCATATCCGCCCCGGCAAAAATCAACCGCGGCAGGGTGAAATCGGCCATTAAGTGCGCTCCCACTTTATCTGGAAAATCATCCCTTAGCTGTTTAATCAGCTCCATCAATCCCCCGTCTCCGCTGCCCATCAAAATAAACTGCACTTTAAAATCTTTTAACAAAGGCTGCATTATCTCAGTTAACAAGTCCACCCCTTTTTGACTATCTATTCTACCCTCATAAGCCATCAGTGGGATATCTCTATCCTGCTCAAGATCAAACTCTTCCTGCAGCGCCAGCTTGTTTATTACCCTTCTATCCAGAGAGCGCACATCATAATTAACCTTTAATAACTTATCTGTAGCCGGATTAAGCTCTTCATAATCAATGCCGTTACGAATCCCATGAAGCTTGCTTCTAACTTCGGTTAATAACTTGTCCAAGAATTCTCCATACTCAGGTCTCAGAATCTCCTTAGAATACGTCTTCGACACCGTATTAATCACATCCCCATACATAATCCCTCTTCTTAAAATATCCTGCCAAAGTAACCGGTCAGAAAAGAAGTCAGCGATGGGACTGCGCCCGTCATCGCTATTAAGTTCGGGCACATTACGATGATCAAAATTTCCATGAAACTGGAGGTTGTGAATTGTGAAAGTTACCGCCGATTGGAAAAGTTTGGAATCCTTATCGTAAGTAGTACGCAACCAGTTAGGAATATGGCCCGTCTCCCAATCATTGGCATGAAAAATATCAGGCACCCAGTCCGAACATTTACTAAAAAACTCCAAACAGCCGCGAGAAAGTAAAGCCCACCGTATTGGATCATCTGTGTAACCGTAAACATTAGCTCGTAACTCATAATACTCACGATTTTCTAAGAAATATACCAACAGGCGAGAGGGAGACCGATGCAGTTTTACATTACATATTAACTCTGGCCGCTCCTTATTATCTGTAGGAACTTTTAGGCCCTCACATTCTACTGTAGAGGGATACTTCTCTTCATCAATGTTGCCAAACTTAGGCATAAAAACACGGGCGTCATGACCTAGTTTAATTAGAGCGCGGGCTAAATCGCCCACTGCCTTAGACAAACCGCCCACGTTTGCGTAGGGAGCAACTTCGGGACTACACAGCAGAATCTTAAGCTTTTCCCGACCCTTCTTTGCGGGAGGCGTAAAAAGAAGATCCTCTACATGTGTAATAAAAGATGAAGACTTGGGCATCAGCAGAAAACTCCCCACTCCTTTGGAGAACTTACTGCCCAATTATATCATGCTAGAATACAATTATGCAGAAACCCCAAAGAGTAGAAATTCTAGGAGTCAAATTTGATGATGTGACCATGAATAACGCCCTTGATTTTGTGAAGCAGATGATTAACGATACGCAAAAACATTATATTGTCACTCCCAATCCAGAGTTTGTGATTAAAGCCCAGAAGGACAACTCTTTTCTTACAATTCTGAATAACGCTGACTTGGCCATACCCGACGGTATTGGTATACTGGCTGCGGCAAAATATCTCAGTAAAAACTTCTCTTCAATCCCCCGCCCTATCAGAGTTTTCTTAAGTCCAATCTACGGCCTCCTCTACGTTGGATTCTCCACTGCTTTCAAGCAAAAAAATCTTGATACACTAGCCGAACGAGTGACCGGAACAGATTTAATGATTAATCTCTGCAAGCTAGCATCTCAAAAAGGATGGTCTGTTTATCTACTTGGTGGTGAAAATGGCGCTGTACAGCAGACAAGGCGGGTCCTAACGGAGTCCTTTCCAAATTTACACATCAGCGGTTCCAGTGAACAAGATCCTTATTTAACCACCGATAAATACCAAATCCCACCATCCGACCTTCTTTTTGTTGCTTATGGCGCACCAACACAGGAAAAATGGATCACCAAGCATCTAAACAATCTCCCCGTTAAAGTGGCAATGGGAGTCGGTGGAGCCTTTGACTTCATTACAGGTAAACAAAAACGCGCACCTCTCTTTATTCAAAAATTAGGCCTCGAATGGTTTTGGCGATTAATTACCCAGCCAAAATATAGAACAGGCGGCACCAAAAAGTGGAGGTGGAAGAGACAATTAGCCATTATTAAATTCGTATACCTGGTAGCCATAGAAGGTATGAAAACGAAAGAGAAGACGGGTTAGTGTATTAGCTAACAACTTGTTCCAAAACTGCTAAAGTCTCCTTGGCCGCCCTCTCCCAAGTAAACTGCGCCGCCCATTCTTTTCCCTCCTTAACTTTCTGAGAATATTGAACTGCATCCCAATGGAGAACTTCTAAAATACCCCGAGCAATATCATTAACGTCAAACGGATCAATATAAACAGCTGCTGCACCACCCACCTCTGGCAAACTCGAACAACGACTAGCAACAGCAGGGATTCCCGCCATCATAACCTCTAATACGGGGAGACCAAATCCCTCATGCAAACTCGGCAGGCAAAGCATTTTAGCGCCAGCATAGAGGCAAGATAGATCCTCGGCGGATACATAGTTCAAAAAATTAACCCTATCCCCTACCCCAAATTCCTGTGGCGCAGCAAAAATCTCGGCACAATTCCAACCCGGTTTACCCGCAATTACTAATTGCATGGCTAGCGATTGGCCCTTTTCCTCAATCACGGAAAAAGCCTCGATTAGCCTCACTAAGTTTTTTCTTGGTTGTACAGTCCCCACAAAAAGGATATAGTCCCCTTCAATTTTGTATTTCTTTTTCACCTCTTCTGTTTGAAAATTGGTAATTGGTAATTGAAAATTATTACTCACCCCTTCATAAACAACACTCACTTTCTCGTCCGAAACAAGCAGTTTCTCAATAATATCCTTTCTTGTCGCTTCTGACACCGCAATTAAATGGGTTGCCCGCCGAGCCCGCAAGCGTTCCATCCACCATCCCAAGTAGAATTTCTGAAGCCAGTTGGAATACTGAGGCAAAAACTCTATTGCTAGGTCGTGTACCGTAACAACAACCGGGACTTTAGGGTTCTTCACTAACGGTACAATATGTGCGGGAATAAATAGAACGTCTGGGGGGTTCCTCCACGTTTCCAGGGCTAACCCACCCTGGGTCCAAAAACACGACCAGTTGATGGGAATAAACTCCACCCGCTGGCGAGGAAAAGAGCCAGGCTCTTCGGGTATCTCAGAGCCTGGCTCTAGGGAATCGCCAGCAGCTCCTCTAGTATAAACCCGTAAATGGTGAGGGGATCCAAGTCCGAGCAACGCCTTTAACAATTGATACGAATATGTCTCTGTTCCAGTTTTTTCTTCCAGAAAAGCACGCGAAGCATCGTAACCGATAATCATGAGAACAAGATACTTGTAACTTATCCGTTATTAACGCCGGATCACATTGCGCTTAAATTTATCCAAATTTTCAATCGCCACTCCTGTTCCCTTGACAACACACATCATTGGGTCATCTACTACATAAGCGGGCACCCCAGTCTGACGGGTTATCAATCGGTCCAAATTCCTTAACTGACAAGTGCCCCCTGATAGGATTATCCCTTTCTCGGCTATATCAGAAGACAATTCTGGTGGCGTCTGTTCCAATACCGATTTAATTGTACTAATAATATCCTTTAGTCGCGGCGTTATCGCCTCGGTAATAAACGAGGCGTTAACCTTAATCACCTTTGGCAGCCCCGCCACCGCATCTCTTCCTTTAACCTCGGCTTGTATATCTTCCTCTAATGGCAACGCCGATCCTATCTTTATTTTTACCTCCTCTGCCATCCTCTCCCCGATAATCAGGTTATACTCACGCCTAATCGCACTAGCGATAGCCTCATCTATCCGATTTCCGGCCACCCGAGCCGTATCATGAACCACAATCCCTCCCAGGGAAATAACCGCTACATCGGTAGTACCTCCGCCAATGTCGACAATCAGGTGACCAGAGGCTTCGGCAATAGGAATCCCGGCCCCTATCGCCGCTGCTAAGGCTTCGTCAATCAGATAAGCTGTTTTAGCTCCAGCTGATAAGGTCGCATCCAATACTGCCCGCCGCTCAACCGAAGTAATACCAGCCGGAGCGGCAATCATAACCTCTGGCTTAAATATACGCACGCTTCCACAAACTTTATCCAGAAAATAGCGCAGCATTGCTTCGGTAATCGCATAATCAGCAATTACTCCATCTCTCATTGGGCGGGAGGCAACAATATCTAAGGGCGTGCGGCCCAACATCTCTTTGGCCTCATTTCCAACTGCAATAACCTGGCCTTCCTCGGCCGTAATTGCCACCACTGTCGGCTCGTTTAGAACAACACCCTGCCCTTTTACGTACACATGAGAGTTAGCTGTTCCCAAATCAATTCCAATTAGCTTAGAAAACTGAAACATTACCTAATGGCATTAGATCCATCACTATAGTAAAACTATAGCTGGATCACAAGCTTGGCTTATTAGCTTAATTATAACATTGGATAAAAGGCGGGCAATGTGATATCATAGCGCCAGCTATGGAGGAAAAACAAAAGTTAATCTCATTAATTTTGTTCGTTGGGCTCGCAGCTTGCTTTGTAATTATTTATTATCTCGCCCGCGGTTACCAAATAGATTTCAGAAACCGCCAGATTAAAGGGACCGGTATTCTTGCCGCCACCTCTTCTCCGCAGGGAGCAATGGTCTACATCGACGGCGAACCTTTCTCGGCCACAAACACCTCGATTGGATCCCTTAAACCCGGCAACCACAAAGTAAGCATCCAGAAACAAGGTTACAACGCTTGGGAAAAAGAGATTAAAATCCAAAAAGAACTAGTTACCGAAATCGAAGTTGTTCTCACGCCCCTATTCCCCGAACTCAAACCACTGACTTTCACCGGGGCTCAGTCTCCCCTACTTAGTCCAGATAAACAAAAAATCCTGTTCACAGCTTCGGCTGACAAAGAAACATCTCTCTGGCTGTTGGAAATAACCGAGCGGCCATTCAACCTTTCATCAAGGCCGCGACAATTAGTCGCCGATACCAAATCACGCAAATGCTCACAAGCCAAAAAGCAATGGTCTCCCGACAGTCAATCTGTTCTACTCGAACTAGACAAAGAAACGCTCCTTTTGGAGGTAAATAATAAAAGCTTAACTTCTGTTAGTAATATCCAGCAATTAAAAAGTAATTGGGAACTAGAACAACAGATAGAATTAGAAAAAAGGTTGCAAGATTTACCAACCGATGCGACTGAAAAAATAAACAAGATCCCTTCTCCGGCAACCTGGTCTCCTGATTATGAAGCTATACTTTACCAAGAAACCACAGAAGACCAAAACGTCTTTAAAGTAATCACACTCCAGCCCAAGCTGATCACCGGACCATCCGTGACAGCATTACCAGCGACAGAATCTTTTACCGAACAAGTTATCTATTCCGCCCCCAAAGATAAATATACCAATCTCGTCTGGTATCCCGACAGCCAGCATCTAGTTATTTTGGAAAAAGACAAGCTAGAAAGTAATCAAGGAAAACTGAGCCTAATTGAAATTGACGGGAAAAATAAATCGGAGTTTTTCTCGGGTATTATCAGAAATAACTGGGTATATCCCTTCTCCAACGGAACCAAAATAGCTATCTTAACTTCGTTTAACCCCGAGAGTGAAGTTCTCAATCTTTACTCAATCAGCCTCAGGTAACAGTAGCCTGGCGGTAGTATCAAGTATTAAGTATTAAGAAATACTACGTAGACAAACTTTTAACCAACCCATTAATTAACTTGCTCACTTCTATAGTCAGATTAGCAATTTCTCTATAAGTTACCGAATTTAAGTAATTAACATCCTTCGCAATAATAAGCTGATTCTGCAATTCTGACAAAGATCCTAAGGCCATATGATAGAACTGTATTTTCTCCTTCGAAGTGCGCCTACTAAATCCCTCAGCGATATTACTAGTAACAGAGACCACAGCTCGTCTCATCTGATCAATAAGCGAATACATCTCCCTCTTCGGAAACCTAGCAGTCCATTTATAAACAATTAACACCAACTTATGGCCCTTCTGCCAAGCCACTAGATCAGTAAATGATCTAATCTTTACCATCTTCAAACTCCTTATTCCTATTAACGCAACCAACAACCCTCCCCCTTAATACCTCTAATACTTACTACTTGCTACTGATTACCATCGCCCCCCTGGAGGTGTGCTTCTCGCATTATCACCCGCTGCACATAATACGGCCCCCCTACCTTCTCAAAAATTAACTTCGACTCCTGAGAAGAAATTTGTACCACTACATCTCCAAATCCATATAAAGCTGCTTGTAATCCACTCACTTCTGCCTTTACGTCTTGAATCATGTCCAGAGAAGTCTCCCTTCGGTCTTTAGAAAACAATCCTCGCTGAGTGACAAGTATTAAGCGACGGTTGGTCACTATGTAGTATGTCCGCAGCCACAAAAATAACCTCCAGAAAAATAGAACTGCCCCTAAAGTAAAACAGAAGAATGAGATTAGCAAAACTAGTTGTATTAACAGCCGAGGTAACCACGCTGGTAATGACACGTAATCTACGAAGAAAGTGACCGCTAACAGCACGAAGGGAAGGAAAAAGCTTAACAAAAATGCGTTTCTAAACACATACCAATGACAGCGAGAGATTAATCGCACTTCTTCCCCAATTTCCAGTTCAATTCCCTTAGGAGTGTCTGTCATAATCTCCAATTCTTGCTCCATTGTTTCTATTGTAACATGAGCATTAGCTTGCTAGCGTATGCGTATAGCGTACTAGTACATCTTCTCAATATCCTCGATGCTGAGTCCGTTGACGGTAGAGCTTTTCGGTATAACCACCCTCAACTTGGTGCTTTTTCTCAAGAGATTTTACCTGTCTATATAACAAGTAAGTCGCCTGGTGACAGAGAGTAAGCAACAAGTTCGCTGCTTCGTCGGGGGGTTCCGGCAGCCCTAGCTGATCCAAAAGCGCTTGCGCTTTTGGATCTCGTAAGTCTCTTAGGATACTTAAGCCTCTTACGAGTTTCGCGGCCCTACCGCGAAACGCTCGCACTCGCGGATCGTCTTTAGACCACTGCGAAAGTTTCCGCTGTCTCAGAAAATCCTCCAAGTCTCCCAAAAGTTCCTCTATGCTAGCCTTGGCTACATTAGTCAGCTTAATACCTGTCTTTAGGCTGGTAGCCATAGATTCCGAGCCTTCGACAATGTTCTGCTTGCCACTCCGAGCAGCCCCGGTCATTTGCTCCCGCAGCTTCCAACTCTTGATCCAGCGCTCGCAAAACTCAACCGTTAGATCATAAATTATTAGCGCGTACCAATATGTAAAAAGTTTCTTGTATGGCTGCATTATTTTTCTTTCCTTCTCCGCAATAAACCAGGCAC
>JAHJGY010000044.1 GCA_018824115.1 Patescibacteria group bacterium
TCGGAATGGTCTATGTGGTCGGGTAGACTGCACTTCGCTATTGTTGTGTTGCTCAAGCCTTTTTCTTAAGTTGTTAGTTGAGCCTTTGTAGAAATAATCTGGATCTTTTAGGCTTTGGAGGATATAGAAATAGTACATAAGATAATTATAGTGGAAATTGTTGTGGCAGGCCACGTCGTTCGCGAACCCACGTCGCTCGCGAGCGACAGTGGGAACGACGTGGCAGGCCTGGTGTTCTCAGCTTCGAACCTGTTTACTTCAGAGTTTAGCAGGCATTCCTAATTTTATTAGTCTTCTAGTGGTTTTTACGGAAGAGACGGAGGAATACGGGTTTGCTTAGCTGCGTAACGAGTAACAGGAAACTCTATGTTAGACTAAGTTCATGATTGACTATGGAATGTCACTTCTATTGAATTCAATTCTAGTAGTACTTGCAGGCGTAGAGGATGATGTTATCAGAGATAAAGCAACTGACTTGGGGAGGGTAGCTGAAACTGATAGGGAAAAAGAGCACTATGTATCTGTTATCAGAAAGTTACGTTTTGTGGATTATTGTCGTACTAGATTAATAGAATTAAACCGAGTGTGTAATGACGACAACGCGTGGTTAATGGAATTCTATTTTACATCTGGTATATATTTATGTGTCGCATTGCTTGATAGTCTTGCCTGCCTGATCGGCGACTTATTTCTTGGGCGGATTGACGAGAGAGATTGTGCTTTTAATAAAAGTAGATTCTTTGATCATGACAGTCTTCCCGATGGTATTAAGCTTATCCTAAGCGACGAAAAAAAAGGGTTAAACGACTTGTACGAGCTTCGTCGTGAATTGATACACAGGAGTGCTAGAGCGGTTATACCCGCAGGTCAAGAACCGGGAGGAGAGGTGGAAAGTTTTGTGGTGTTCGAAGAAAGATTTACAGATGCAATAGGTAAAAAGCCAACGGAGATTATAGAGTTTTTTGATATTAGGTTTGAGCTTTGTAGAAGGATGTTTGTCAATATAGCTACAATTATCTTGGACAAGCGGTAATTTGAGTAAATTCTAAGCGCCTGGCAGGGCTGGTGTTCCGATCTTCGAATTTGTTTAGTTCAAACTTTCGATATTATCCCTGACTTTCAGAGCATAATAGGTAACGCAATTTACGTAAAGGCGTAGGTGTAAGGTGTGAAATATATTTGTTGAGAGCAATTGTGTTAAAAATATAATTATAGCTTATAATTAAGCCAGTGTTTTGTACTAATTGTGGGTAACAAATAGAAAGAAGTAGTAAAATTTCCGGCCTTGCGGGACAGAGACGAAGAATTCATCGGGAAATCGATGGGTTGGTAGTATTATGATAAGCAGATTACCGAGATTTACAGTTGTTACTTTAATAATTCTGACAATTATTTTTTTAGTTTCGTGGCTCTTAATATTTGCTGATTCATATGATTTCGAGCTGGGGGGTAAGGTTGTTAGTTTTATAATTAGTTTAATAATATGGTTACTATTTGCCTATTTAATTGGCTTTCTTGATAAAGACAAAAAGGGTCAAAAGATTTATAGGTTGGTATCCTTCTGGTTGGCTTTATTGTTTGGATTGATAGTTATAGGAATAGTTTTCGTTGGCCTGGTCTACCCTAATTTATCTGATTCACACTCATCTGAGATACAGACTATAGGAATTGACTCTAAGGCAGAACTATATTCTTCTCTCGAAAAGGTCAATGATAAAGGTGATTTAGTTAACACTGGTATTCTTGAGATGACGTTAGTTGATATTCAGGAGGTGGAGGGTAAAGTGATACCAAAGCGTTGTAGCACTATGTTTCCAAGTGAAGAGTGTCAAAATAACAATTATTATGGCTTGCAATTTACGGTAAAGAATATTACTACTCAGCAACAAACATGGAACAGATTTGCTGCCAAAATCATATACAAAGATGGGCAAGATGATTTTCCTTTTGAGACCGATTTGCTTAGTCAATTTGGTGAAAGTTACGATTGGTCGAGGAGAGATTATAAGTTAGAACCTGACGAAGAAGTAACCGGGTGGCAGGTTGTTCGTGTTGATAGGAGAAGACCTGATCCCATATTTGCATACGCTCTTAGTCGAGAGCTGCCCCTAATCAAATGGCGTTTAGTAGCTGGTGAATGATCTCATCCTGAGCTCGCTGCTACGAACTTCGAACCTCTTTAGTTGAAAATTTGGGAGCGATCAAAGAAGTTTTGGTGAGAGTATATAGGGTAGAGGTTATTCTAAATGTTTCTGCTTAGGTTTTGCTTTAGGGAGTTTTTTTATACTGGTTTTCCATGCTTCGTATCGTTCATCCACTTTCTTGCTTATACCCAAAATGAATGTGCTGCGACTGGCGCAGTAATCATCCCATTGTTTAATAACAGTAGCGATTCTTTCTCCGTTTAGTACTGCAATGTTAGCTTCGATTAGGAATCTGTAGGTTTCTAATTGCCGTTCGTAGTGAAGTTCTTCCCTAATATTATCTTCTACTTGATCTCTGCAGTGCTCACTCAGAGTAAATTGTCCGTATTCGCCTGTTTTTTCCCCTAATAATTTTTCTGTGTATTCCATTTGTTCATCTATTTCTCGTTTCGCCACTTCAACAATGACCAGCTGGTCTCTGATGTCCTTTTGGCTGAAGACAGGGTAAAGTGTAGGATCGGCACTCTCTTGAGCGTCCAAGCGCGTGTGGAAGGCTCGAATCCGCAGGTTTATTTCATAAAGAAGCAAACCTACTATTCCTAATAAAATCAGATTTAGCAGAGCAATATACAAGAGTATACCAGAGAATCCTTGCCTTGAGGGTCTAGAGTTATGAATTTTGGACCTGTATAACATTTCCAATTAGATACAAATATTTAAGGTTTTGATAAAGGAGCTATTGCATGGGCTACAGTAATTTATTAGAATCTGATTAATGAATAGCTTCATCAGAAGAGTTTTAAAAAGCAAACTATGGCTATGGGTTTTCTTAAGCCTAGCCTTGATCGAAGGTTTTTGGATCCTACTCTCACAAGATTTAACAAAAAGTATTTAAATGACATCATACTTTTTTTACGATGCGGATTCAGATGATTACGTGTCAGCTGAAGGTTCATGGTTGTCCACAACCCAATTGGCTTTTCCCATCCAAACGATAAAAATGGATTGCTGGAAGGACAACATGTCGTGCATAGTTGCAACTACTACACTAGTTGAGGGAACTGGTTCTCTAGATCTTAATCACTTAGACCTAGATATTGATTACGAAGGGATTGCGACATGGTCCAAGGAAGAAATCAAGACAGTCCCACGTTCAACTGTAACTGGATGTGTGGAGTACGCAACCGTTATTGATAGAAAGAGCGAAACTGTTACCTCTACAAGAAGAACTATAAGCGCAGAGGGAGACTGTTCTGTCATCCAGGAAGAATCTGTCGTGTTGACCCTCGGGGATGGTTACGAAAGGATAAATCTTTGGCGACAGGGAAAATAGTGGGAAAGGACTGAGATTAGATTGCTTTGTGCTTATCAGTTTAATCCGCGACTGACAGTTAGATTCTAAGAACTGTTCTTTGAGGGGTTGTTGATGCTCCCGATAATCGGTTTGGTGCGAAAAAGATTAAAATCAAAAGATAGATGAAAAAACAAAATAGAATTCTTATTGTTGAAGATGACAAAATGATGTGTGATCTCTATACGGAGGTTTTGAATCATGAGGGGTTCGAAGTTGACGTTGCCAGAGATGGCCTTGCTGGTTTTGAGAAAATGAAGGCTAATATTTATGATCTGGTGATTCTAAGCGTGATGTTACCGGATATGAATGGTATTGAGGTTCTTGAAAAGTTTAACACGACAGGGAAAAAACAGGGGAAGATAATATATTTAACAGGTTTATGCCGCCAGGAATTGATTGATCAGATATTCGAACTTGGAGCAGTCGGATATGAATTTAAAGGCGCCGTGACTCCTGATGAAGTAGTCCTGTGGGTACGGGCGCACCTGGATGGAAAGGTTGGAATCGAAGAGGCAAAGCAGAGAGCATCAGAACGAGTCAGAGTTGTACGGTCATTAGCCGAAGAAGCGAAGGAAGCTCAAGGGCGTAAGAGTTATGATGGCATATTGGCTGAAGAAACTTTCCGGGGTGGAGGTGGTAGAGGGTGCAGAGATGTGGAACGAGAAGGGAAGAAACCTGTCTCACACAGAGAATTTGTCGAGGGCTACAGTGCCGGCATTTTCGAGGTATTAGTAAATAGGCAAAAGGCCGGCGATTTTGTGTTATCTAGATTTGGGAGAACGGAACAGAAGTTAGCTCACTATTTTTGGGGTGGATTTGGCATCATAATGCTATCTCTTGTCCCATTAATATTACTATTCATTAGGTGGTCTTTAGCCCCCATTTGTTTTTTTATTGGTTGCTTAATTATCAGCGCGACGCGTAAGTCTGCGGCAGGGTTTGTTGTTCAAAATATGTTAGAAGATGAAGATTTTTGGGATTTTGTTCTCTTGCATGGGGGTGCAAGTGTTAAAGATAACGAAGGCAGGGAAATTGTTTCGGAATTTTTGGTGAAAATGAGGGAGAAGCATGCGAGAGAATGACTCGCCAGCGTGATTAGATTTCTTTAAGGTGTAGGCATAAAAAGATACTGGAGCTTAAGGTAATGAGGAGGTTGTAGATACATAACCAAAGTAAAGGACGTTAGAACTAGATTAGGATACCTACCCCACCCCTCACCACACTATATTTCTGTCGTATAATTGAATTAATAGATCTCATGAGTATACTAAAGGATAGGTTTTTCTTTTTTCCAATACATCTACATACAAAGGATGATTATTACTACGAGCACGATAAGTGGATCGAGGAACAGAAAGTTTGGTATGAGAAAAGAAGTGGAGGAGAACCTTATGATGAGTTATCATTTGAGAGAAAGGTACATTGGGATGAGATATGGTTTTGGCCACTATGGGAATTTAATGATATTGTCGGATTTCTTGACATAGGGATGGATGGTGGTGAATGTATGGTTGCGGATCTATACTTCAAACGGAAGTACTTCCCTAGAGGGCATCGGAGGAAATATTGGTCAGCTGCCTATTCTGCTCGTCACTTCGATGTGAAGAAAAATCATGAAATCTTCCATTTTTGTGAAGTAGGCAGGATATTCATTGATATTACAAACAATAAGTCGTTTGTAGAAGGATTGATGAAGATAATTGAGGAAGCAAAGGTAGTAATAGCTGAGCGGAGTCCAAAGCTTCAATTATGGCTTCCTGCATTTGATCTTAGCTGTTTTAATTTTGTCTGTGCTTGCAGGAATCCCAGTAATTGATTTTAAACAAAGCTGGAACTTGCATCCTACCCTCACCACACTACATTCACGAGATCGTGTACTGCCTAGATATGCTAGAATACTTTTAGAATAACTTTGATCATGCTCGAAAAGGAATTTAATCATTACCTAAGCCACCAAAAGGAATTAGTAAAGAAGTATAAAGGGAAGTTTATAATCATTAAAGGAGAAGAGATCCTTGGTGCTTATGAAACAGAAAAAGAAGCATACGAAACTATTGTAAAGGATCATACAGTGGGTAGCTTTCTTATACAGCACTGCCTCCCAGGAAAAGAGGGTATTACTCAATCTTTCCACTCACGGGTTGTTTTTTCCTAACTAAGATTAGTATTGAAACATGGAATTTCAAGCTTTTACAGCGGAGTATAGTAAGCGGACCAATAAACTGATTTCTAAAGTTGGCGTATCGCTAACACATGATCCTCAAAGTGGAGGGAATCCTCCAGCTGTAAGGGAATACACAGCTATTTGGGATACAGGCGCAGAAGCATCTGTTGTTACGAAAAAGGTAGTCGAGCAAATAGGGTTAGAGCCTACTGGGAAGACAAGAGTAATAGGCGTAGGAGGTCAAAATATTGAAAATACCTACCTTGTTAATTTATATCTTCCAAACAAAGTAGCATTAACGTACGTTAGGGTCACGGAATGTGAGGAGCTACATGGCGGATACGACTTGTTAATAGGCATGGATGTTATTTCTATAGGTGACTTTGCAGTCACTAATACTAAAGGGAAGACAAAGATGTCTTACAGAATTCCTTCCATTCGGGAGATAGATTTTGTGAAGGAAGCAAATACAGCCAGAGCACAAAAGCAGAAAAAGCAATCTAAAGTCTCCAAGAGTAAACTAAAGAAAAAAAGAAAACAGGAAAGAGAGAATAAGAAAAAGGATCGGGAAAATAGATCAAGGAGAAAAAGGAAATAATAGTCTTTGCCTCGATTTAGGACTTTCCAGACTTATACACAAAATAACGATTGTTATTTTATTAAAGTTTATAAGAGTTGTAATTCCCCGTTTAGTTGTTTGGTAGTGGCTCGTTTATATGGTGAATCAATGAGGCCTAGGGTAGATTTGGTTTCTAACCTTCTAATAGTTCTTTTATGGTAATAAGTTGTACAATAGGGCTAGAGTCCCTTGGTCTCTATAATCCGACAATTACTAGCATTTGTTGTATTACGCTCGCCTCAGCTAAGCATGTGTCATAATGTTTGGCATAATCCTCTTGTAGGTATTCCTTATTTTTCAACATGAAGGTAAGCCTGGTTATTCTTTCTGTGGACATTTCGGGTTCTTTTAGCAATACTTCTTTTGTGTACTCAACTAGATCTTGTAGGGCTAACTTTTCAGCTTCGGTTTCGCACTTACTTATAATCTCCACTTTCGCTGGAATGTAAAGTTGGGCGTATGTCACATATATAGCGATGCAAAGTCCTAATATGATAAACGCTATTGGTACTATATTCTTGGACATAGAGAGCTCATCTCCTTTCAATAATCAGATTCTAATGTCGAGCGTTGTTTACCGAATGAATCTATAATGCTCAATGACTTTAATTACTTACAAATACTCTCACAAGGCACACCATCATTATTTCCGTCTCTTTTTCCGCATCCGCATGTATTGAGTTGGTAGTAGGCTTCTTGACATGAGGACATTTGGGAACATAGCCTATTACAATCACACGTGTAGCTGGGCTTACTTGTAGGTGTAGGTGGGCGTGGTGTTGTGGTAGGTGTTGCTGTTGGTATTGGTGTAGCAGTTGGTGGAATTGGTGTCGTGGTGGGTGGGATGGGGGAAGGTATTGCTGTGAGTTTTGGAGCCTGAGTGGGTGTTCTGGTCGGTCTGCGAACAGTGGTATTTGATGTCTGATTTGTGGATTTCCCTGTTTGATCTTCTACTAAGGAAAGTGAATTGTTTGTTGAATTATCAGTGGTACACCCAGTAAGTGGAAGTATCGATACGCAGAAAAACAAAATAATAAGTTTGTTCTTATACTTCGCAATTTGTCCCATATGTTACAGTTTATCATTTTTGTCCCGCAGCGTTAAAGAAATCTTTTAACATTTTTATTAAGGCGGTTCTAACGAAGGGGCGGTCCCTTCGGAAAGGGTTGCGGGCCTAGTCTATGGGATGGTTATTTGCTGGGGTGGGAGGTAATCTAAGGCTAGGAATTTTGAAGGAGGAGGATTGCCTTCTTGACAAATCGTGAGTTATTATAGATAATATGGACATCAGGTCCTTACTGTAGCTTCGGTTACAGTAAGTAACGAGGAGCCTTCCGGCTCCTTGTTTTTTATGGTAAAATCGGGGTGTGGTGACTGAAGGCAAAACAAGTATAAGGGTCGGGGTATATATCGACAATAGTAATGTTTATAGGCACTTAAGGGATTTGACGAAAATCAATTCGACATGGCCTAAATTGTATAATCCGTACGTATTAGGTGAGAGATTATCAGGTGGGAGAGCGTTGGAGTTTATTAATTTTTACTGTGCCCCGCCACCAAGTCACTTACAGGTTAATGGTCCGTCTGGAGCGAGAAAATATTCGACACAGATGGCATATTACGAAGCTGTTTCAAAATTGCCCAAAGTGGAGTTGAAGTATGCTACATTAGCCGGTACTGGTGATTCTCTTCGTGAGAAGAATCTTGATACACAACTTACGGCTGACATGATACGAGCCGCGATTGAAGGTAGATACGATACATGTATTCTTGTTTCGAACGATGGGGATTATCAATCGGCAGTAGAGATGGTCAAAGATTTAGGGAAAGGGGTGGAGTTACTCTATTTTAAGGGAAGTGTTTCAATGGCGTTGAGGCGTGTGTCTGATGTTATGAGGCGAGCAAGGCCTTCCTACTTCGCGAAGTTAGATTTTCCCTATTAGTCCGGGCTGGATTTTCCAGGTGTAGGTTATGAAATGAAGAGGCCGTCCCTTAATTTGCTAGTACGACGGCGACTAACACCTACTGTCGTTACATGTTAATGTGAGCATATACTGTCATTAATCAGATAGAAACAATATGCTAAAGGATGCCTATATTCTAATAATCACCCTTTGGAGACTACGAATTTGTGCTAAATGATTTAAATTTTGACCCAGAAGGTGTTTGTCTTTCCAGCATGTAACGAGCAGGACTACTTTGGCCCTATATAACGCCATATGAAGGGATGGTCCCTTCGATTAACAGTAGTTACGTGTGGAGAAGTCGACATAAAGTGGGAAATTGGTGATCAAGCAGTTTAAATACCACAGGAATTGCGGGTGGAATAATGGGAGTAGTATCAGATTAGACTTTGGTGAAGTAAAAGTAACTTAGATTTGGATTTAGATCTAGTTCGATCCCTTTAAATACGCCCCTTATTACATATTTCCCTTCGAGGGCTTCGCCAGTAAAAGCCATTACTTGATTTATTTGTTCTATTACTGCAGGATCAAGTTCGTCCTCTTCGCCGTGAGTAATTGCCACTAGGAACTCGTTATCTTTCGGTTGTTTATATTTAGGAAGCCATATCTTTCGAGTGTTAACTCGGCTGGGGGTAGTGATTGGTTCTATTTTGGAAGAAGCGTTGAAGTTTGTTTCTACACTACCCAACATAGGATGTCCGTTAATCTTTTCCCATGGTGGTGATTTCCTGCTTACCATGCTCATGCGCAAGACTTTGCTTAATAATCTTATGCTAGCTAAGTTATTGACTCTGACACAGGTTGTTCTCTCTAAGTCTTTGTTATCAAACGGGAGAGTGGCTAGGGCATGTTCTAAAAGTTTGTGGCCGATTCCTTTATTTTGTTGGCTTGGGAGAACACCTAGCAGATGGAAATATAATTGGGATCCTTTTTTAATGTGTGTGTCATCGTGCATTATAGGTTCACCGCGCTTTTTAGCCTTTCTTAGTAAGGGTTGTAGCTTTTCTTCATCGAGGTTTTCATAAAGGATAACTAGATAGCCAACGGCGGTATTGTTTTGGTGAGCCAAAAATGCGTTACCCCTTTCTTCGTTGAATATTTGTTCCAGTTCCTCTCGGATAACATGTGCCGCGAAGGCTGCTTGTTCGATAGCTTGGATTGTTTCGATGTCCTTTATGGTCGCTGATCTAATCTGAAGGAGACGGAATGACTTTTTCATTGAGATTACGTAATTCTAAGGACTGTTCTTTGAAAGGTTATCATAGCAATAAGGTTGAGTTGAAGATTATATATCCTTAGTTAAACTTTCCTTTATTCGCTTCAATAAAGGCGTTGAAACTGAACCGCTTTTCTTTACTGAGGACTCTCTTTTTCTTGCGGCTTTTTCGGAGACGTAAGCTTCGTAGTAGACTAATTGGAATGGTCTATGTGGTCGGGTAGACTGCACTTCGCTATTGTTGTGTTGCTCAAGCCTTTTTCTTAAGTTGTTAGTTGAGCCTTTGTAGAAATAATCTGGATCTTTTAGGCTTTGGAGGATATAGAAATAGTACA
>JAHJGY010000045.1 GCA_018824115.1 Patescibacteria group bacterium
ACCACCACCGACCATCAATAAATTTCTCCTTATACCACTTTTTGTTAAAAGCCATCCTATAGCTTGACAGTGGTAATTGGGTATGTTACAATCCCTTTCGTTAGCTTTAAATATTAATCGGTAACTAATACTGGTTTGAGTCGGTTTATTTGGTTTTGGTATTCGTATCTTCCCCTCTTTTGAATCGTCTCCCTTTAAAGACAATCAGCATAATAGAAATGAGAAATTCTAGGCGAGGTCGCTCTCGTGGTTTCCGTAAGCAGAATAACAGATCAGGTGGTCAGGACAGATCTCGAAACAGAGGTGATTCTTTAAACCCACTTATGTTCGTCAGAAAAGCTATTGATGTTGTCGAAACACCATATGTACCTGTGAACAGTTTTTCGGACTTCCCTCTGGATAAAACTGTAAAAAAGAATATACTGGCGCGGGGCTTTGATACACCGACCGCAATTCAAGATCAGGCAATCCTTCCCATACTGCAAGGAAAGGACTTTGTTGGCACCGCAAACACGGGAACCGGTAAAACTGCGGCGTTTTTACTGCCTTTGATTACTAAAGTATCAAAAGATCGGAGTCAAAGAGTTCTAATCATAACGCCCACCCGTGAACTAGCCGCACAGATTCAAGACGAATGTAAACTGTTTAGTTTAGGTATGGGAATATTCTCTACATTATGCATCGGTGGTGCTCCATTAAACTCCCAAATACGCGGTTTATCACGCCAGCCAAATTTTGTGATCGGCACCCCTGGAAGAATCAAGGATCTAGTAGGGCGACAGGTTTTGAACCTGGGTCGCTATGGAAACGTAGTCCTAGATGAGGTTGATCGAATGTTAGATATGGGATTTATCCGCGATATCCGACACATTATTTCGTTTTTACCAAAGAGTCGTCAGTCTTTATTCTTCTCGGCAACGATACCAAAGGGGATCGAGGCGGTAATGCAAGACTTTCTAACTAACCCGGCATCAGTATCGGTAAAAACCGGCACAACTCCTCGAAATGTTGATCAAGACATCGTTCGAACTCAGGGCAAAAACAAACTTGAGATTCTTCACCAGCTATTAATTAAAGAGGAGTTTAGGAAGGTTTTGGTTTTTGGCCGAACTAAATGGGGAGTGAATAAGCTCGAGGTAAGTCTAACCGAGAGAGGTTTTAAGGCCGCAGCAATTCATGGTAACAAAAGCCAGAACCAAAGGTTACGGGCTTTAAAGATGTTAAAGAATAACGAAGTTCAGATTTTGCTGGCCACTGATGTGGCCTCTAGAGGACTTGATATAGAGGATATAACCCACGTCATTAATTACGATGTGCCCGGAACATATGATGATTATGTGCATCGGATAGGCAGAACGGGAAGAATAGGAAAAAAGGGCATAGCACTGACTTTTGTTGACTGAATATAATCTTTATTTCTCCGTACTTCCCTACCCTGAATTAAACCCCTGCTAGTCTTGCCTGCAGATCACGCGGTAACTTTCTGGAACCCTCACGAAAAGACAGGCCCGACATTTTAGATTTATTCGCCTTTAGAAAATTAAAAACGACTTTTGGATTTTTGGCCGACATTTCCCTCAACGCCCAGCCGATCGCTTTTCTAATAAAGAATTTGGCTCGTTTATTATCTGTTTTATCTTTGTAAGCCTCGTTGATCCAGGATTCATTAAACTGAGATTTTGCCATATCAAAGAACAGTTTCCTGTCACCACCCTCACCTGCCCGAAAAAACAACAGCTGGGCAAGCAAAGCCGAACGTCGAACCCAGAAATCTTTATCTCTAATCCACTTCTTTAAATAACGATATGCTTCTACGTTATTGTTAATTATCTCTGGCATTATTGGAATTATTAAGTTATCAAGAAAAGCCCATCCTTTCGACTCCCTCATCATTTTCTCTATTAGCGACATATCACCTAATGTTAACTTAGCCACATGAAGTTTAAGAATCTTGAAAGCCATACTCTTTTCCTCGTGCGATGGCATATTCCAAAACTTCTTAACCAACCCTAACACCTCTCGCTTGGTTAGGCCCTTTATGCTTTTCTCGTAGGTCTTTACGTACTTTCTCCTTTCCCCAACAGACAAGCCATAATGTTTTAGATCGGAGTATAGATATGCTTTTTCTTTCTCCGCCCTTTCCGGATTAAAATTTGTTTGTAAAAAATCTCTATAATCACTAATAAACTGCTCTATATTCATAGCTGACTTATTGTACCAGATTACATATTTATGAAATCCTGATCCCCAAGAAAATGCTATCCCATAGCTTGCAGCCCTGTCCGGGCGCCGGCATCCTCGGCGCGATCCTCTGGGACTTAACACACCCATCAAGGCCCGGTCCTGTCCGGACACCGCTACCTAACGCGTTGCATACTTTACTTACTCAATCGACAAGCCATTTAGAACACTATTTCCGGAGCTCCGGGGCACAGCTAGACAACCGCCGCCTGTACGGGCTGGTTATGTTTTCTCAACGCTTCCTGAAAACACAACTGTGTGTGATATGTCAGCCAGCCACACTATATCAAACACTCATCTAGGGACAACTGGCGACTAACTCAAAAACACACATGGCCTCTAGTACTAGATACTATGCGCTCTTTACGGCAAGATCTATTAAGAAAAATTGTGGGAAAAGTTACATTTCAAGAGTAAGAGTGTCCCCTATTTCCAGTCCTATTTTTTCTACCGTCCCCGCGTTTAATTCCATAACGTAACGTGCTTTAGAATCCGATCTTACAATGGGGCAAATGCTAGTAACACACGGCTGAACACTTTCCGAAATATATACAACCCTCTTACCTTCACTAATCCAAATAATATCCAGAGGAATTAAAGTGTTTTTCATCCAAAACGAATGGATCGAATCTTGGGAATAAACAAAAAGCATACCTTCATCTTCACCCAAGTACTCTCGGAACATTAACCCGCGCGACTGCTCTAACGGGCTTACGGCAAGCTCCACGTTAAAACAGCGGCTATTAAAACACGCCGCGCCCCAGCCACGAATGCTATCCTTTGTTCGTCTATTCCAAATTACCCCAATAATAGACAACCCTAGTACTAACAGTGCAATAATTAATAAATGCCGCTTGCTTAACTTACCCATATTCAATTGATTGTAGCAGATAGGAGTGGAAAAGCGGATCCGCTACGTTAAAGCCCTATAAATAGCCACGTGATAAATTTACCTCCGTAAATTTAAACGTGGCACAAATAAAACTAAGATTTCATCTGCGTTTTACATGGCAACGCCACGTTTAAAACTTGATGAAATCAAGTTTTATTACGTGGTGGGCCTGCCTGGGATCGAACCAGGGACGTCCAACTTATAAGATTGGTGCTCTAACCACTGAGCTACAGGCCCTTACCCTTTCATATATTCTCGTGAGAAGTACTACTCCCTCCCTACCCCAATCTTGCGGTTCAGCGATAATTTCATTATCGCGTTAACCTAAAGGGTGTTACTCTACCCACTGCTCAATGAGCGCCAGAAAATCCGTGAAGATTTTCTGTTGCGCGAATTAGTCCGCCTCTGGCGGGAGTTACTGGCCCGAAATCATCTCACCTTCGTTCCTGCTGGCACTTTATCGCACGGCATAATTAACACCGGTCTCCCATCTAAGTCCGCCGCTAACAACATTCCCTGAGATTCAACCCCGGCGATCTTTTTTGGTTCTAAATTCGCTACAACTATAACCTGCCGGCCAGTTATTTCCTCTAATTTATAGAACTGTTTAATGCCGGCTACCAAATTACACGTTTCTCCCTCCCCCAAATCAACCGTTAACAGGCTCAGCTTGTCATATCCTTCTATCTCCTCTACTACCTTTATTTCTCCAACTCGTAAGTCAAGCTTTTGAAAATCGCTAAAAGAAATCTGTTTCATATTATTAATAGGTTCATAAGCCCCGCAAAATCCCTCGACAAACTCGGGATTAACGGGGCACTCACGTTCACTAAATTCATCTTTCGACAAGCATAGGATTCATTAATTGTATATTGTGGAGGCCCGAGTCGGAATTGAACCGACGCATAGGAGTTTTGCAGACTCCCGCCTTACCACTTGGCTATCGGGCCACCTTACAGATCTAACCCCAGCTCCTCAGAAAAGTAATGGTGCAGCGAGGACCCTGTCCGCACCTGGCGAGACCTGGCTACCGGGTCAATCAAATACTCAAATAGAGTATAACACGGGGGAAAATAGGCTTCAAATTAGTCTGGTTAACAAAAAACCCCGCGCCAAACGGTGCAGGGTTTATCTCATAAAAATTATCCCCAGATCCAAGTGCTCAGTTAAGCTACCGTGTTAACCTTGCTGGAGTAGCCAGGATTTACGCGCTAGCCACCAAACACTGGAATCTAGGGATAATAACTTATAGTGTTTCTCGTCGTTGTGGATAACTTTGTTGGTATCCACCGATTTTACTGCAGTAGGGATTATAACAAGTAACGAAAGTTGTGTCAAGTCTGGGTAGCGCAATGGCAGAATGCCTCTACTAAAACTATATTATGAACAATACGAAAGAAGGTTAACTATTTTGAAGATAATAAAGCTTCGTTAAGGGCTTCATCTATATTCTTAACAAGAACAAAGCGTATACCCTTTTTAAGCTGGGGATCTATCTCTTTCAATTCACCTGAATTCTTATAAGGCAAAACAACAACTTTAATCCCTGCCCTCCTAGCAGCCAACACTTTTTGTTTAATCCCTCCCACAGGCAATACTAGGCCCGAGAGAGTGATTTCTCCTGTCATAGCCACGCTACTCTTCACCTTGCGTCCAGTAAGCAGTGACGCCAATGCAGTTAACATTGCCACGCCTGCAGAAGGTCCATCTTTAGGTACTGCTCCAGCCGGAACATGCAAGTGCAGATCATTCTTTTTAAAAAACTGATTGTCTATTTTAAGCCCCTTGGCCCTCGACCTGATCAAAGACAGGGCAGTACTCGCGGATTCCTTCATCACCTCACCCAAACTCCCTGTTAAAGTAAATTTCTTGCCACCTGGCATCATTGTCGCTTCAATAAATAATACCTCTCCACCCGCCGGTGTAACTCCCAATCCGGCCGCTACTCCAGGTGCCGCCATTCGTCGCCGGACTTCCGGAAATACCTTTGCCGATCCTAAGTAAGAAGAAACTTTGCTCCCATTAACTTTTTCACTCTTTTTCTCTCCCTGTGCAACCTGCGCAGCAACTTTCCTAATTATCTTTGCAAGCTCCCTTTCAAGATTCCTTACCCCCGCCTCTCGGGTGTATTCGGCAATAATTTTCTTTAAAGCCTCATCGTTAAATTTTATCTGCCTACCGGTCAAACCATGTCCTTCAACTTGCCGAGGAACTAAAAATTTCTCCGCAATCTTCACTTTATCTTCCTCGCTGTAACCAGAAATCTCAATTATTTCCATCCGATCCAATAGGGCCGGGTGCATTGTATCTAAAACGTTAGCGGTGGTAATGAACATCACTCGAGACAGATCGAAATCCAAGTCTAAATAATGGTCTCGGAAATTAATATTCTGCTCTGGATCCAGAACCTCAAGTAATGCTGACGCGGGATCACCGCGGAAATCAGCTCCAATTTTATCTACCTCGTCAAGCATAAAAACTGGGTTGCTGGTCTTAGCCCGCCTAATGGCCTGGATTATCTTCCCTGGCAATGCCCCTACATAAGTGCGGCGATGCCCCCTTATCTCCGCCTCGTCACGGATTCCACCTAACGATATTCTCACGAATTCTCTCCCTAGAGCATGCGCGATAGACTTACCAAGTGAGGTCTTTCCTACCCCAGGCGGCCCAACAAAGCAGAGGATTGGTGATTTCAAGTCTTTTTTCAATTTCCGGACTGCTAAATACTCAATTAAACGCTCCTTAATTTCTTTCAAGTTGTAGTGATCTTCGTCAAGAATTCGCCTGGCACGCTTGAGGCTCAAATTATCCTCTGTATAAACCTGCCAGGGCAAATCCAGAATCCAATCCAGATACGTTCTAATCACCTGATATTCACCCGATAATGGGTGCATCGTTTCTAGACGATTCAGCTCCCGATTAAACTCCTTCTTGGCCTCATCTGTTAGTTTCAGTTTCTTCGCCTTATGTTTAATTTCTTTAACCGCAGCCGCCATTGGCGTCTCTTCACCTAACTCCTTTTGGATCGCCTTTAACCGCTGTCTCAGTAACACCTCACGCTGTGTTTTATTAAATTCCTCCTTCACCGAAGACTGAATTTCCCCGCCCAGTTTAATTAATTCTAACTCCTGTGACATTAATTTAATAAGGCGCTCAATCTTCGCCTTACCCGCCGCAATTTCCAACAATTTCTGTTGTTCACTAGGTTTAAGCCGAATTAAAGTAGCCACAGTATAGAGCAGTTTAAGAGGCTCTTCCTCTAATTGCTCTAACAGCATCCCCATCTCTCGCGGCAAAAAAGGAGACTGCGCAATAACCTTCTGGGAAACATTAACCAGTGATTTGCATAATGGTTCTGTCCTCTTATTAAACAACAGCTTCTCCTCAACAACTTCCAGCTCAGCCCTTAGGACGCTCTCTTTTCTCCCCCAGTTCAGAGCACGAACTTTCGCAACTCCTTGGAGAGCCACCATTAGAGATCCCTTGCCAACAGGAATAGCCTTCAGAATCAAACAGGCGGTGCCCAACTGGTGCAAATCACCTGGCGCAACACTTCCCTCCGGTTTCTGTTTCTTAACCATAAACGCTCCTATAAAACGACTCTTGTCCACAGCCTTCCTCACTGCTATCTGCGATTCCGGGTTGTCAACAATAACCGGAACTACTGTCTTGGGAAAAATCACTGTGTTACGAAGTGGCAGAATGATCAGTTTCCGAGGAACATCTTGCCCGCCTACCTGAACTTCTTCCTCCACAGAAAAAACTGTCTGCCCTAAAGATGATTTTTTATCTCGTTCGAATAAAGACATAATACAAATACCCTCACCCTGTCGCTCTCTGCCCAGAACTGTCAGGGGAGAATTTCACGTTGCATCCATTAAATAATAACATTACTGCCAATTGATCGTCGGGAGTAACAATTGAGCGATCTGGATCTAGACAAAAAATACCAAGATCAACGCAGTTAGTGTCAGCATCCCCCATACCGTTGAGTTCCAATTCTTGATCTTTGAACCATCCATGATGCCAAAAGGTAGGAGATTAAAAAATGCTAGCCAGGAATTAACTGACTGCCCGTAGGCAAAGAACAAAAACAGCCAAACACTAAGTCCCTGATAATAACTAGCAAGAAGAATTGGCCGAAAAACTCGTCCGGCAACAATAAACATCACAGCTAAAATAATATTCGTAAGTGGACCACCCGCGGCGATCTTGCCGCTCTCTTCATCTGTAGTTGACCCAGAAATTGCCACCACACCAGGAGCAGCAAAGACAAACCCGCCAATCCATGCCATTACAACAGCAAGAACCAAGCCAGCGTCAAAGGCACGAAACTCTGCCCAACAGCCATTCCTCTGCGCAAGATACTTGTGAGCCAACTCATGCAAGACAAAGGAAATCCCAACTGTAAAACAGGAAAGGGCAAAGGTGGATAAAATCCCTAGGCCTACGAACCTTCTGGCAAAAATAATCGCGAAAGCCAAAGAAATGGATATCCACGCTCGTATCAGTTGTTGAATTTCTTCCTCCGAAAATTGCATTCAATGACAACTAGTAAAAACCAAGTTGGTAACGCCGGTTTTTACGTAGTTGAATTAACCCGCCGTTGGCGGGTATCTCTATTATACACCCTCTTTCCACCCATATTCTCCTATTAAAGGGACGAACCGGCAACCACCTAGGCTCTCTTCGAGATATTCATCGCCACTTTTGGTAACCAGCCTTAAATTCTGAAACCATATGCTGCCTACTGGAATAACCAATTTCCCACCATCACTTAACTGTTGAAGCAATAAGTTAGGTATCTGATTAGCGCCAGCGGTGACGATAATAGCGTCATAAGGGGCAAACTCATCCCAGCCTAATGTGCCATCACCTACTTTAACTTCTACATTATTAAAACCAAGCCTCTTCAACCTTTCTCGGGCCTCCAAGGCTAACTCTGGCAGTCGTTCAACCGAATAAACGTCTCTGGCTAAACAAGATAAAATCGCCGCTTGGTAACCCGATCCCGCACCGATTTCCAGCACTTTCTCCTTACCAGCCAGATTCAAGGCCTCCGTCATCAAGGCTACCATATATGGCTGCGAGATTGTTTGTCCCTCCCCTATCGACAAGGGGTGATCAACATAGGCCTCGTCACGATACTGTATTGGAACAAACTCATGCCGCGGAACTCGCCGAAATGCATCTAAAACCCTTTTATCCGTTACGCCGCGAGCAATCAGTTGCTCATTAATCATTTGTTCACGCTCGGCTTGAAAATCGATCATAATACGAATGGCATCTTTTCACCACACTTTGGGCATTTTTCCCCTTGCAAGTATTTCTCCACCGAATAGCTGAATCTCCCAATCACCTTTTCACCGCAACCAGGGCAATAGGTATTCTCATATTCATTGCCGGGCACGTTACCCACATAAATGTAATTAAGCCCTGCCTTCTTACCCAGTTCATAGGCTCTATACAGGGTTTCTAGCGTTGTCGGGCAGGATTCATCCATCCGGTATTGTGGATAAAAACGCGAAATATGCCAAGGAATATCTCTCGAAATGCCACATAAATACTCGGCGATCTGAGTAATTTCTTCTTGCGAATCGTTCTGATCGGGTACAATTAATGTAGTCACTTCAACCCAAATACCCCTCTTATACATTAGTTTTATTGAATCCAACACCGGCGCCAGCCTCCCACCACACAAACTGCGATAATATTCATCAGAGAAACTCTTCAGATCCACATTAACCGCATCGATCACTCCCACCATTTGTTCAATTGTCTCCGGTGTCTGATACCCATTAGTCACAAAAATATTCTTTAATCCCGCCTTTTGTGCCAATCTAGCCGTATCATAAGCATATTCGAAAAAAATTGTCGGCTCGGTGTAAGTATAGGAAATTGACTGACAACCTAACTTCATCGCCCGCTCAACAATCTTGTCTGGGGGAAGATCTTCCCCAACAATCTGACCCCTAGGACCCTTAGTAATCTGAGAAATCTGCCAATTCTGGCAAAAGACACAGCTGAAATTACACCCCGCGGTGGCAATAGAATAACTTCTTGTACCCGGCAAGAAATGAAACAGGGGTTTCTTTTCTATCGGATCAACATTGGCAGAAATTGCCCTGCCGTAAACCAGGGAATAAAGCGTGCCGCTGTTATTTTCTCTAACCGCGCAGATCCCCCGCTTACCATCGGCAACTCGACACCGATGAGCGCAAAGCTTGCACCGTACTTGACCATTTTCCAGCTTGTCATAAAGTACTGCTTCATGCATAAAGGAATCAGCTTCATTAGCTTCGTCAGCCAACCAGCTTGTTAGGAAATTCAATCCTCCGCCTTTCAAACAACTACAAGCTAATCAGCTAAAAAGCTATTCTTTTTGCCCGCACGATATACCGTTGGATATCCAATCCCAGCGGCCAGCAAGTCATTAAGGTCAAGGTTTCTTCTACTGTCGCTTCTAAATAAGTTAAGTCCTTCTTAGAAATCACCTTGCCTTCAGCCACCTGGTATTCATATTGTTCGCCCTGGTAATGAAGGGCTATTCTGTCGTGAGGAACTAATGTAGGCAAGTCATTAAAAACTCCCTGATAGTCACTGGTATCCCCGAGGGGGATCTGAGAATGGCCAAATAGAAAAATATTCCCCCCTTCTCCCGGCAAGGAGCCATCCACAGTTACATTCGCATACTGCCGATGCTTAAAATGTGCCACTCCCTGCGTAACCCGCCAGAGATACTCCTTTGAGTTACCCCCGTCAACATCGGCAATCACGGGAACATTAATGCTGACCTTGGGAATAATTAAAGAGAAATCTTCTGATACCGGCACCAGCTTAGGGCCTGCCTCCTCCAAGCTTAAATCATCCTCCACCCCTAGTGCAGAAGATACCTTTGCCAATCCCTCATACACGGCCACTGGTTGTGTTAACCAAAGAGTTAGCCCAAAACCTAAGAACAAGAAGATAAAGACACCAACGGCAACTTTTAATACTTTCACCTGATTCATAAGATTTGTGTGCTAAAAAGGCACTACTCTCAAAGTATAACTTTACAAATCAAACTATGTCACATGCGTACCATTTTACGTCCGATTGACACTCGAATTAAATCAATGTTATCTTAGTAAAGTAATTCTAGCATGATTAGCCCGCAAAGCGCCAATGAAACAGCCCCTGCCCCTACTTCTGGAGAACTCCTCCCTTCCAATTCTCCAAAAAGAAAACTCCTTCTTCTATTCATCGCTTTAGCTTTTATCTGCGCTATCATTACCATAATACTGGGCACAATAACTGCCACAAGCCTGTTTTACAAACTTCCTTTTTTGAACTCGAAACAAAAAGTTGCGCTTATGAGCCTGACTTCCCGCATCCCATTGATACCAAAATCTAATTCTCAAATTCTCCTTAACGCCATCACCTCAACGCCGGTACCAATTACCAGCTCGCAAAACCAGACCTCTCTCGCCATCAAAATTGGCCCCCAAGATAATGCATCACAATCATCTATTAATTTCTCTCTCGAGACAAACAGCACTCTGGATCTAAATCAACCACAAAACCCTAAGGGTGAATTTCGAACAAGAATCAGCTTGGCACCACCAGTTTTTGATGACCCGTTATACTCCGATCTCTACCAAGGCGGCCTCTTCTCTTCGATGAACGCCGAGGTAGAAGGGAAATTTGTCGACCGGATACTGTATATTAAAATCAAAGATGTCCAGGGATTAGATTTTCTATGGACATTAATAGACTTCCCGCAGGAGCAAGTATTGAATCTTTGGTTTGCCGTAGACCTTGGGGATATTGCCACAGATTGGAGCGCCAACAATTGGGAAAATCCCTGGAATATCGCACCGCCTCAACAAATATCCGAACTTAAGGAAGAAACATCCCAAAAAACACTTTACGGCATCATTGGTAGTGGAATTCTCGACCAAGTTGAGCGTAAAGATGAAACTATTAACGGTCGGAGGACATGGCATTTCTCATTATCTAAACAGGATAATACTTTACAAAAATTCCTTTACAAGATTATTGATTCACTACCCGCAATCATCGAAGAATCTGGCGAAGAAGAAATAATGGGCAGTTTCGAGAAAAACTTTAATAATCGAGAATATAAGGAAGAAATCGATAAGATACTCGCCTATTTAGACAGCGCCGAAATCCATTTTTACATCGACAAAAATATGCTCTACCTCAGTGGGATCTCGGCCAATGCAACTATTGTAAATCTTTCCGAAACACAAGTACTACCCAATGTCCTCGGTACTGTAAACAACGCCCCGGACGAATTATACCTGTCTGATTATCTCAACTATCTCGCCCAGGATCTTAGGCTTGAAGTTAATTTGGATATCAAAAACACAAATATTAACGAACCGGTGAACGTTACCGCCCCTGAATCATACCAAAGTATTGATACACTTTTAGAAATCACCCTCGGGAAACAAATCAAACTCGCGAGGGACGCTGTCCTCAAAGCTAATTTGAGCCAATGCATTACCTGGATAGAAATAAGCTACGTAGATAATATTAATAAATATCCATCAACACCCCTTGATATCTCTGATGTTAAAGGGTCACCAACTTTGTGTCGGGCACCCGAGGGTAGAGAGGATATCTTTCCGGCAGCTGGTGAGTTATTTGGGTATAAGACCTTAAACGATAGCAACAACTTTATTATCTACGCCCAATTAGAAAAACCTAGTATTACAACCAAGGAGTACTACATCTATCAATCACTAGAAGGGACGCTAAGGGAAGTTACTGCTAACGAACTCTTAGATCTCGTCGGACAGCTTCCAGAATTAAATACCAAGCCAACTCAATCCCCCTCGTCCAGCTCCTTTAGGGATTTATTAGACTAGAAGAACCGGTTTATTATGCCTGCCGGCGCAGTAGTACACAGGTGATTGTTGAGCCGAGATCAACGACTAAAGTACGGACTCATCCTCAAACTCCTCTTCGTACACATAACTGGGCAACGCCCGCTCAATAAGCAACTGAAACATCAGACGGCTACACGCATCTTGATTAGCCAAGCCTGTCCCCTTTTCAAAGGGGAGTTCTTCCGGCAAGAGTAACTTTACTGATTCTAGTTTTAGTGCTGATTCTTTAGGCATAGATCAAACTATTATATTACAGTATAAGGCTATGAGCAAACCAGATGATCGCCACCACCGCTACCCCCAAGATTAATTGTCCAATCGTGTGCTTTTTTAACAACCATCTCGACCAGCAAACAATAATAACAACCGGAAATAGAAACCAGAATCTCCAGCTGGCTGCCTGGTTAAGAAGCAAATAAAAAACAGTGTTAAGAGCCGCATGAACACTAATTTTATATTTGAAGGTAATTAGGAACATAGCCCCCTGTAATAGATATATTGGAAAGAAATAGTCTAAAAACTCCGCTGTTAAACTGGTTACTGCAATAACTAAAAGGGCTGACCAGCAGGCAAAACTCACAGCATATGGCACGTATCGCTCGCGGCGGTTAGTAGCATCAATATCTTTAACCCAGCCGCAATACAAAGCAATAGCAAAATACACGCACGGGACCAACCAGCCGATAATAAGAAACAGTGCCAGATAGACGCCTTTACAATCCAGGTTAAGATCCCTTTGGAAAAACAGCGTAACAATAGCTAAAGGTGTTAGGGTAGCAATTCCCGATATTCGCGAAATCAGCGTCGCTAGACGATAGGCTGTATGGTTTTGCATTACTTAAATCTATTTTCTCTCTTCTGCCCCAATACTGCTAGTCAATAATCGTCACCGGGGTTCCCACTTCGGACCAACTAAAGAGTTTACGCATATCTTCATCATTTGCCATCACACAACCATAGGTCACATTATTAACCCCAATATCATCTTCCCAATATCGATAACCGGTACCATCCCACGGAATACCATGTAAGCCATTTTCAGAAGATCCAGCAAAGTAGACACCCATCCAGTAAGGCATCCAGATCTGATAGTAGCCCCAAACCTTCTCAATTTTATCAAGAATCTTAAATTCGCCCGTTCTCGTCTCCTTTCCCAACCGACCCAGAGAAATGGGGATTGTGTGAATTAGATTTTCATCCTCGTACATATTAAGTTTTCTCTCTTGCTTAATTACGACAACGCTCTTGATCGCTCCCTCCATTTGCAACCGCCGTTCGGATATCTTGTCTGCCAATTGGACAATCAACTTTCTCAAAACCCGATGTCTCTCGTGATCATCTGCACTATTATTACTAGTCTGGAAATACTGCTGATCTAACTGGCTAAGGTTAACAAACATTTCTTCTGCCTCTCGAAAACTCTCCTGTACTCGCTCTTCTAATCGTTGAACCTCCTGTGGAATTAACTTTTCTTGGTTAACCAAAATCTCATTAATCGACAACTCTGCCATCCCCAAAAACCGTTCTGCCTTCTGGAAATCATGCTTACGCATAGCCGCCTTATATTGGCTAAAAAAAGAGTCTGCTTGCGCGGTTGAGATGCCCGGGATATATAAATCTACCCGCTCGTACATTTCCACTAAGGCATTTCGTCTTCCCTGTATTCTCTTAATGCTAGCAAGTAAAACGTTGAACTGACTCTCCCGAACCGAGAACAATATAATTTCGTCGGATACCGATAAGGAGAAACTTAGTGTAGCAGTAATAATAGCCAAAGAAAGACCCAAGACTAACGCAATACGCGCATACAATAACCGTCTCATAATATAAAGGGTAACAAAACGAACACTCTTATTCTACTGTTTCCACTATTGTCCCCACAGGCAACAGCTGGAACAGCTCTCGAATATCCTGATTGCTGTGCCTAATACAGCCATGCGATGCTGTTTCTCCTAAGAATTCTGGCTCGTCTGTCCCATGCAAACCAATATTTGTCCGCACGAAATCCTTCCCGCTCCAAAATGCTAACCTTAGAAAATAAGGCCCGTAGATACCACTTGTCCCTTCCTTAGAAATAATCCTCCAATAACCCAGCGGCGTATGATAAGGAATCGCGAACCTAGTTGCCGAACCTGTGGACACGTAACTCTCTTTAATTAATTCCTCGCCGCGATAGACAAATTCTCTGTTCTCAGAAATATCAACCACTACCTTGTACAGAGATCCCCCTAAAACCCCTGATACTAATTCTGTATTCACCTGAATATGCAGTAGGGCAGATGGCAGGGGCAGCGAACGAAACCTGCTGTAGTCAACCATACTATCAGCTGACACACTAAACAAGCCCGATACGAACGAAGTGCTCACAGCAGCTTTTATTAAACTTAAAACTATCTTCCCCAAAACTCTTGAGAACATAACAATTTAATCCTTGAGTAGGTACCGGTTATAATTAAGCGTAACGGTCGGCCACTGAAGTTGCTCCGAAAGCTTCTGGTTTCGTTCTTACTTCAAAGCCCATCCCCCTTACCATGCCTACCACTTCAGAAATCATGGCCCGCGTCTCGCCTTTGGTACCAATGTCGACATGTATTTCCAATGAGTATCCAGAAAGCTCTGTATCTGGGAAAAAACTCACAAGTTTCTGTGCCAACTGTAAAGACAGCATTGCCTCTCGATAAATCCTTGCTCTAAGGTGGTACTTTCGCTCTTCAACTAATCGATACCAAAAGTAAATTCCTCCCGCACCTACCCGATGAACAACAAACGCCGTAACGAAATCAAAGCGTTTGGAATTTTTTGGCTGTGAATCTGTACCAATAACCAGTCGATAACTATATTCTGGTTTAGACCTAATATAATTCAGAATTCTCTCCATCATTTGCCCAAGACTCAATTTACCATAGGTGGGACTGTTAAAATTAAGCATATCCCGATTCTATCATGCAGCAAGAAACTCCACGGACCTGATTCGGCCTTGACAAACACTATAGTTTCCCGACCTCGTCTCGACTCGGTCGCGGACGGGTTGAATTTTGAGTTTTGAGTTTTTCATAAATCTCCACATACTTCTTCCCCACCACATCCCAATCATACTTCTCCACTTCTTTACTCCCCCAGACCGCCATTTTCTGCCGCAATTCCCCGCAACGTATCAATTCTAACAACTTACTCGCCAAACTAGCAGTATCGCGATTCTTAGCCAAGAATCTCTCTCCTTTTCCGACCAAAATATTCCGATAGCCCGGATTATTAAAAGCTACAACCGGCAACCCGGCCGCCAGTGCTTCTAACAAGACAATCCCAAAACACTCCCCGTGCGTTGCCGGTGAACAAAAAATGTCCGAGCCCCGATAGTACAACGGCAAATCCTTATCGGGAACAAAGCCCAGGAATTTAACATTCTTAATTCCTTCTCGGCTAACTAAGTCGGTTGCTTCCTGGTGCAAAGGCCCCTTGCCAACTACTGCTAGCGCTACCTGCGGCCACTGCCTTTGAATACTAGACAGTACTCTAAGTAGATAAAGCAAACCTTTCCGCTCGTCTAAACGGCCTACATATAAAATCTGAACTAACTCCTTGGGAAACACCCGCCTCATTTCCGCCTGTCTAAACATCGCAACCTCAATCCCGGGAGGGATGATCCGATATTCACCTGGTGCAATCATTGATATCAAATCATAAGCAGTTTCCGAATCAACAACTCTCACATCAGTTTTATTTACATAGTATCTAATTAAGGGAAACAGAATTCTAGCGAGAGAAGGTATTTTTTCCGTCTCTAAAAAATTATGGAAAGTTGTTAAAGAGGGTAAATCACTTACGTCTAGGAAACGAACCCCTAGGATTCCAAATATTCCTTGTAAATGTAGAATGTCTACTTTTTCCCGCACTAAAAGTGCCCTTAACTCAACTCCGTCAACCCAATCAGCAAAAACAGAAATGTCGGCGCCACTGCCAGGCAGCCGTTTTTCCCGCCCCAAACGAAAAACATTAAATCCCAAGCCTTCCGCTTTGCCCTTCTGGCCAGCGGTGAATATAACAGCTTGGTGCCCAACAGAAGTAATGTACTTGTATAAACCTTTCACAAAACGTTGTACACCACCAGGAAAATCAATGTTACTATCGATTACAAATCCAATGGTCATAAGACTAGCTTGTTAGCTAATTAGCTAATTAGCTAGTTAGCTTGTTAAGCTGTTAGTTTACTTAGCATATTGGGTCTTAGTTCCTCTTGCGAACACTAACTAATCCTGCTATATTTGATTCATGAACGGGAAGCCGCCTCGACTCTTTACCACCCTACTCGCTATTCTACTATTAACCCCGTTTATAGCTCAAGCCCAGGGTTCGGAAAACCAACGCTTGCTCGCTCAATCATCAACGTCGCAAAATAGCTTATTCGGCGGTATTGGAGACGCAACTCGTAGCTTCTTCGAAGGCGTGCAACAGCAATTTAATGACTGGTTTTCCGGGGGACCATTCACTCCTCAAGGCGGGGCCGAGATCCCCCGTCCTACAACCGCCACTCCTTCTCCGGGACTATCACCTACTCCGCCACCCTACTTAAGCCTAGGAGACCTAATTCAGCTCGACAGCGATTTTTCTGCAAACTGCATCCCCGATGTCCCCCCAGATGAATTGCACCAACCCGGAGATCGAGATACGCAGTGCGACTGGGAAATGGCATCCGCAAGCGGGCCTGATTTTCCTAATATGTACGAAGAATGTGACGGCCACTGGCGTACCGCTGCTATCACTTGTCTCACTGACTACGAAGGAAATCCGGGCTATCAACCTAGCAACCCACAGGGCTGTGCGGGGCAGAGTACTATAGAAACTTGCCTTCTGCAAATCACCGCAGACGGATACCAAATGCAGTGGAGATTAAACCTTGACGGCGACCGGATCTGCACACACCAAAACGGGGAAAGGGCAGGAGACTTTCTCCTGGGCCGTGGCGCTTTAACAGAAACTACTTTCTTTGGTGTCCATCCAGACGAGGGCGGGGGCCTAAGCGTTGGATACTGGTGGCCCAGCGGCAGGTATCTAGATGGAACAACCTGCGGCCACTACGAGAATTGCAGCTGGGGATCCGATGGCTACTGTGAATGCGGCGTCTTTTGTGACGACCTCCGGCCCTACAATTTTATCTCCGGTGCAGATGATGATGCTCAAGCATCAATAGCTTTCCAGGCTAAGCCAGGTGGAGATCTAGACTGCTGTGATGGTTTGCTTGAAGGTTGTACATGGGAAAACGGGCTCTTTGAAGGAGCGCCTAGTGAATACACTGCTATCTCTGGGTGGACCCTGGGAGATGCCGTGGATATTACCGGACTTATTCCAACCCCCAGCCCAACACCCGAAAGCACTATTCCCTGTATTCCTCCGCCCGAGTCAATGGCCGGCTGTGGTCAAGAAGACCCCCCCCCTTCGGTCGATGGTTGGTTAAGCTCCGGCTGTCAATTTCCTCCGGATTGGGATGACGTCTGTCTGGGAACCTCTCCCGCACCTGACCCTTATTTTAAGCAATGCCCTCTGGACACCTACACCGTAAGTCCGCGTGATCTCTGTTGGGGACTGTATGACCCCGTTAGCTCCTACGCCCCATCTCAAGTCCTATCATGCACTGGAGGATTAACCCCCGAAGAACGCCAGTCCGCCGAAAACGCCAGCGGCACGCACCAATGGCCCTACACCTGCCGCTATCAAGTTCCTTCTGCTAACATCCTTTCCTGGGTTGGCGAGGAATGCAACAAAGCAGAACATCTCGGAGACCATTACCGTATGTGCAGTCCTATCTACGCGCCAGCCAGTACCGAAGGAATTGGAATTTTCTGGAATTCCTATTTACGCAAACTCAACGGCTGCAATCACTATTTCGAAGGAGAACCCATCTTCGATAGCAGCACTATCGGCCTCCCAGGTGACGAACCGCCTGGGTTCCACGTTGGTTACTGTAACGACATGGCTCCCGTAGAGAGACAAATCTGCAACACCACCGATGGCATGCGCTGTGTTAACCGAGACGGACCGAATGTCTGCCGTAAGGCAATCCGCGTAGAAACATTCGAAGAAAGTCATCGTACCCGCACCCCGCCTCCCGGGGGCGCCTTCACGGCAAATTGTCTAATTCGAGAAACAGAAGGCAGCAATCTTAACTGTGGCAGTGGCGCGAACTGCGGCGCAGCGTGTCCTTACAGTCCGTCTCCCTGCCCCGATGGAACGGCCGAATGTTGTAACTGCACCCAGGACGTACACACATTCGAATATCATTGTGATATACCCTACTCAGATGTCGGTCACAACTGCCCAGACGGATCGCCTTGCTGCTATCCCTGCGATGAAAGCAACTTTAGCGGCTGTGAGCGACTGCAAGAAGAGCTTGATGACTGCGATTATCCTGTACTCGGCAGCTGCGACACTAGCCTCGGCAGCCCCCCAACCGACCCGCTTTGTGACGGAAATGGAGGCGGCTGTGCCGAACTGGACGATTGCTGTAAACAAAAAGAACACTGTGCCTTCCCCATGCCTCCCAGCGGTATCTATAACATGCCCGACAGTGATGCAAATTCGGCTCGCAATTGCGCAGTCTATGAGTGGACCGAACGCGAGAATATCTACACAGTAGAATATGAAAGCAACGCCATTACTCTCACGCTGGATATTAAAAACTTAAGCAGTCATCCAGTTCCGGCTGTCCCATTCTCCGAAGACGACCCAAACAGTATAATTAAGTTCTCCGTAAATATCCCTGACTTTCTTGACTACAAAGAAACCAGACTCATTCTCTCCGACGAAAGAGCGGATCGCGATACAGAGAAAGATCCCATCTATCTGCCCGATCTTAGCACAACTCCCCTGCCCAATACTCACGGAGGAAGAGTGGAATTAATCTTCACTCCTCTCCCTGCCGCCTACGATACGGAAAATGGAAATTCCGAGATCACATTACTGATAACTGTCATTCCAGCTATTGTTGGCCCTGACGGCAACGATCACTTCGCCGACTTCGAGATAACAGATTTAAGTGAACTGGATTGGTATATTAACCAACTGCCCAGCGATGACCGTTTAGCTAATCTCGAATTCAATGCCCAATGGGCCAATACCCGTTCAGTAGACCTGCTCTCTTTTTGGATTGGCCAGGGGGTACTCTCAACTCAGAATCCTCCCTGCAAATACGACACCGCACCCTGCTTTACCGACGCCGAAGCCTTGCCTTACGGCTGGCCAAACCTGGGTGTCGTTAGTCAAGACTGGGGCGGTATCGAGGACATCAACGCCGAGGATACTGTGGTTTGGAGCAATCCTCTGGCAGATATCTATGGCCCGCGCTACGAGACACTCGAACAAGAAGGGGCTTATTTAAACTGTGGTACAGAAATAGATCCAGAATGGATAAACGCGGGTATCGATATTACACCTCCGGGAGGTACTACCTGGAGCCCGGAGGTATTTTCCACTCACGCCGGTCATGTAACCCATGTTGGGGAAAGCCCGGATTACGACAACGACGGCGCCCCTGACTATCCTGGTCGTGGTTACTACGTAGAAATTCAAAGCACCACCGATGATGACTGCCAGCCTAATTTTCTCACCCGCTATGCTAATCTGGCACACGGCTCAATTAGAGTTGGAGTAGGCGAATACGTGCCACGACACAAACTATTAGGCTTAATGGGTGACAGCGGCACTCCGGGATATGTACACCTGCACTACACAATCCGTGAAGGAAACCCCCAGCAGGACCCCGACCTAGCCGACATCCCCGACAATAACGTTGGCCTATGGCATCCGCAAAACGTAGACGCTGATATAGATCCTCCGTTCCCAAACTATCTCGACTGGCAAGAACCAGATGACGTCCGCCAACCCTACTATGCGGACAGCTGTGATGAAAATCCCTATCGCTGTAATACGGGCTCACCAGGAGAGCTTACCAGTACGCCAGCAGAATTAGATTTATACGGAAGCTGTGCCGGAGAATATCCACCTCGCTTTTTCTGTACGGTTAGAAGAAGAGAGGACGAGATAAGAAGCTGTTACTATGCAAACCCGTAGAAATTCACACTCACTATGCTAACTTTACAAAGACGCCAAACAAAATACTTACTCGCCAGTATATTACTGTTACTTTTGTTAGCTAGTGCCTACTTTTGGCGGCAGCGGCAACAAGCACAGATTCCAACCGCCAAGCTCCCCTCCCCCTTTACGGACCTAAACTACAAAACTGCAAATCTCGGTGATAAAAAGTTCACTATCGCGCAAGGCTCTACTAAACAACCTACTACAGCGAACACCTACAGCAAAACCCCCTTCTCCTCCCCTTCGCTCAGCGATTCAGAAGGTATTAATAAGCTAAAAGAAACATTAGGAATTAAAGAAACCGACCGTGTTATGGCCCCAGCCGAAGGAATCTTTTGGTATGCCCGCGACCGTTATCTAAGTTATAATCAGGAAACATACGACCTTTCCTTTACGCTCGACATTAACGCTCAGGAGCGGCTTCCCCAAAAAGGAGGCTGTCCCACAACACAAGAGGCGCAAAATTTCTCCCGACAGTTCTTAATAAACAACAAATTGATAAACGCTAAGGAAATTTCCGACAGTCAATTTGCCATCTCGTTAGAAGAAAAGACTGCCTTCGGGCTGGTACCTGCCGAGACGGAAACTTGCCAAATAGTTAAAGTTAACTACTACCCGCTATTAGATAATTCGCCCTTGCTCTACCACAACACCACCTCAATACGGATAATGAAAATAGACAATAAAAACCAGTTAGCTGGTTTTTATGTCCACAATGCCAGCTATCAAGAAAAACAATCTGGTATACCCTTAAAAGATACTAAAGAGATCAAATCGGCCCTGTCTAACAACGAAGGCATCTATCTTAACACTTGCGCCCAAACTGATCCGGCAAATATAACCAAACTTAGCACGCCGCAACTGGTATACTTTGATAATAATAACCTAGACGTTGTTCAACCCGTATTCCAGCTAAAACAACAAGTTGGAGATAGTTGTGAACAGGTAATTCTAGTGGGGGGTCTAAAGGAAGGGCATTACCAATCCCCTTTGCCAGCCGAGTAATGTACTACCGCTCTAAAAAAACTAACAAAGGAATACTTTCCATCGCCGTCCTGCTGACTATAGCTCTTATTACCGGCATTGCTTGGCAAGCTAGTTTTCAAGCCAGCCAAGTACACGCTCAAGATGTTGGGTGTATCAGTGAGAATCTCGCCGATTATATCAGGGCTGTTTTTGACGAGTTCGGCACCGAAGGGTACGACCACATAAGATTCCTGTCTCCAGCCTTTAATATGACCTCCGCTCATTTTCCCGGATTTGCTAATTCCCTCGATGCTCAGCTGGGGCCTCAATACAGCCTCCATAGCTTCCACGCTGTGGCCGGAAATGCCTACAACACCACCTGGGGATCGATCAGTGATTTCATGGCTGTTGCCAGAAACACCGCTATTGGCAATGAAGATATACTTCTTACCGAAATCGGATGGTATCCGCATGAAACTAATAGGGACCTAGACTTACTCCGACAGGAAATTTCTGGCTTCTCTGGCAATGGAATCATCGGCGGCTTAATTTTTAATGTTTTTAACCACAATCCTGCTTTTGCAGCCCAAAGCATGAACAACACCGACATCCAGTATGTCTGCTCAGGTGACTGCTATGGCGCCGGGGTGGGCGCTAATTCGGCCCATTATTATTGGAATCCATCTCTCTACAGCCGCGCCATATCTAACAATATGCGCTACACCCTAGAAATCGGTACAACTAACAATGGCTCTGTTACCAGTGCGGTGCTCAGTGGAATTAGTGCCGCCCACAGCGGCGGGATGATCCCGATTGTACGGCTCGGAGTTGGAGATAATAGTGGTGGATTCTACCCAGTAGAAAATCTCATCAGCTTTATCCGCAATCTCCACCAGCAAGTGCATTCCGGTACCGTCTACGTCATTATTGGCCCCAACGAACCCCTTTCCGAATGCTGGGCTACTCCCATGTGTGAGTGCGGTGGATCTCTCCTCCATCCAGGCTTCTTTTCCGAATACCCGGTGGCCGTAGGCGACAAAGAGTTCTGCGAAGGTTCAATGTCGCCTCGCCCCGGAGGGAATTACGATCTAGATACTTACGACCCCGATTGCCCCGGCAAAGCAGTCTACCCGTTTATTTTCACCGATTACTATGGCCCAGATCCAATACCTGATCCGGGCACTATCCCGCCCGGCTCACCCCAACTCCATGAATGCATATCCTTTACTAAAATAACAGACGATCATTGTATCGAAGAAAGCGAAACAGATAAGACGGTTAGCTACACCATTACTGTGCAAAACGATTGCGAAGACGACCTGTCAAATCTAGAATTAACCGACGATAATGTTGGCAGTATAGCCATTCCTAGCGACTTAGCTGCTGGTGATTCATTTGAACACACTTATGAATTAACCCTAACCACAACTACACAAAATACTGTAACCCTGATTGGTGAGCGGCCAAGCGAGGGTAGTTTTGACATTAACACATCCACAACTGTCCGCATTCAAGAAGATTGCTCTTACTGCTTTTACCCAGGCGTTACCAAATATACCCAGTGCGCGGAAGAATATGATTGTGGTGGCAATAAAGACTGCTCACTTGCCCCTCCGGAGCCACCTCTTTACTGCGATATACCCCAAGACCGGTGGTGCCATGTTACTTCGGCCGCAATGCTCTTTGCTTACAAAGGAGGTTCTGCTAATTGTTCCTCCGATCCGGAAAGCTGCGGCCAAAGCTCTGGATGTGACGCCCTCTACAATCAAAGCGGAACGGTAGATCCGAGACACGTGTGGGAATACTCAATTAGTCAATGTGGTACTTACACTATGTACGCCATTTCTACCTGTGCAGGCCCTCACTTTATTGGAGAAAGTCTGCTAGAAGTTTCTATCGGCGGGACTAACCCAACTATGGAATCCTATATGGAAGAATTAAATAGTTACCTTTGCCTATATGGACCAGTAAGTTCAATAGGCAGGGGTAGTCCCAGGCACTGGCTTGTGGTTACGGGCATGACCGAATCAGAAGTCTTTATCCATAATCCTACTTACTGCCTAGCTCGAACACTAACCTGGGCCGAATATTGGAATTGGGTCGACAGCTACATAGACCCCAGTTTCCCAAGTCTAAAATACGACATTTGGCATTACGAAAACACCCTATGAACAAGATACTCAAAAATAAATGGCGTATAGCACTTTTGCTCACCGGCCTAGCCGTCGCAACTCTTGCTGTTTTCTATCTAGTATCTTCCGAAATGTCTATAATCAGCAATAAGAAAGGGTTTTCCGCCGCCTGGGGAGTAAACAGCAACACTCTCTTCTACTTTGCCGAGGAAAACCCAAAAGAGTTGAGTGTCAGAAAGATCACTGCGTTCCCGTGGAAAAGAGATCAAAAAATACCCCTCGGCTTTACGCCTGCAAGGATAGCTTGGCTGTGCGACTATCAAGCACTTCTAGCAAGCCCCGGCCTTGATTATCAGAAGGGCCACTATGTAAAGCTAAATCTTGTGAATCTGGAACAAGAAAACTTTTACATCCCTTCGGCCAATGGTATTTTTTATTTTTCTCCTAATTGCAAGGAAGTTCTTACCGTAAATTCGATCGCCGGGCAAAAAACATATCTGTCTAGATACTCCCTTGATAGAAAGGAAATTACTCAATTCGTCTCACTCAACGAGGAACTTACGCATGTATCTAATGTTCTGTGGTTTAAAGATCAAGAAGTAATCCTCTCCATCAGTGACCCGGGGCTCCCTATTGACCAAGCGCATTATCTGTTAGACCTTCAAACTAAAGTCGCTAAAAAGCTTAGCGACTACACCGACTACCTCATTAACCCCAAGCCATACCAAAACAAAATCCTTTTTGCCTCATATGACGGCCTTATCCTTTACAACCGCGACGATGACAGTAGGTCAACAATTAGCGAGATCGTCGCAAGCCCTGCCTATGGTATCTCATACTCATGGATTAACGAAAACAATTTCGTTTATTTCGAAATTGCAAAAGCAGACGAAATGTATCTCTACCTTTTTGACTTAGAAAAAGGTACTAAGCACATACTTGCCGAATTCAAGGCTAGGGCAAATTACATTACTGCCCCTGACCTTTATGTTTCACCAGATAAAAGAAAGGTGGCCTTCCAAAATCCAGAAGGCTATCTTCAACTCGTTAAGATTAAGTGACTCGCCCATATCTTTAGCTCCCAACTTTCTCTTCTTTTCAATTCCTCAATTCACTTGCTATAATGAATTTGTTCAGTCGGTCTCAACGCTTGCTCACAAACTGAGCTTCGACGGGAGTTGCTAGATTCGCTAGACCTGCCTGCCGGCAGGCAGGGGCGGATTAATTCCCCCGAAGTGACATCGGGTTCATTAGATGCAGACACACCGGATACCACAACATGTTACTGGCTTTCAGGGACGCATCCTTGGGAAATTAACGGCCAAACAATTCATCTACCTCGCTATTGGCGCCACGGTCGTCTTTACTATTCTAGTCACCCTACCAATCAGTATGTCAACAATCATCGTGGGTTCCTTAATCAGCTTCGTCACTCTAATTTTTGCGTTAGCTAAAATTGAAGACCGCTCAATGGACGAATGGCTCGTGAATTTTACGCTTGCCCTGCAGTCAACCCCCCAATATATTTGGAAAAAAGAGTCGATCATCCCCACAATTCTGACCCCTGGATACAAAGCTTACACACAGCAGGCTGGAAGGAAAAGGGTGTCAAAATCAACAAAGAAAATGGATGACTTTATCAATTTCTGGCGCGAGGGCGCAGAAACCGATTTAACTGAATTCGAAGAATCTTTTCTGGAAAAGATAAATAACTTACAATAAACATCATCATGAAGGATAATGCTAACAGCATCGCTATAAAACCCCTGGCAACCAGTCATCAGAGTGGATCTGGGCCACATATTGCTAGTTGGAAGAAACCGCCCGGCGTTCGCTACATTTCCAATCTTAGAGTAAACCGCGCCCTTCCCCGAAAATCGGCAATTGAAACACTCACTCAGCCTATACCGACTGCGATAAGAGGAGAAAGGTTCTTTGAACCATCACAAGATTTACAAGAACGAATCAAGCGTCTCCAGGAAACAGAGACTATGCTAGCCACAACAACAATCGCCCCTCCCCCGCCAACACAGCCCGAAGAAATCGAAAAGAGAAAAATAGAACTCAAAGAAGCGCAGGCATCCTACGAGGAACAAATAGAAAAACTCAAAAGAAAAGAGAGAGAACTGCAAGAAACCGTTTCGCAGGCCGTCGAAAAAATTGCCGAACAGGAGGTCAAAGCAGACACTCAACAAGCCTACTCCGAAGAATTAAGTAACCAGCAAACACGTATCCATGAACTCGAAGCAGGCTACCAAGACCTCCAAGAGAAACTGGCTCAAACTCAAGACACTCTAAAAACAAAAGTTACTCAACTTCAACAACTTAAGACCAAAACCGAAACCGGCACAGCCCAAGAAATAAAGAACTTGGGGCAGCAGGTACATGACCACCAAGAAAAAATCAACTTACTTAAGAATAAAAGGGACGAGATGGTCCAGCATATCCATAAAGAAGAGGATAAACTGAGGAAACTACAAGATACTGTCTGCGTACTAAGTTCGGAAAACAAAGAAAAAGAACTGCTCATTGAGCAACAACGACGACAACTCGAAGACCTGCAGAGGGATAAGGAAAAGATTAGTCGTTTTGCCAATGAGCTTGTGAAGAAATTATCTCAGGTTGAAAACCTGCAAAGAGTGGAAAGTACTATCACTGTTAGCAAGGAAAAAATAGCAAAATCAGATTATAAGCCCAAAATTATCAAGGCTGTGCCTCAAGCGAAAGATATCCCTCTTCTTACCGACAAGCCCAATGCTATCTCGGGGATCGTTCGCAACACAGAAAACGATCCGCTCGAAGGCGCTCTAATAGTAATAAAGAACAAAGAACAGCAACCACAAAGGGCACTACGAACGAATAAGGTAGGAGAATTTTTGGTGTCGGCTCTCCTCCCAAACGGAATTTACCGGATTGAAACTCAAAAAGAGGGGATGAACTTTGATATAATCGAACTTGAATTGTCTGGCAACGTATTAAAACCAATCGAAATTATTGCCGTTTCAACATGAAGCTGCCCAACACCGGTCCAACCCAAAAATTTCTTGACATACTAGATATTAAAGACGACCTTATAATTGTCAAGGGCCCTCGATTCTGCATGGTCCTTGAATCAACAGCTCTTAACTTTGACCTATTGTCCGAGAAAGAACAAGATGCCACGATATTCGCCTACGCCAATTTTGTTAACTCCCTCAGCTACCCGATCCAAATCGTAATAAAAACCAGGCAGATTAACATTGATCATTACATCGGTTTCCTGGAACAACAAGAAAAGCTCCAACAGTCTGAGGCTCTACGAGGGCAAATGGAAGCATATCGTAAATTCATCCGCCAATTGGTAATTGAGAACACAATCCTTAGTAAACGTTTCTTTGTTGTTATCCCCTATTATCAAGTCACCATGTCCAAACCAGCCCTGCCATTTATGAAGAAAACAGGCGGAGATATTTATGATTCTGAAACTCTGGAAAAAGCTAAGCAGATATTCGCCGAACGCGAGCAAGAGCTCGCTTGGCATCTCCGGCGGCTAGGCATCGAATTACATCGATTGAACACGCAGGAGCTAATAAAACTCTTTTTCGGAATATACAATCCCCAAATAGATGATACAGAAACTTTAACCAGTGACGTCGAAGGCTATCTTACGCCCCTCGTCAAACCAGTGACAACATGATTTAGCTTATTAGCTTGTAGCTTCTTAGCTTTTTAGGAAGGCACTTAACACCCTAAAAGCTAACTAGCTAACTAGCTAATTAGCTAACAAGCTAATTTGGATTGGCTGCAAAAATTTAAACAAGATAATACTGGGGAGCAATCCCCGGCAACCCCCCCTACTCCTGTTGTTCCAACGGGGCAGGCCCCGATAACCAGTCCCCAGGTAACACCAGTTGAGCAATCTACTCCCAAGCCAGCGGGTGTTCCCTCTGTACCCCAACCAATCCCCCAGTCAAGGCCGGGCACTTTCCCAGAATCCCGAACGCAAACTCCATCAACTCCCCCTGTCACGGAACCCGTAATACAGGCCGCACAGCAAACACCGTCTGTATCGCCCGCTACTGGTGAACCGTACGCTACTGACAGGCCAGCTACACAGCAAATATCCAGCCAACCATCACAACCAAAAGTACATCAACAAACCCCAATACAAACAACAACCGCACAAACACCCGAACCATTGCCCACCTCTGACGGACCACCGCCCGACCAGCCAACCCCGCCTCGCAACCAGATCTTAGGAATCCTCGAAACTATTAAAGGCAAATTTTTCAAGACGGCTGGACAACAAAAAGATCCTTCTGCCGAACAGGCCGAAAAATTCTCTAGTGGACTAGTAAGGCTGGAAGACCTCCTCGCACCCTCGGCAATTGAGATAGACTTCAACAATATTCAGATCGGGGAAACCCTATACCGAACCTACTTCATCAGCGGATACCCTCGCGAAGTAGGTGCCAACTGGCTTTCCCCTCTTATTAATTTCTCTGCTGCCCTAGATATTAGTATGTTCTATTATCCCGTAGAGGCGAAAGCTGTTTTATCAAACCTGCGACGAAAAATCACCGAATTGGAAACAGAACTAAACATCGAATACAAGGAGGGACGCATACTAGATCCTAGCGTCCAACTAGCCTTGCAAGACGCTAAGGAACTGCAAGAAGAAATTGCTGCCGAGCGGGAGCGTTTCTTCCAATTCGGCCTTTACATCACAGTTCCAGCCGAAAATATCGAGAAGCTTAATTTAACCTGCCATCAACTTGAATCAATTCTAAATTCAATCTTAATTGTACCTAGAAAAGCCACCCTGCAAATGGGAGAGGGATTTAAATCAACCATCCCCTACTTCAACGACACTCTTAAAGTATCCCGGAACATGGACACAACCTCCATTGCTACCACCCTACCCTTCACTTCCTCTTCTCTTTCTTCGGATCAGGGAATAATGTACGGCATTAACGAACACAATGGTTCTCTTGTCATATTTGACCGCTTTCAAATGGAAAACGCGAATTCGGTGGTCTTTGGCATCTCAGGTTCAGGCAAAAGCTATATGGTAAAACTAGAAGCAGTGCGCTCGCTAATGCTGGGAACAGACGTCATTGGCATTGATCCGGAAAATGAATACAAAACCCTTTGCGACACTATTGGCGGTTCCTATATTGACCTAAACTTTAATTCCGAATCTCGTATTAACCCTTTTGACATCGCCCAGGAATTCGGGGCTGGTGCAGAAAGCGGACTTAATATTAAAATATTAACCTTACACAGCCTCCTTAAGGTCATGCTGGGAGAGATGGACGCCGCTCAAGAGGCCACCCTCGATAAGTCACTGCTAATGGCCTACCGCCTCAAAGGGATTACTCAAAACCCCGAAACCCACAGCTTAGAACCACCTCTATTGGAAGATCTCTATAAAGTCCTCCTTGGAGCCGAAGATGAAGCGGCAAAGAATTTAGCCAACCGCCTCGAAAAATATGTTATCGGCTCTGCAAAGGGCCTCTTCAATCAGCATACCAATATTGATCTTGACAATACTTTCATCATCTTCGGGATTCGGGATCTGCCCGATGATGTCCGGCCGGTAGGGATGTTCCTTGTCCTAGACTATATTTGGACCAGAATTAAAAAAGAGAGAAAGAAACGCCTCCTAATAGTAGACGAAGCTTGGCTAATGATGCAATACGCCGACAGCGCCCAGTTCATGTACTCAGTAGCTAAACGCGGCCGTAAATACTATCTGGGTTTAACCACTATCACTCAAAACATCGACGAGTTCCTAACTAGGGAAGAAGGAAAAGCTATCGTTAACAACGCTGCTATTAGGATACTAATGAAACAATCGCCGAGTGCTATTGACCAGCTAGCGGATGTCTTCTACCTCTCCGAGGGAGAGAAAAACCTTCTCCTTTCCTGCAATATCGGTGAGGGCATCTTTTTCGCCGGTAAATCACACGTAGCCATGCAAGTCGTGGCCTCCAACGATGAACATCAACTTATCACCACCAACCCGGCCGAATTAAAAATACTGCAACAGGAAAGAGAAGAACAAGCAAGGAGAGAATTAATGGGAGAAAAAATCGTCTAATAAAACGTGCACCTAGCCTAATTTCCCGCCCTCAGGCGTCTGCCGCCGTTTACTAGTTCCAGCGGGTGTAAGAATTTTTGCCGCTAGCTTTCTACCACCACCACCGCTTTCTCCACCCCCACCTTTTTTACCACCTTCAGGGGTATAGTCCTTGTCACCCAGCTCCCTGTATGCCGCTAGGTCCCCCTTGCCCACAACAGTACCTTGCATTTCCTTGTTTGCGGCTTCTAGTGCGGCGTATGACACACCATGCGCCCAGTACTCCTGGCCAGCCTTACTCGGATCTTCAAGACCGCCGTACTGTGCTATTAAATCAACCCGCTCCTGCCGTTTTAATTCTCTTAGCCTCAGTCTACCCTTAAGTGTCTTCGTCGATGACCCTTCATCCTTTAGCTTCCTCTCCGCCTTCGCGTCCATTACCGCATTCACTGTCGCCCCTACTCTTCTACGATACGCTATTGTTTTCCAAGGGGCACTGCCTTCTGGAGGTTCATCACCGCCAAAAGCCTTAACAAAATTCCGGCTGTTATTACCAGTTGCCGCTCGCATATCTCCCATGTTTACCCCGCCCAACACCGCCTTCCTTTCCCGATTTACCAAACCCACCTTATCACCAATATTACTGTAAGCACGCATTAATCCGCCCACTTTCCATTTAGGAACTTCGGCATCATCCCAGATCCCCGCAACCCCACTCTCTGTACCAGCGGCCTTCGCCTTTATTGTCTTCTGCTGTGCCTTTATCGCCGCCGTCTCCAAACCAGCAAGGCCCGGCACAGCACCAACGATCCTCCTCGCCGCTAACCCCAGACCCTTTTTACCCTCCGATCTATAATGCGCCACTCTTTCCGCACCTTCGCTAAGCCTTTCGCCAATACCCTCCGTAGTTCCCCAACC
>JAHJGY010000007.1 GCA_018824115.1 Patescibacteria group bacterium
ACAAGACAACTTGTTCCCGACCCTCGGTTTCGGACAATAAATTCGGAGACTCGACTTTGAAACCAAACAGTTCTTGCCAGCATGGTAAAATTCCAATCTTTTGTGGAGGAAGAATACTTAACGTATAATCAAGATCCAAGTAGGGATCCTCATACGATTCCAATCTCCGAAAAACAACTTTTTGCCCCTTTCGTTCTACTGGAGCTATTACACTAAATCTCTCTTGCAAACTCTTAACCAGTTTAGAAACTTCAGTTTTGGGTAACAGCAATTTATCCATTTCCTAACCCTATTCTATTTACACAGTTAACTATTTTCAATACTCTAATTCCTTAATCCCACCAAAAGCCCCGGAGGTTAAAAAATTCCCCGGAGATCATGAGCCCCTATTGTAGACAAAATACAAGCACTCGATTATACTTGGCTTAATGAGTCACCTGTCCCTACCTCTAAAATTTCTCCTATCGATCATCCTCGGTGGAATCGTTGGCTTGGAAAGAGAATCGGTCCACCAAAAAAAACACGACCCCGAAGCTTTTAGAATGGGTAAGCTTGGTGGTGTAAGAACTTTTGCCCTCATGTCTCTCTTGGGAGCCACCGCGGGATACTTAAGTGTAACAAATAACCCCGCCCTTTTCCTAATTATCACCATCACCTTTTTCGTCCTCATCTGTACTTACTACGCAGTCAAAACTATCCTTGTTAAGTCAGCCGGTTTGACCACCGGGCTCTCTGCTCTTTACACGTTTATTATCGGATTCTTCCTCACTAATGGGGGTCTTTCAACTGAGTACGTTATCGCTTTAACCGTGATTTTGGTACTGATTCTCTCCGTTAAAGAGCAAGCCAAAGAACTTGTTCTGGGGACTAAACGAGCTGAAATCGAAGCATTTCTGGGATTCGCAATCGTTGCTTTAGTTATTCTACCTTTTCTCCCAAACAAAGCATTCTACATCACCGACATCCCAGCTGTAAAAACCGTACTCCAAGCGTACGAAATCCAGCTCGGAGTCCTAGAAAAACTGGAAATTATAAACCCCTTTAAACTCTGGTTTATTGTTGCCCTAGTAACCGGAATAGATATTTTTGGCTACATCCTGGGCAAAGCCGCAGGGAAAAAAAAGGGTGTTCTGCTCACCAGTGCAATCGGCGGCTTTATCTCCTCTACTTCTGCAACCCAATCTTTAGCTCAGCAAAGTAAAAGATCAACACTAACTAATCAACTTGTCGCCGCCGCCATCATTGCCAATTTAACTAGTTTCTTGCCAATCTTCGCCTTCGTCGCTCCTATTAACAGCAAATGGCTGGTTGCCATTACCCCAACACTTTTCATAATTATGCTCTCCGCCCTAATAGTCAGTATTTTCTTTTTAACAACCAAGAAAAGCACCGAAGAGGAAGACGATCCAGACGAAAGCACACATCAAGTGAAAGATAGGATTTTTGCTCTTGCTCCAGCAGTGAAGTTTGCCTTCCTCTTGATTTCAATTAGACTGGTTACCAAAGTTTCCCTTGCCTTCTTTGGCCAAGCCGGTTTCCTAGCCAGCTCAATTATCGCTTCTTTCTCGGGCCTCGACGCTATCGTTATTAACCTCGCGGAACTTGCAGGACAAGCAATTACCTTCAAAGCCGCCCTTTTAACTCTAATTTGTGTTAATGCCACCAATCTGTTAGGAAAATCTGTTTATGCATTTTTACAGGCTAGAAGGGACTTCTCGATCAAACTTTTCCTAGCTATGCTCACAATCATCGCTTCCAGCTTGCTTGGCTATTTATTCTTCTAAAGTCTACCTTTAGTAGATTAACAAAGCTTCCAGATATACTAATAATTAGTTCTTCTAAAGACTTGCCTGTTCTTGGTAATACTTGCACCGCCCCCAGTACTTGGCTCGTAGTTTCTGAGTCAACTTTTTCATCCCTTACCTGAATTACCCGCGCAGACGAATCAATATTACTATTTGAACCAACGCGCCTCAGCCTCACTACTACCTTATACGCACCAAGTCCTTCACCAACATTAATACTTGCAGTAATCACGACCGTACCACAACCATTTTCCGCTATCTGTAAAACCGGCATTTTCCCCCACAATACATTCCAGGCTAACCAACTCTCGCCATCACTTCCTAACGTCCGTCCGTCATACATTTTAGAACCCTCCGACAAACCTGCGAGGACTTTAACATAATATTCTACATCGGCCTCGGCTCCGCATAAGGCCAGAGGTATCTCGAACGGCTCGTCAACTTGGACTTCTGTGGGCAAGCCAAAGGTAAATACCAACTCCGACTCTGTTGAATCAGCTCTCTCTTCGACCGGCGTTGGCGTCAGCGTAGGAACAATAACGAGCAAACCATCACTAGCTAACACAACAATTTCACCAATCTCGGTATCAATATTCTTATCGTTATCAATCCGCCGCAGTCTTACCTTAATATAGTTTGTGCCCAATTGAACATCGTCGTCCGTTTTTACTTTGATGGTAATTGCACCTGCCCCGATTGAATCAGTAGTTAAAACTGGCATCTTACTCCAAGCGGCATTCCAGGCCAGCCAAGATTCCCCGTCCGCCCCTAGAGTCCTACCATCATACAGTTTTGATCCAGCCGCGTCATCGCCCAACAACCATTTAACATAATACTCCACGCTTGGCGCAAAATTCTCCACATTTATTGAAACATCAAACCCTTCTCCTACAACTATTTGTGGCGGGTAATAATAGGTAACCAACATTTCTGGTTCTGGTTCGTCGGTGGCAGATGGTATCGCTGTAGGAACCAGAGTTGAGGTCGGGCTCGGAGTTGAGGTGGGAGCTTGCCCCGCTGTTGGCGTAGCCAACGTTTGCGGGGACGGAGTCAGGACAGGAGTTGGACTTTCCAAGTAACAGCTATTCTGTATCTTAGGCGTACCCAAAATCTTGTCCCCGTTTGCATCCAACCCATTAATCGTTACCCCGTCATTTGTACACCAGTTAGAAGACAGACTGCCGGAGTCGTTTGGATCAATCCGCTCCATACTTCT
>JAHJGY010000008.1 GCA_018824115.1 Patescibacteria group bacterium
TCCTACCCTGTCTTTAAAGAGTATATTTGAAGATAGAGTAGGCAGTTTAAAGCGTTGCTTTAAACTGAGCTTATACAGTAAGGATATTGTAATAATTACGAAACGCCTGTTCACCGACGCGGAATAAATTCCGCTACTACGGCAACTCTAATTAAGAGTGTCGAAGATTGCGGAAAGACGGTCGATAATGGTATACTTCGGGACAGTTTCGAGAGAAGGAGATTAGATTCGGAAATTAGAGATCAAGAAATCGTTAATCTTGACCATTAATTCCTGATTCTTAAGGGCTAGTCTAAAGCGTTGCTTTAGACTGGCCTGATATAGCAACGAATCAAGCACATTACCAAACAAAGGGTAAGCCCTTGTTGAGGGCGTAGTAAAAGGAATACTTACACGTGTTTTGCGCAGGCGTCTGCGGCTTGCGTTTATTCTATTGGTAGGGCTTAGGCCCCATAACATAGACGGAAAAGGAGGTTCGTATGACACGCTTAGGACAACCTGATGAACAAAACTCTGTACTGGATTTTCTCTGGTGGCTACTGGCCGACAGGAGCCAAGCTCAACTGTTGATTTCCGACCTGCTTGACGGATACAACATAGCCGGCCTCATCGGAACGCGAATCCCGGAAATCATGGGGCTCCTCACCGAGAAACTCGAGGCGGGCAATGCGGAGCCATTGATGGCCGCCTGCCGGCGGTTCATTACCGTCCAGGATGGAAAACTATTCCTGCGGGACCTGATCAAAACCCTGTTGGAACAGAAACTTGCTGCGAGCCGCCAACAGCTCATCACGGCGGCTACGTCTGCCACCAAAGCAATTAGAGCACTCAAGCTCGACGCCGGCTACGAGGAGACGCACGCTAATCTCTCGATGCTAATCAGCGATATGGTCACCCTACGCCGGAATATAGACAACATCTCCGCCGCGCTAGAGCAGATTGGAGATGACACTTGGCAGACCTGCGCCAAATGCGGCGGCGAGATTTCCCTGACACGCTTGTGCATAAACCCAGTCACCACCGTCTGCAGCAACGTGAATTGCCGCAGACAGGTACCTGGGGGTGGCGCGTGAATACTCTAGAACTCCAAGAGATTCTCGGTAAGATCGCCGTGGTCCGGCCCGTGGAGGGGGAAGGCGACCCGGTTGTCGTCAACTATCTCCTACCGCAAAACTTTTACACCACCTCTTGCTGGGCGACCAAATCGGACCGGAAACCACACGGACCGTGTCCGAAGCTCTGTCCTCACAGCGGCCGCTGCGTCCCGCAGTTACGCCGCCGGATGGTGCAAGCCACACCAGGTGTGTGGGAAATTCGTCACATTAGCCCCACTGGGGAAAGTGGTCGTTCCAAGCAAGTTATCACGCCGACGACAGACCAACCTCGCAGTGCTTGGTGCACGATTTGCCCGTTGACAACGTGCGATGTCAGGCCAGACATCTGTCCACCCGTTTGCCCGTACCGCGGGCAGTGTGTGCCATATACCGGCCGGTATATGGTTAGAAACGGCCGATTCATTCACGTGTTTGAGAGACAAATACACAACGGCCCGCGTGACTTTGAACCTGTTGTTGCTTGCGGCAGTTGGGTTCTCGTTTGCCCGCTCACACAGTGCAGAAAGCCACCGAGGGAATGCCCATCCATTTGCCCACATCTGCCAGCCAACAATGGACTGTGCAACGTAAGGGGGGACAAATGAGTAGCGGAAATACTAATCTCTCATACGGTGCTTTGAGGCTGCTGGCTACAGTGTGGTTTAACAATGGAATGTGGCAGATGATCCGCCGCACTGACACTGTTGACACACTAGAGCAAGCAAGATTTGTGAGAGTAACTCCAACTACGGGGAGCAAACTCTCTGTAAAGCTCACCCCGCAGGCCGCTGCAATTCTTGACAAGGATGGAGGAGCGGGATTGCTGAAGGCGGTGGTTCTGCGCTACGCGACATTTCTTAGCGATGACGTCCCAGTTGATTGCATTGGGGACCCGCTAATCATTGAGTGCGCCAAGCAACTCAATCTTATAACTCTCAGTCCCGCCGCAAACTAAGCGGGGCTGATCATTACTGTCAACGGTTGGGTTTTTCTCTATATGGCAACGATATATAGAGCCGTTCTCTATATAGGAAATATCGATGTAAGATGGGCCCGAGACTACTCGGGCCCATCTTACCAACACCACTTCTCCCAACGTAACATCGGGAGTTTGAGTTTACTATAATTTGCCGCGCGGTAACAAAATGTGTACTATGAAACCCTTGGTTTCTTTTACACCGCACAATTACCGCGGCACTACTTATCGCGAAATGAGAAAACCTCGTAATCTAGCGACAATTCTATTATCGCGAAATAAATTTCGCTATTACATTACAAAATTAACAATAAATACCTAGCTAAGCGATAGCTTTCTGTTTATAATTCATTGTAAATAGAAAATTGCCGCTTCGCGGTCGACACGTTTATTGGTATGGGGCACACAGGCCCCACAAGTAACGAAAGGAGGTAACTATCGCACATTTAACTTTCTAATAACCTGTCTCTCGGGTCCCGAGAGACCATATATCTAAGGGAGGTAAACGTGGCTACACCATTTCCAGTTCCAGTACCACAGATCCTTGACATCCCATCTGAGAGCGCCCGGACACTGCTACTCAACTACTTGCGGCCGGTCGCGCTAAAAAAAGCGGAACAACTGCTCACACTGCTCGATCGGCTCGGAGCTGAACACGCCGCCAATCTATCCTCACTAGCTAGCACAGATGACCGTCCAACCATCGCGGCGACCGCACACAATTCGGCAGCCATTGCGGTGATCCTGCGCAACGCTCTTGCTGCAACCCAGCAAGCACTCGCGAATATGGAAACCGACAGATGGGGGTTCTGCGTAAAGTGTGAGTCGTATATCGAGCCTGAGCGGCTCCTTGCCGCTCTCACTGTCGACACATGCTGTACCTGCGCGGGCTGCAGGCCTCAGGTCGACTAGGGGGCAAGCACCTCGAGGGTCTCCTAGTCAAGCTTGGTGGGGAAAGGTCCCATATACCCACCTAACCGAACAAGGGAGGACTATTATGACTTGCGTCACCGAACCTTGCCCGAAAGACGGTGGCCGTTGCGTTCACCGGCCGATGGCGGTAACTTCACGACCCTGCCAGGGGTGTCCCGGCTCCAACCGCGTTCGCCGCGGGTGGTACCTGGCGCTCCAGCGGCTAGTAAAGCTCCGCCTCGGCCACATGGCCGACGGTTACTAAATCTGGGCAGCAAAGCTGCCGCCCCTTCCGCGAGGAGGGGGCGGCACGCTCCCTCTCGCGGAACACAGCACCCTGCTTCGCTCTACGAGCTACCGCAGGGCAGGCCACCAGAAACAGACAGGCCTTCCCGGGGCAGGCTGGGCTACACGGCGTTCGAGCCGCCACGTTTCCTACTGGCCGGAGTTCTTTTATACAGGCACCTCCCTGCTGGTATAAGAGTGGGACCCTCCGGCACAACTGACCTACCTCGCCCGTAATAAGTGCAGCCCAGTACGTGGGCGAGGTAGGTCCGCCGATTCGGCGGATCAATCAGCCTTTTTAGCGACATTATTAACTACCAAGCGGTTACAAAAAGGATTTGATTCACGTCTAGTGTATCTTCTCCTCGCACCCTAACCGCTACTCACAACCTACGTAGAATTAACTGTCCCAAATTAAAAAGCAATTACAAACCCAAAACGACACACCTATAGCATTGCATCGATTGGTAATAAATGGTAGAATACTGCTCGCACTTTGATTTTTCTGTTGAACGGGAGAAAGCTCCCCCATATCACTCTAGAGGAGGAAACAAAAATGATTTTACCCCGATTTGAAGAATTGGCTGGGGCATTTAGGCCTCTGACCCTGAGCACAGGCGCGCTCTGCCTGTTCGCGGACATTGTCCGTAATGGAGGTGTCTTGGCGCTACGGCAGGTCGACGATGACACAATGCCTTTCATAAGCGAACTAGTCCAAGCCGGCTGCATTGTCTTCAGCAACGACCGCTGGGTATTAATCAGCACCTATTGGTCCCAAGCGGCCAAAGACTTTTTCCTTGAAATCGTTGGCCTGGGCGGCACCATGGATGTTCAGGACCTCGAGACAAGGCAAGTCCCCGGGCTGAGCGAGCTCCTCAAATACGACATCGTTACCTATGATGAGAGAATGGAGAGCTACGTGCTCACTGATTATGGACGGGCCAGCGACATCCTCGACCAGATGATGGGGATTACACCAAACTTGGATCTAACGCTGCTCAAGGCCGCGATCGACGAATTGTGCCTGGACCTCAGCGAGAGGGCATTCGCGCTCCTCGCGATTATCTATGAGAGTGGGTCTATTCCTGACCTGGCTACTCGCCCAGAAGATCAATCTACTATCGTGACCGAACTAGAGGCCAACGATCTCGTAATTCTGACCTCCGACTATCGCTGGGTGCTGGCGGCCGATTTAGCCGCAATCGTGTCAGACTTTGAGGAAAGCGCGTAACCCGGCACAGAGAATTGGGTCAGCCCCTTTCACAAACAGGCAGGGGTGGGTTGAACTTAACCCGCCCCTGTTTCACTTTGCAGTCTGCAGAACATTCTTCAACAAATAGGCCACCGTTAGCGGACCTACACCACCAGGAACCGGGGTTATCCAACTAGCCTTATCTTTTACTTCTTGGAAACAAACATCCCCAGTAATTTTATTCTTAATCCAATTAAATCCAACATCAATCACGACCGCACCTTCTTTTACATGACGATCCGAAATTAGACCCGGCACACCCGCGGCGGCAACCAAAATATCCGCTTGCTTGGTTTCCGCGGCAAGATCTTTTGTTTTGGAATGACACACGGTAACCGTTGCATTTTCTAGCAATAATAATTGGGCTACTGGTTTACCAACCATTTGACTACGACCAACAACCACTGCTTTTTTCCCTTCGAGGCTCACCTTTGTTTCACGTATTAATCGCATGACTGCTTGGGCAGTCGCGGGAAGAAAAATTTCCGAAGATAATAAAGCAGTACTTATTTGGTTCAACCCATCAACATCTTTATGGGAACTAATTAACCGCGTAAAGCGTAAAATCGGGGTAGGGGAGTCTTCACCTGCAAGAACCGGGAGGGGGAGTTGAAGAATCAAGCCATCCACATCAACCTGCTGATTTAACCTGCAAAGCTCTTCCTTAACCTTAATCGCATTAACACCCGCTGGCAATCTAACTACTTGAAAACCGATTCCAACTTCCCGGCAGGCCCCCCTTTTGTAGTCCACATACCTTTGCGAGGCCTGATCTTCTCCAACCAATAATACTGCTAATTTTGGAGGTCGATCTAGTTTTGCAACTTCTTGCTTGATTTCTTGGGTAATCTCCGCAGCTATTTTTTTCCCGTTAAGAACAACTGCCATAAAGCCAATTCTACCACGCTCCTTGCCCTCCGTGATATACTAAGTTTGTTATGGCAAGTTTAAAAGATCTACCCGCCGGCAAGAACGCACCGGACGAAGTTAACGTTGTAATAGAAATCCCCCAAGAAAGCAATATTAAATACGAGATTGATGAGGAAACTGGCGCCATGTTCGTTGACCGGTTTTTACATACAGCGATGAACTACCCCTTTAACTACGGGTTCATCCCCAGTACAAAAGCCGACGATGGCGATCCTGTAGATGTCCTTGTTATTTCAAAATTCCCGGTAGCTCCCGGAACAGTAATTATTGCTCAACCAATAGGAATGTTAAACATGGAGGACGAAGCTGGTCAGGACGAAAAAATTGTCGCTGTTCCTCGGAAAAAGGTTGATCCAGAATACGGAGCACTTTCCGATATCAGCGAGCTTCCTGAATCGATTAAGAATAAGATTAAGCACTTTTTCGAACATTATAAGGATCTAGAAGAAGGCAAATGGGTAAAAGTTAGAGAATGGGAAAGTAAAGAAAAAGCTTTAGAAGTAATTACGAAAAGCCTTACTTAATTACCTACGCAACTCCAATTTTTTTTCTTAACATACCATTAAAGCTCAGTCTGCGTTACTTTCACCTGTTAGGGACTCTCTCTGCGCACCGCTAACTAGCCGGAAGATCAGAGAGTCCTCCCTAACCAGCTGAAAACAACTCCTTCGAGGAATCTACTCAACTTCTCCTGATGGTTATTCTTCTACTTCAGTAGTTACTCCATCTGAATCCCAGTCATCACCCTCGAGATCATCATCAGTCCAATCTTCATCACCTAAGTCTAGGCCTTCCACTTCAGTATCTTCTTCCTCGTCTTCATCCACCTCTGGCGTAACTACTTGTTCCTCTTCCACAACATCATCATCTACTAAAGGATTAACATCTTTTATTTGATCATCCTGCATTAAAATTCACCCCCTTCTCAATGAGGCTCTAAAATTTTGAGCCCTAGCGCAAAATTTTTAGCTAGTCGAATCAGTCCGCCTCTGGCGGATCCGTTCTTGGAATTAAGCCTCACACCCTGTGTAGTACAGGGTAATTAGATTCTTTTCACTCTCTTCAATTAATCTGCCTCATTATGGCATAGCTTGTCAAGAAGCAGCAATTAGTCTACAATTGGGTTTATAATAGCTTACAATGAAAAGCAATACGCAGGGTTGTGTTACTGTTCTAGGTATTGATCCAGGGCTAGCTACCACTGGGTGGGGAATAATTGAAACTCAAAACTCCCCGATGGGCAAGCCTACGGGGCAGGCGCCACTCAAAACTCAAAACTATGGTGTTATTAAAACAGCATCCAAAAACAACCTGGGACTGCGATTGGAAAAAATTTACTCAGAACTTAATCAACTTATTAAGAGGTACGGACCTGACATCGTTGCTGTTGAAAAACTCTTCTTCGGTAAAAACGCCAAAACGGCAATGCTTGTTGGCGAAGCAAGAGGAGTAATTATTCTCGTCAGTCAGAAACACAAATTAGATATCCTTGAATATACTCCTTTACAAATTAAATTAGCGACCTGTGGGTACGGCCAAGCAGGAAAGCAGCAAGTTCAGAAAATGGTTAAACAGTTATTAAATTTGCAAGAGATCCCACGCCCTGATGACGCGGCAGATGCCCTCGCCGTAGCATATACGGCTATTGTTAACGCAAAATTTAAAATATACACTGAGCATGGGACATAAACACTAGACTATGATCTTTAAGCTTAAAGGTACTATTGAATACAAACACCAACAATCATTAATTGTTAACACGGGGCCAGTAGCTCTAGAAACACTAGTCCCTACTTCCTTGCTCACCGAAACCAAACAAGGCGAGACTATTGATCTTTTTACCTATCTTCACGTTAGAGAAAACCAGCTCGTTCTTTTCGGCTTTAAACAATTAAACCAACGAACGTTATTTACATCTCTAATTGATATCTCAGGCATCGGTCCTAAAGGAGCTTTGGGTATCCTGTCTCAGGCCAGCGTGGAAGAAATTACCAAGGCGGTTAACAACAACAACACCCTCCTATTCACGTCTGTGCCCGGTATCGGCAAGAAAAACGCCAACCGCATTATTCTGGAGTTAAAATCTAAACTGGGAGAGGATACCGATCTAGACCTTTCACAATTAGTCATGGATAAAGGATCTAAGCAGGTGGTCAGCGCCCTACATACTCTGGGTTATACTAAACAAGAGGCATTAACTGCTCTCCAAAAAATTGATCCGGGTTTGTCGTTAGAACAGAGGATCAAGGAATGTCTTAAAGTAATAGGGAGCCATTAGTTCCTTGATTACTAAACTTTTACCATGCCGCAGGACAATAACAATATCGACAACAACAGCCAGCGCCCCGATGAAGAATTTAACCATTCTCTCCGGCCAACAACTCTTAATGATTATTTTTTTAAAGGCACAATTAAGGAAAGTCTGTTCTCGGCACTAAAAATTTTCTTGCAAGCAGCACAAGAGCGCAATGAAGCCCTAGATCACGTACTTTTCTATGGCCCACCCGGTTTAGGGAAAACAACGCTTGCTCATATTCTTGCCTCCGAGATGAACAGTGGAATTAAGGTAACTTCTGGACCAGCAATCGAACGCACAGGAGATCTGGCATCAATTCTTACTAACCTCAATGAGGGGAGCATTTTATTTATTGACGAAATCCACCGTCTAAATAAAGCTGTCGAAGAAACATTATATCCCGCTATGGAAGATTTTTTTTTAGATATTGTTTTGGGTAAAGGACCATCGGCACAGACGATAAGGCTAGATTTGCCGCGGTTTACAATTGTCGGCGCAACCACACGGTTCGGACTTTTGAGCGCCCCAATGAGGAATCGGTTTGGTGTAACCCACCGCTTAGAGTTTTTTAACGAGAATGACTTAACAAAAGTTGTTGTAAGATCTTCCAGGCTGCTCAATATCCCAATTACACCTGATAGCTGTAAAGAGGTCGCCAAAAGATCGCGCGGCACACCACGAATTGCCAATCACCTGATCAGGAGAATTCGTGACTTCTGCCAAGTACAACGAGCAAATGAAATTACCACTGAATTAGTTAAGGAAGCACTGCAGTTACTGGAGGTTGACGAAATTGGCCTTGACAAAGGCGACCAGCAATATCTGAATGTTCTAGTTAATAAATTTAGAGGTGGACCTGTTGGCATATCTACCCTCGCTTCAGCAATGTCCGAACATCCAGGAACAATAGAAGATGTTATCGAACCTTTCTTGCTCCAAAAAGGCTTTATTAAAAGAACAACTCAAGGAAGAGTGGCAACAGAGAAAGCTTTCGAACATCTCGGTCTTGAGATCAAAGGCAAATTACTGTAGAATTGTAAATTACCCATGGTTATCGATATCTTAACTCTTTTCCCAAAAATGTTTAAAGGTCCTTTCGATGACTCGATTATTAAACATGCGATCGAGAATAAATTAGTTACCATTAATATCCACAACTTGAGAGATTGGGCCGAAGGCAAGCACAAGCAGGCCGATGATAGTCCCTATGGTGGCGGGGTAGGCATGGTTCTAAAGTTTGAACCTGTCTATCGTGCAATAGAAGCCCTTAAGAAAGAATTTGAAAGGAAAAAAATGAAGAAGAGTAAACGCTCGCACGTTATTTTAACCACGCCCGCTGGCCGCGTATTTAACTACCGAATTGCTCGTAAACTTGGCGATCTCCATCATGTTATTATCGTTTGTGGTCATTACGAAGGTGTTGACCACCGAATATTTACCTATCTTGCCGACGAGCATTTATCCATTGGAGATTACATTTTAACAGGAGGCGAGCTCCCGGCAATGGTCATCACCGACGCCGTTACTCGCTTGATCCCAGGCGTTCTCGGTAAGGAACAATCACAAGAAAATGAGTCTTTTAGTTTTGAACAAGGTCTCCTAAAATACCCTCAATATACGAGACCCGAGGAGTTTGAAGGTTATAAAGTCCCAGGGATTCTCCTTTCGGGAAATCATCAGGAAATAGAGAATTGGCGCAAGGAGAAGGCCCTGAAATTAACACATAAGATGAGGCCAGATCTGCTAGAGGAATAAAGAGCTTTAGTAATGCCTCACGATCAATCCCATATACGGGTAATCTTGTTTAACCCACCCAAAATCACCTCTGGCGATATTGTGGCGGGTTAATTCGGCTAACCCCGATGTAACATCGGGGAGCCTCATTGAATGAACCCAAATATTTTCCGAGCTTACGATATTCGCGGTATAGTTGGCAAAGATTTCCAAGTCCAAGATGCAGGGTTAGTTGGTAAAGCCTTCGGTTCCTACATTCGTAACCAGGGCGGCGAATCTGTTGTTGTTGGTCACGATAATCGATTTACTTCCGACGAACTAAATGCTTATTTAGTCGAAGGGTTACTGTCAACCGGTTGCCACATCATCGATTTAGGACTAAGCCTGACCCCTCTAGTCCACTACGCGGTAATTAAATACCTTGCCGATGGCGGCATTATTATCACTGGCTCACACAACCCGAAAGAATTTAACGGTTTCCGCTTCGACCTCAAAAATGCTGTCCCGTTTTTCAACCAAGACCTACAAAACCTCTACCAGTTGATATTGGGAAAAGATTTTGTTTCCGGTCAAGGAAGTATTGATTACGATGATGGTCAGCTTTTTAATCACTATATCAACGATATCAAGGGGAGAATCTTTCTTAAGCGTCCTATAAATGCGGTCATTGATTGCGGCAATGGCACAACTTCTGCCTTTGCAGTCAGGTTGTTCCAAGAGCTAGGCTGTCAAGTTACCCAGCTCTATTGTAATTTACACGGAGATTATCCTTATCACCAACCTAACCCAGAAGAAATAATTACCATGCAAGACCTGCAAAAAACCGTGCTCGATAAAAATGCAGATTTAGGTATTGCCTTTGACACAGATGGAGATCGTTCTGGTTTCGTCGATGAAAAGGGGAAAACCTATGAAACCGACAAAATACTAATTATGTTCGCCCAGGACATCCTTGCCCGGCATCCGGGGTCAAAAGTTCTGTACGATGTTAAAGCTTCCTATGTTCTAGGAGAAGAAATTAAGAAGCTTGGCGGCATTCCACAAATGATGCGTACCGGTCACACATATTTTAGAAAAGCGATCACTGAAAGTGACAACATCTTCCTGGCCGGGGAATTATCATCGCACACTTTCATTAAAGATAACTACTATGGCTTTGATGACGGTTTATACGCTGCCGCCAGATTAATCGAAATACTGTCTAAATCGGATCGCACATTCTCGGATCACTTTAAAGGCGTAAAAGAAACTACTCATACTCAGGAATTAAAAGCACCTTGCCCCGATGAAGATAAATTCCGTATTGTCGACCAAATAAAAGAGAATTTCCGCCAACGGTGGGAAATTATCGACATTGACGGAGCCAGAGTTATCTTTTCTCCTACTGCCTGGGCCCTCGTTCGTGCCTCTAATACATCTCCAAGTATTTCTCTCCGCTTCGAAGCTAGTAACCAGCAAGAACTCTACGAAATTGTAGAAATCGTTAAATCTCGACTATCAGCATACCCCGTGATAGACTTAAGTTGTTTAGAAGAACTACAAGGAAATGGGAAAAAGTCACCGAAGCACGAATAAAAACCTTTATATTAAATGGTTCAAAGATACCAATAAAGATGACCTCGCGGAAGTCGGCGGAAAAACTGCCAACCTCGGTGAGATGACCCAAGCAGGTTTCCCTGTACCTGATGGATTCTGCGTTACTTCTCACGCTTATCTTGACTTCCTTAAGAAAAATAGCCTTACCAATAAAATCAAGGCCTGCTTGAAATCATTGGATTCCGAAGACTCTACGGCTTTACAAAGTTCTTCTGATGATATCCGTTCTTTGTTTAAAATCTCTTCAATGCCCAAGGCTACCCAAAAAGAAATTACTCTTGCCTACCAGCAATTAAGTAAAAAGAGGAACCCCTTAGTAGCAGTACGTTCGTCCGCCACTGCCGAGGATTTACCAGAGGCCTCATTTGCTGGCCAACAAGAAACCTTTCTCAACGTTTCCGGAACAGATCAACTCCTGGAATCGGTCAGGGCTTGCTGGGCGTCTCTATTCACCGCTCGCGCAATATATTACCGCGAACAAAAAGGTTTCGATCATTTCCAAGTTGCTGTCGCCGTCCCCGTCCAGTTAATGGTCCAGTCAGATATATCGGGTATTATGTTCACGGTTGATCCAATCACAAATAATGAAGATGTCGTTACTATTGAGGCCGTATTTGGACTTGGAGAAGGAATTGTCTCCGGAAGTATTACCCCGGATCATTATTTATTAAACAAAGAAAGCTTGAAAATAGTCGAGAAAAAAATTGTTCCTCAAAAGAAAATGATTAGTTTAAAAGGGGAAACAACCGTTTCCCCAGCCTGGCAGAAAAAACAGAAGCTTCCTGATCAACTTGTTAAAAAACTCGCTAAGATCGGCATTGCTTTAGAAAAGCATTACCAATTTCCTCAAGATATTGAGTGGGCAGTAGAAAACAAAAAGATTGCCATCGTCCAAACCCGCCCGGTCACAACATTAAATATTCACCAATCAGCGCCTGAGGACATAACAACTGAGATTAATGAATTCGATGATAAAACTCTACTCCGCGGACGCGGAGCTAGTCCTGGAATTGCTAGCGGTAAAGTAAATAAGATCAATGGCCCTAAAGAAATCTCTAAAATTAAACAGGACGAAATACTGGTTGCAACAATGACCACCCCGGATTATGTCCCCGCCATGAAAAGAGCTGCCGCTATCGTCACTGATGAGGGCGGAGCTACTTGTCACGCGGCGATTGTGTCGCGCGAATTAGGCATCCCTTGTGTCGTCGGTACCGAAATAGCAACAAACACTCTACGTAGCGGAGAAGTTATTACTGTTGATGGTAGCAGTGGAAATATTTATGCCGGGAATATAACTGAGAAACTTAAAAGCCAAAAACCAACTCTCATTAAAGAGCAAGTAAATCGAGAAACAGCGACCAAAATCTATGTCAACCTTGCTGACCCCGAAAGAGCAGAAGAAATTGCCGCCCTTGAAGTTGACGGCGTTGGGTTGCTTCGGGCAGAGTTCATGATCGCCGAGATTGGACAGCACCCAGAATATCTAATAGGCCAAGGGAAAAGCAAAATCTTTGTTGACAAATTAGCGAACGGGTTACGACAGTTTACTAAAGCATTTAATCCTCGGCCAGTTATCTATCGAACTACTGACTTTAAAACTAATGAATATCGAAATTTAAAAGGCGGCGAAAAATACGAACCGGAAGAGGCAAATCCTATGCTTGGTGTCCGTGGAGCTTTTAGATATATCCAAAACCCGGCTGTTTTTGAACTTGAACTGGAAGCTATAAAGAAGGTCCGCCAATACTATAAGAACCTCTGGATAATGATTCCTTTCATCCGCACTTTAGGAGAACTCGTGGAAGTGAAAAAGATTCTTTCGGCTAACAACCTCCATCGTTCACCTTCCCTCAAGCTATTTATTATGGTGGAAACACCAGCAAGTATTATTTCGTTAAAAAAACTGATCGGGTTGGGGATAGATGGTGTCTCCATTGGTTCCAATGATCTCACGCAATTTATTTTAGCCGCCGATCGAGATAACCCACTGCTTGGAGATACATTTAACGAAATGGATCCCTCTGTTTTGTGGGCAATAGAAGAAACAATCAAGATTTGCAAAGCCCACCAGGTTTTTTGTTCGATCTGCGGCCAAGCACCAAGCGTATATCCCGAATTAACAACCAAGCTGGTCGAGTGGGGGATCACTTCAATTTCGGTAAGTCCCGACGTCATCAATGAAACCAGACAACTAGTTGCCAAAGCCGAGGTAAGTATGGTACAAAATAGAGTGTAACGCTAATCAGCTATGTCCGAAAATCAACCAAAATGTATTCTCCTAGTTGAAGATGATTTGTTTATTAAGGAGTTATATCAACGTCAGCTTACAAAAGCCGGTTTTGAGGTTGATACTGCCGAAGATGGCCCAGCAGGATTAGTGAAGGCAACCCAAAAGCAATGGTCGTTAATTCTTCTTGACATTATGCTCCCTGAAGTAAACGGCCTTGATTTACTGAGGACTCTAAAGACGAAACCGGAAACCCAGAAGATCCCTGTAATCCTCCTTACTAACCTTGGACAAGACTCATTAATTAAAGAAGCTTTCGATATTGGAGCAGAAGCCTATTTAATTAAATCAGCCTACACCCCCAAACAGATTGTCGAGGAGGTGAAAGAGTTCTTCAATAAGAAACAGGACGGGGACTAAACTCAGCACGATGTGTTCTAAGCTCCATCCCGCTTTCTATATCTCTAGACACGTAGATTGTTATGGCCTTAATAAGAAAAATTAACGCAAGGCAAATACTTAATTCACGCGGCCTGCCAACCGTTGAAGCAGTCGTTTTACTGGAAAATGATCAGCAATTCACAGCTTCGTGCCCCACTGGCATTTCTCGAGGAACAAGGGAAGCAATCGAGTTAACCGATAAAGATTTCGCTAGATTCCGCGGTAGAGAAGTCAACACTGCTATTCGAAAAATTAATGAAATTATCTTTCCCGTACTTAGAGGTACCAACCCCATCGAACAAGGATTAATTGACCGGAAAATTATTGATCTCGACGGCACCCCTAACTTAGCTAATCTCGGAGTTAATGCTGTCCTGCCGGTTTCTACTGCAGTAGCAAAGGCAGGGGCCAGTGTTGCAAAGCAACATTTCTTCGCTTATCTCAATCACTACTTTAATGAGCTTATTGTTGAACTCGATGATTACAAAATTGATACCACTGAATATAAACACCATATTCCCCGGCCAGCTTTTGTTCTTATCGAAGGAGGACAACACACTGAATCCAATCAGCCCTTCCAAGAATTTCTTCTTATCCCCAAGGTTAGTGATAATCAATCATTCTGGGAGCAGCTTCGGATTGGATCGGAAACATTCTACAACCTAAAAGATATCCTTATCGAAAGGGGTCTTCCTTGCTCTTATGGAGAAGAAGGAGGCTTTTCTTCCCCTGTTAACACGCCAGAAGAAGCCCTCGATTTAATTCTCTCAGCCGCTGAGAAAACAGGGTTTACCCCTTATACAGATTTTACATTAGGGATAGATGCCGCTGGAGCTAAACCTTCTGATTCCCTTTCCTCCCATGAGGAAATCATTAATTACTACACTGCACTGAAGGATAAATATCCAATCGAATTGATTGAAGACCCTTTCCCAGAACAAGACTGGGCGAGCTGGATCGATTTCGTTGAGATGGCACCTGAAGGCGCTTTGATCGTTGGTGACGATTTCACCGTTACTAACCCAGAGCTCGTCGAACAAGCAATTTCTCGCAGTGCAATTAGCGGCCTGATTATTAAACCGAACCAAGTAGGAACTATTACCGATACTTTACGGGTCGCTAAAATCGCAAATTACAGGGAGGTAAAAACCGTTGTTTCTCACCGTGGTGGAGACACAAACGATAATTTCATTGCTGACCTAGCGGTCGGAGTCAGCGCTAATTTTATCAAATGCGGCCTCACACGAGGGGAACGCGTAGCTAAATATAATCGGCTCTTAGAAATCGATGCTATCATCGGGCAGGCCTCCTGAATAATGGTTACTTATAAAATCTCTGTTCTCGTCATTCTTGATAGTTGGAGTATTAATACCAAAACCCCGGTTTACTCCTCATTGAGTAAAAGGTACCCTGCATCAACTCTAGTTACTTCTGCAGAAACAGTTGGGTTACCCAAGGGACAAATATGCACCAGCGAGGCCTGTCATTACAACCTCGGATCTGGCTCCATTGTTCCGCAAGACATAACCAGGGTCGACCAGTCAATCACGGACGGCTCTTTCTTCCAGATTCCCACACTAGACAATCTTTGCGAATATGTAAAAAAACATAACTCGTCTGTACATCTTGTATCTTTACTTAGCGACTCACTCACCAATGTTTCTCTCAACCATCTTTTCGCTACCCTCCAAAGCCTTAAAAATCACCGCCTGGAAAATGCCTATTTACACTTAATCACTGATGGCTGTGACACACCGCCGACTTCGGCTCAAACTTACCTTACAAACATTTCCAACTTTATCAAGGAGAAGAATTTCGGCCAAATTAATTCCATAATTGGCCGCTTCTACGCTATGGATAAAGACAGAAACTGGCTACGTACTCAACAAGCTTACGAACTTCTGGTTTCGGGTAAAGGCCGTCAATCCCCGAACCCACTTGACGCCATCTCGAACGCCTACAAAAACAAGGAAACTGATGAATTTATCGCCCCAAGCATTATCTCATCACCCGATAGCCCATTCCAGCCCCTTTCCGATAACGACGGAATCATCTTCGTAAACTTCCGCGGTGAACTCATGTACCAACTTGTTTCAGCCCTCACCCAAATGACATTCCGATCATTTACTAGAGAAAACTTTCCCCATGACCTTTATACTGTTACCATGCTTCCCTACACCCAAGAACTCCCTGTTACAGACACCTTGTTCCCCAGTATTCAAACAGACGAACCTCTCTCTAAAGTGATATCCGGCTCAGGCTTAGCTCAGTTACACTTATCCGAATCACTCACTTTCCGGCAAGTCACTCAGGTTTTCAACGGTGGGGCCGACAATCCGATTGAAGGAGAAGATTGGATCGAAGTCCCATCACACAAAGCACCTGCTTTAAATCAACCACCAGAAATGCGCGCCCGGGAAGTAACTGAAATTCTAGTGGAAAGAATTCACTCGGATAAATATAACTTTATTGTCGCCAATTACCCCAATAACAAGGTCCATCAAAAGGCGAAGATCATTATTGACCAGTGTTTAGGTAAAGTTGTACCCGCTGTTATCAGAGAAGGGGGTCTACTTCTTATCACTTCTTGCAGTGGAGGAGAAAATACACTGGTTCCGTTTCTTGCAGTTGCCAAAGACTTAGAAAATAACCAACAAATTAAACTGCAAAATGGAATTATGGCCGATGTCGCGCCAAGTGTTCTAGCATCATTAGGTATTCATAAGCCAAATAACATGACCGGCAAAAACTTGCTTGGTGCTTGAACCACAAAACGCAGACGTGTTAGAATGAAGAAATTATCCACCAGACCCCGCTCAGCGGGGCAGAGGCGAGTTTGCAGGAGCATCACTAAACCCGCACATCACATTGGGTGCGGGGTTAATTCCCCCGAAGTGATATCGGGGTCATTGAATGAAAAATGAAGTAATAGAGAAAGACATTAAGAAGCTTTCAAAAGAACCAAACTTAAAAGATTACGCCGCTACCTACAAACTGTTCAACTGGAAGGCGGCTTATCAGCATATTGACTGGTTTCCAAAGGGTAAAATTAATGCCGCTCACAACGCCATTGATCGAAATGCCAGAGGAGACCGGAAAAGTAAGGTTGCCTTATTCTGGGAAGGTTCGGACGGAGAAAAAAGAAAATACACCTTCTTAGAACTAATGGAACTGAGTAATAAGTTTGCTAATGTTCTTAAAACTCTTGGAATCGAGCGAGGTGATCGTGTTTTCTTTTTTTTACCGCGGATTCCCGAACTATACTACGGTTTCCTCGGCACCCTGAAGACCGGCGCAATTGCCGGCACTCTCTTCGCTGCCTTTGGCGAACAAGCCTTATTAGATAGACTGCAAAACAGCGCGGCTCGCATTCTAATCACCAATAAAGATCTAAAAGAGCGTGTCGACAAAGTAAAAGACAAACTCCCCCGCTTGGAAAAAATCATCCTTGTCGACTCCGACAAAAACACGGACTACGTTCTCAGCTTAACCAAATTAATGGAGAAAGCTCCCGAGGATTACAAAGTAGCCCATATGGATCCCTCTGACCCTGCTTTCATGCTTTACACGTCTGGTACAACAGGTAAGCCCAAAGGCGTCATTCACCAGCACCTAGCTATCCTCCATGAACATATGAGCGCAAAATGGGTGTTGGACCTACGAGAAGATGACATCTACTGGTGTACCGCTGATCCGGGCTGGGTAACTGGAATCGCTTACGAAATTTTGGGTACTTGGTCGAATGGTGCAGCAACCCTTGTCTACGAAGGTCGTTTTGACCCAGAAAAATGGTACGATCTTCTTCAAGAGTACGATGTTACTGTTTGGTACACAGCCCCTACCGCAGTACGATTACTGATGGCAGCTGGGAATGATCTGCCTGAAAAGTACGACCTTCATCAACTACGGCATATCTGCAGTGTAGGTGAACCTCTAAACCCAGAAGGAGTAAAGTGGGGTAAAAAAGTCTTTGGCATTCCATTCCACGATACCTGGTGGCAAACCGAAACTGGGGGCATTTTAATCGCTAATTATCCATGCATGGACGTTAAACCCGGTTCTATGGGCAAACCCATCCCGGGAGTCGTGGCCGCTATAGTCAATGACAAAGGTAAAGTTTTGCCCCCCAACAACGAAGGTAACTTGGCAATTAAACCCGGCTGGCCTTCGATGATGCAACAAATCTGGCGACGCCCGCAAAAATACGAAAGTTATTTTGTCGGTGGCTGGTATATCTCTGGTGACCGTGCCCTGCAAGATAAGGATGGATATTTCTGGTTTATTGGCCGCGCTGATGATGTTATTAAAACAGCTGGGGAGCGAGTAGGCCCGTTCGAAGTAGAATCGGCTCTTATAGAACACCCCTCTATTGTTGAGGCCGGAGTTATTGGTAAACCAGACCCCTTACGGGGTGAAATTATTAAAGCGTTTGTGATCTTGAAACCAGGAGAAAAGGGGAGTGATAAACTTCTGGAAGATATCCAAAAATACGTGAAAAAACATCTCGCTGGCTACGCATACCCCCGCGAAATTGAGTTTGTCGAGACTTTACCAAAAACCAGAAGCGGGAAAATTGTCAGAAGATTCCTGAAAGCGCAGGAAATGGGATTACCGATAGGGGATACATCAACATTGGAGGAATAAGAAGCAAGCCCTAGAGCCCTAGAGCCCTCAATCCTCAACTTTAAGATTTGAAGTGTGGGTTTGCATTTGGGCATTGGAATTTGATATTTACTCAACTATGTTAGCCTCGCTACTTTCTTCTCTTTCTCAATTCGCCTTAGATATTATCTCCTCTCTAGGTTACGGGGGTATCGTCGCCGTCATGGCCATTGAGAACGTGTTTCCACCAATACCCTCCGAGGTGGTAATGCCTTTTGCCGGCTATTTAGTCGCCCAGGGGCAATTTAATTTGGTTATAGCTATCTTGATGGGGACCCTGGGTTCAGTTATCGGCGCCATCTTCTGGTATCTTTTTGGTCTTTGGGGTAACGAATTAATCATTAGGAACTTCTTCCGAAAATTCGGTAAATATCTCTTTGTCTCGGAAAACGATCTTGATAAGTCCTTAGAATACTTCAAGGGGCGGGGAGAATTGATTATATTCACTGGCCGCCTTATTCCAATCATTCGCAGCCTTATTTCCATTCCCGCCGGGTTAGCTAAAATGAGCTGGAGTAAATTTCTATTATTCACCACTCTGGGCACCAGCATCTGGACAGTTATTCTGACAATAGCTGGAAAAATCCTTGGCGAAAACTGGGAAATAGTCGGGGGATGGCTAAAAAAGTATGAATACTTTGTCCTCACTGTCCTAACAATCGCTGGCCTCTTATTAATCTACACCAAATACCGAACTTCCCGAAAGGACAATTTGCCTTCCTAACAACCCCACCCAGGGCTTAGCTCTGGACCCGTTCTTCCTGAAGCCATTTCTGCATTAAACTTTTTTCCGGGTTATTTCCGTGTTCCTCGAAATAATCATACCACCGGTCTTCCAGTCTTCCCAACAATTCGCCTACCTGCGGCCCTTCTGGCACCCCGGCTTGCATAACATCATGTCCAGAAATGGGCATCCGGTCACCGCCCGACTCCCTCATCGCCATCTTGACAGCCACATGCTTCTCCACTGCCGCTAACAAACCCTCTATCTGCTTAACATTATCCTTTGATTGGGACGGGAAATTTCCTAACCGATCCACAATTCCCAACATAACTAAAGTCGGAAAGGACTCATTGTTATAAAGTTCATCCTTTTTCCGCAATCCCATCTGGGCAAACTCCCTAACCCGAACATGCTGCTCCACAACCCAACTCAAACTGTCACGCTCCTGATTTTTCATTCGCAATCCCTCGGCCACCCGATAAGCATCCCTGGCCGAGACTTCGGCATGGCCGGTAAAAACTATCTTTTCTCCTTTTTTCTTGCGCGTCACTGCCTTGCCAGTATCATGAAGCAATACACTCCAAGGCATTTCGTAACCTAAAAGATCAAGCACCTGCTGATACCGCCGGCCCCGGCTCTCCACTGCCAACGGTATTTCCGCTAAATCCTCCACTACTTTCCCAAAATGGGGAAATCTTTCTTCGTCCTTGCTTAAAACACTACACAACCGCTCGAAATGTTGTAAAAGGGGAGCAGATTGCAGAGCCCGCAATGCCTCCAGGGTGTGACGATAAACATTACCCTCTTGGTGATAAGACAGCCCCGGGACATGATCTGCCTCTTTGAGATCTACAAAAGATCTTCCTTCCAGATACTCTGGTTTAACCACCTGATCCATTAATCCTAACCGGGCCAGATTATTTATTGACGAAAAGAGACGAGGTTCACGAAAAATCGTTTCCATTTCCTTACGAACCCGCTCACGGGAAACCCGCTCCAAGGCTGAAGCATTTTCCCCAATAACCTCTCTGATCTCACGAGAATACGTCATTTGGTAACGTGATAAAAATCTCACATAACGCAGCATCCGTACTGGATCCTCGGCAAATCGCTCTCGTGCATCTCCCACTGGCCGCAATATTCCGTCCCGGATATCCTCCACGCCACCAAAATAGTCAACTAGCTCCCTCTTAAGTGGGTTAAAATACATGGCGTTGATAGTAAAATCACGCCGGGAGGCATCTTCGCGCAGGGAAGTGCTATGCCAGACCTCTTCGGGATGATGTCCAATTGAACCTTTTTCGCCGCGGAAGGAGGTAATCTCGAACTCGATACACCGATCTCCGTCCACGGGATATCTTATCCTGTGTGTTTGATATTTCTGTTCGTTAACCAAATTTCCCCCTACTGATAAATCGCGAATTCCCTTGCCCTTCAGAAATTCATTTACCTGATCCCAGCTAAGCGGGGTGGCAATATCCACATCTTTTGGTCCGAACCCACGGTCCGTCAGATTATGAAACATCAAATCCCTCGGATACCCTCCGACAAAAAAGACAGCCGATTCTTCCCCTCCAACCCAGCCTTTCTGCCATGCGAATTCGGTCATCTCTTCGACCAACTTAACTGCAGTCAACTCCAGTTCACTCTGCGGCGTCCAATCTTCAAAATCATAAATTTTCGCCCCAGCTCTTTCTGTATATGGTAGAATCAACGCCTGTTCCTCACACGGCTGCCCAGTGTGTTTGAGAATTAAAGATTCACCCTTCATCACCTAAAGTATACTTTGAATCAGGTCCCTCTTCAATATCGGTGATAGAATAAAATTGCATTATGCCCAAATTTAAGCTTGTCTCCGATTTCTCCCCAACCGGAGACCAACCACAAGCAATAGAACAACTCACGCAAGGAACAAAAACCGGATTAAAACACCAAGTTTTACTTGGAACGACTGGCAGTGGGAAAACATTTACTATCGCCAACGTGATCCAAAATATTCAGAAACCAGTGCTCGTGATCTCACACAATAAAACCCTGGCAGCCCAACTTTATCAAGAATACCGGGATTTCTTCCCGGAAAATGCAGTTGAGTACTTTGTATCCTACTACGATTATTATCAGCCCGAAGCATACATCCCTCAAACTGATACCTATATATCCAAAGACGCTAATATTAATGAATTCATTGACAAATTACGTCTTTCGACCACAACTTCTCTAATGACACGCAACGATGTGATAGTTATTGCCTCCGTGTCCTGCATCTACAATTTAGGGTCGCCAATCGAGTATGCAGCCCGTATTATCGAAATCGCCCAAGGAATGAAACTACGCCGCGAAGATATTATTAAACGTCTGACCAACCTCCATTATCAACGAAATGATTACGACTTCCGACGCGCTACTTTCCGCACTCGAGGTAACGTTCTAGATATTTGGCCCGCTTACGCAGATTTCGCTCTACGACTAGAAATAATGGAAAACAAACTGCTCAATCTCAGCAAGTTTGATCCGCTGACCGGGCAAACTATCGAGAACTTGAAAACTTCCAGCATTTACCCAGCCAAGCATTATTTAACTGCTGACGAACGTCGGGAAACGGCTATTCTGAATATCCGAACTGATCTTACTAAAAGAGTCAGTAAGCTCCGAAAAGAGAACCGGGAACTGGAGGCTTACCGACTAGAACAGCGAACTAACTATGACCTCGAATTAATTTCCGAAATTGGTTATTGTACTGGTATCGAAAACTATTCACGTTACTTTGACGGGAGAACGCCCGGAGAGCCACCTTATACCCTTTTGAACTTCTTCACTGCTGAACACAAGGACTTTCTTGTTATCATCGATGAATCTCACATGACCATTCCACAAGTTAGAGGCATGTATCTGGGAGATAAAGCGCGAAAAGAAACGTTGATTGATTACGGGTTTCGATTACCGTCAGCTCTAGACAACCGACCACTACAATTTGAAGAATTTTTAAAACATGTTCCTCAAATCATCCATACAACTGCCACCCCCGGCGAATGGGAGATTGAACAATCTCGTAATAGCGCACTTCAATGCGCTATTAAAAACCACGCGACTAAACCGGATTCTAAAAATTCGCGACCTAAAGTTCGCTACTACAAACAAACTACCGGCATAGTAGAGCAACTTATCCGACCAACAGGCCTACTTGATCCAAAAATTGAAGTGCGCGGAACCAAAACTCAAATAGAGAACCTCGTTGATGAAATCATACAAACCACCAAATCCAGTGAACGAACGCTTGTAACTACTCTCACGAAACGGTTAGCAGAAGATCTTTCTCATTATCTGGTGGAGCAAGGAGTAAAAGCCTGTTACTTACACTCGGACATAGACACTCTAGATCGAAGCGATATTCTTGAAGATCTTAGAAAAGGCAAGTACGACGTCATTGTAGGAATCAACCTCTTACGGGAAGGCCTAGATCTCCCCGAGGTTTCATTGGTCGCTATTCTAGATGCCGACAAAGAAGGCTTTCTACGATCACCAACCTCACTAATCCAAGTAATGGGCCGCGCCGCCAGACATGTGAATGGTAGAGTAATCATGTATGCTGACTCCGTCACAAACTCGATGCAAATAGCCATTGATGAAGTTCGCCGACGCCGCAAAATACAGGATGACTACAATAGGGAACATAACATCGTACCGCAGACAATTATAAAACCTATTCGGGAGAAGTTAATAAAACGTGATCCTTCGACAAGCTCAGGGCAAAACCCGACGGCGGTTTCAGACGAAACATTAGCAGCATTCCTCCTGAAAGACAAAGAGGCCGCCGTTGTTGAACTAGAACAACAAATGCTCGACGCGGCTCGCAACCTAGAGTTCGAAAAAGCAGCCTTCCTGAGAGACAAAATTCAATCCTTTGACCATTAGGAATCCCTGTGCTACACTAGGAAAGAATTTCACCTGCATGAAAAAGCTCATTGTAAGAACAATTGTCAACGCTATTGCCGTCGCCGCAGCAGCTAGGCTTGTTCCAGGAATAAACTACTCTGGTGGAATTATCGGTCTTTTAGCAATAACTCTCTTCTTTGGAGTAATAAATCTCTCAGTTAAACCAATCATTTCCTTTTTCGCTTTACCAATTAAACTTATAACCTTAGGCCTATTCAGCTTTGCCATTAACGGAGCAATGCTTTATCTTACAGCCTTCCTGCTAGGGAACTTTATTATTGAAGGATTCTGGTTTGTGGGAATTGAGTTAGGTCCCATAATTATTAACCCATTTTTCATCCCTGCTTGGGGAACCGCTCTGATCGGAGCTGTTTTTATTAGCCTAATCTCATCATTCTTGAACTGGCTTATAGAGTAAATCTAAATTTCCGGACTTTCAATTTTCGAATTTTCAAAAATAAGATCTTTCCTTTATTTGTAAATTGGACCTGGAAATTGTAAAATTAACTACTATGTCTTGGCTATTAATCCTACAAATATCTCATATCATCTTCTCAATTCTCTTAATTGTCTTGGTCCTGCTCCAAGCACCAGAGAAAGGGCTGTCCGGTCTTTTTGGGGGTGGTGGAGAAATTTTCCACACCAAACGCGGCGCCGAGAAGCTGTTTTTTATTCTAACCATTGTTATTACGACCCTATTCGGTATTACCTCCATTCTTAATTTTTTTCTTACCTAAATTCCGATGCAACTTAAAAAACATAGATCTCTCTTCACGTTATTTACACTTGTTGTTTTCGGAGTAACCATTACACTGGGTTTATACTGGCATTCAAAACTCCCTAAATTCCCAACAAACGGGGGATCCATTTGTGAGGGAATGGTTGGCCAACCCCACCTACTAAACCCTTTATACTCCGATCTAAATCCCGTTGATCGCGAGTTATCCAGCTTAATATTCCGCGGCTTAATAATATTTAACAGTCGCAACCAACCAGAAGGGGACCTGGCTGAGAAATGGACAATTAAAAACGGTAACAAGACTTACGAGATAGAACTCAAAAAGAACCAATTCTGGCATGATGGGGAAAGAATAACCAGCGATGACGTTATTTTCACTTACCGGTTAACGCAAGAAGAAAACTACCAGGGTCCGAAAAACAACACTTTCAAGGAAGTAAACATTGAAAGAATTAATGACTACCAGCTGAAATTTATACTCAAAGAACCGTTTTCACCATTCCTAGAGAACCTAACCATGGGTATACTGCCCGAACACCTGTGGAAAGACGTACCATTCGACAAATTAAGAACCCACTCACTTAACCTCCAGCCGATTGGCAGCGGGCTAGCGAAATTTTTACAGATACAGTTTAGTAATCGAATCGAAAATTGGGTTGAACTGATTGAATTCGAGTTAACAGATGCTTATCTCAACACTATTCGTTTCAAGTTCTACCCTTCACACACCGATTTAATTACCGGACTCAAACTCGCCGAATTTGATACCACAACTCTCGTTACCCAAGAAGATCTAAACACATTCAAGAGTTGGCCCAACTATACCAAATTTATGCAGCCAATCTGGGGAAGAAGCATGGTTCTGATTTTCAATACCCGTAATAATAAGTTTAAGGACAACGATGTCCGAGAAACGCTAGCCGCGGCTATATATAATAGTGAACTAAGCCAGGCTGCTTTCTCCAATAAAGTACGAACTTACTCACCAATCCCTCAAACCTCCTGGGGATACAAACTAATCAGTAAGGATTTCCAAAGAAATGACGTGTCCCTACCCACTACAATAACACTAAAAACGCCCCATGATCCTGATTATTTAACCACTGCAAACTTTATAAAAGAGAGTTTGGAAAATGTGGGGGTAGAAACCGAGATAATCGCTCAGGACCAAATTGGATTAACGGAAACAATCCAAAACCGCAGTTTTGAGGTTCTTTTAATTACCACAGAAAGTGGACACGATCCCGATCAATATATCTACTGGCATTCAACACAGAAAGAAAGCCCCTTACTAAACCTGTCTGGTATTTCCCACCCAAAAATTGATAAATCGTTAGAAGATGGCCGGCAAAAGAATAGCCTTGAGGAAAGGAAAAACGCCTATGAGGACTTCCAGGATCAATTTCATCGCAATGTTCCCGCTATCTTCCTATACCACCCCAATCTGTACTACCTAGCTTCCACAAAAATAAAAAGCCTGAACTTACATAACTTATGGACTCCTGGCAATCGATTCTCTAACATTGGCAGTTGGTATATAAAAGAAAGACGTCCTATGTTCTGAGGCGTGGTTTAAGCAATAACCTGAGAATAATAAACTTCGGCTTGGTTTCTGAGCCAAGCTGAGAACTTTTTACGATTAGATTTTTCCTCTGCTGCAGTCTCACATAGAAAGTTAAAAAACTTTTCTATTAAAGAACCGCTAATTATAATATCTTTCTCTTTCTGGGAAAAGAAATCACTAAGGAACTTGGAGTAGAAATACATATCACGGACCGCTAAATTGCAAGGTAGATATAATTCTGAATTTATACTCATATTAATCATTTGGCTCCCTACCAAATACTATATAATTCAAAGCAAGCCCTGCGAAAATGTGTATGCGATACACACGCGAGTATGATTGTAATCATTTTCTCCCGCTTTGTCAAGAATCAAAACCTGTGCTATAATACGGCCGTTGTTATTACTCTATGAAAGTCTTTTTTAGCTGTACGACAAAGGGCATCATTGAACACAAGGATTCTTATTTATCCATTAGGGATTCTATTAAGCAGCAGGGTCATACTTTAACCCGCGACTGGCTCGACACGTCAATTGAATACGTTAACAAAAATCAGTCCGATACTCCCAGTTCAGAGTTATACTCCGATGTAATTGCGGCTATTCTCTCCGCTGACGCTGTTGTCTTGGAAGGCACTGTGCCAAGTATGAGCATTGGCCACCAGTTAAGCGTTGCTCTACATAAGGGGAAACACGTACTTCTTCTTACAAAACGTTCTTCTAAGAAATTAAAGGATTTCTTTATTGTTGGCGCAGAATCACCTCTTTTAACAGTAAAAACTTATAACATTGATAGTCTCACTCTAATTCTAACAGACTTTTTTGCTGATATTAATGGGGGAACTAAGGCGAGATTTAACCTAGTGATGAATAAACATCAAGACAATTATGTTGAGTGGGCAGCTTTTACCTATAAGAAAAGCAAAACCGAGATAATCAAAGATTCGATCAATAAACAAATTAGCCACGATACTCGCTACCAGGAATACAAAACCTAGCCCAGAGCTCACCAAATTCTGGCTAGCCGCCTCGATATTTTTCCGAAGAAACACTGCGAATTGTTTTGTTAATCTCAAGTTGCCTCAGGTACCCATTGTCCATCCCGTGACCCATCCAGACTGTTGGAGCACACGGTATTTGCGATGCTGTTAACCCATGCGCCGATAATAATGTCTGGCGAACCTCTGTACCAAACTTTCGCTGGCAAGATCGGCGTGTAATATAATTCCCCTCACTATACAATGGTTCAAAAACCACGGTTGCAAATGGGTGAAAGTTAGATGCCTTAAACGCAGATCCAATAAAAAAAACGTTCGGGTTCACCGCCGTAAGCAATCCAGTATACTGCACAGTGCTTTCCTTGTTCTTAATATGCGCAACGCTAAGTGAAAGCAAAAGCGACAAGGCATTGTGCGGACAGCTGTTCACAGCGTACATTCTTGTAAGCACAAGCAAATCACTTATCTGCGCCTCGAAAGGCAGAGCTTCTAAAAGATATTTCCGGTTAAGATGGGAAATCGCCAAATAGGCAATGGGATACGAACAATCTTCCCGATAAAATCCATATTCAAAAATTGTATCTCTCCGCGAACAACCAATGTAATGCAGGTTTTCCTGAATAAGCTTACCTGTCTTAGAATCTACCTCGCCGAAACGCAGCTTTGTTTGCTGCCCGTTGCTGTCTACCTCGTAAACTTCCCCGTATGCATGAACAACTTTTGTCTCACGCTCTTCACCTTGAACAAGTTTCTTAAAACTTGCCGGTAAAGAATCAATCCTAACCCTCAGCCACTTTGCCAATCTCTCGGCTTCCTCCAAAACCATCTTCCTATTAACAACATTCTTCTCGAGGTAAAGCCGCTCCCGTGAAAATTTTGGTAGATGTAAGGCCAATATCACCCTCAGATACCGAGCAGGTAATGAGTACGAATTGTTAAGAACAGCTAAGTCTTCCTCAATTTCATGTACTACATCAGCCGTAATCTTATTCGGCGCAAATAGATTTTTATTAGTCATTTTATCGAAAACTTTGGAGCGGCGGAGGGGTCTCGAACCCCCGACCTCCTACTTGGCAAGCAGGTGTTCTGCCAGCTGAACTACCGCCGCTCAATGTAAATTCTATCAAGAATAGCTAAAAATTACCAATCCCAAATACACCGAACCAATAATAACTTGATATAATTACACCAACTATGTCGCCAGTATATTTCGCCACAACAAATAAAAAGAAATTTACTACCATCAGTAACACTCTATTGGAATATGGAATTAAAGTAATCCACCACAATCTCCAATTACCAGAACCCAGAGGTGATAACCTAAGAGAAATTACTAACGAAAAAATTCAATTTGCCTATCACAACATCCAAAAACCTTGCCTTGCCCTGGATTCGGGCTTCTTTATCCATTCGCTTAATGGCTTTCCCAAGACGTACGTTAACTTCGCCCTTGAGACAATTGGGATCGAAGGGTTATTGAAATTAGTCGAGGGAAAAAGCCGAGACTGCGAATTTAGAAGCTGTCTTGCGTACCTAGATAATCCCTCACTTGAACCAACCTACTTTGAAACCACCATATCCGGGACCCTAACCGAAAAACCTCAGGGTTTAATGGATAATTATTGCTGGAGTAAACTTTTTTTGATTTTTAAGCCTACAACCATGAATACCACCCTAGCTGAAATGGGGCTTGAAGAATACCAAGAATGGAGAAGTCTTGGACTCGAAGATTCTTTCACGACAAAATTCGCAAAGTGGTTTTCCTCCTCCAAAAAATGAGGCTCTGCCTAAGGAAATTCATAAACCGGATTGACTATCTTCGATCGGATTTTCTTTCATCTTCTGCAAAACAATGTTTTTCAGTGTTTCCGCATTTTGTTTTGTGAGTCCAGGGATATTAACCTTGTTTCCAGAAAACCCTACCATCTCAACCTGCCGTTTCTGTTGTGTGCCAATTGGTATACCAAAGACTTTTTGCTGCCGAGGAACTGCTAAATATCCCGCGCCTTGAGCTGCATTTTCGATCGTTAAAGAAGCAAGTCCGAAAACCCTATCAAACAGGTCTTGTTTTACAAGAAGGGTCTGAATAACTCCATACGGAATATGCCGCTGTTGTTTTGATAGAATACCTTGTTTTGAGGTTAAAAAATTCTCCTCAATAGAATAGTGAAAATTTGCTCTTCTCAAGATCGTAACGATGAAATGAAAAATTGCAAAGCCAGCAATTATTACAATATAGAAAATTGTTACTGTGTACTTACTAGTTTCACTCGAACGAGTAGAAGCAAGAGAATAAGGCACGAAGAAAATCAAGAGCAGCAAGAAACCAAGCATGGATTTAAAAATCCACAATCCCTGAACGGGATAATTTTTTTCTGTAATAATTCCGTTCATAGACTTTTAACTTATTGGACTATTACTTGCAGGAACATCCGCACTTTTATTTTTACTGATTTTTTGTTGAACCGTTTGAAGAAGAACATCACGCAGTCCCTCCGCAGCTTCCTTTTCAACACCGTCAATGTGCGCCTCTATTCCAGACGAAATTGTGGCACTCGACAGGTGAACATCGTACAAACCAAAAATTCTATCTAACAAATCCTGATCAACATAAATATCTTGGACACGCTCGTACGGAATGGTGATTTCGCGCGGCGTTATTGGCCCTTTCTTAATTTGAATAAAATCGGAGCTCAACTCATAAAAATAGACCGCGAAGTACCAACGTTGATAAAAGTAGGTTAGTAAAATCGTGACAAACAGAAATCCGGAAATCCCTAATGTCGCGGTTCCCAACCATGCAATTGCCGCTTGGCCAGTCGAGCCTAGCATAAAAACTAAAATTCCCCAGATAATAAGCAACAAGATTGTAACAACGATCGTACTAGCTATCGTCTTCTTAATAATCTTTTTGAAACTCAACGGGTATTGTTCTCGTGTTTTGCTTTGCGCGATTTGCATATTTTGTAATTACGACCTTACCCACAGTTTACCCTCCCTCAACACTTTTCGCAACAATCACGTCTAAAATTGTACCACGCGTTAAACTCGCTTTAGTTTCTGTTTTAGTGGCTGTACCACGTTAAACTCGCTTTAGCGAGTTTTTACGTGGTGGGTTCGGCAGGGCTCGAACCTGCGACCTTCTGGGTGTAAACCAGACGCTCTAGCCAACTGAGCTACGAACCCCCGTTGAAACAGTATTCTAACAGAAAAGAGCTTAATGGTAAAACACCTCTCCGGCGTGGTAAAATACGTTTGTGACTGCAACTCCCGCCAAACCTGCCGGCTGTCAGGGGACGAGTTTCAATTACAAGCTCCGTTAGCTCAGCGCTCAATGAGGTCCCCCGCTGCGGGGCTGACCGAATTAGTCCGCCTCTGGCGGGGTAGAGCTCCCGAAGGGCACTCAGTCGCCCGTCAGTCGCAATAAGAATAATCGAATATCGTATTGCTCCGTTAGCTCAGCGGTAGAGCAGTGGCCTCTTAAGCCATTGGCCGGAGGTTCAAATCCTCCACGGAGCACCATTGATCATTCTCCCAACACCCCTTCCAAACTGGCTGCAAACATTCTGTTAGGAAAAGCTCCTAAGTGGCCTGCACAATATATTTGTTTAGTAACCCGCAGGGCTGAAGATGCTGCTTAAATTTACGTAAACCCGCATACCCCAGATCCTGTTCAAAATTAACGAAACTTTGTTTACCCCTAAACTCACTGCAAATTGCCCAAAACATAAACTCACTTAAGCCAGTCAGCGCATGATCAACAGCCCAGTGATGCAAAAGGATAGTACTCCCCGGAATCACTTCAATGATCGCATAAGCCACAATCACATTCTTGATCTTCACTCCGTACACACCCAATTCTAATTGATCCCAGAAATGAATTGTCTTCGCGAGCCCTCTCAAGTCTCTCCGGCGACTGAGTATTATTTCATCACCTTGACTCGTAATCTCTACACTCGATGCCCTTGCTGCAAATTGCCAGCATGTCTCCAAACTCTCCGGTGTTAACCGGACGAGTTCAGGCTCCAACTCTCGTTGGCAAAGATTAACTTTTCTGCGCATATTTGCAAACTTCTTTCCTTCCATTACCACAACTTCGTTTACATCATACAAATAATCACAATTATCTCGATCTAGGCGAATATCATAGTCTCCACTTTTATTCAGGTTGCGAACGGTCAACTCGGGAACAGAAGTCAGGTAGTTAATTTTAAGTTCTTTCTGTACAAACCCTAGCAACTGCTCCAAAGACGAGTTAATTTCCTTAATACCCAACAAGCTGACTACCTCCTCGCCACTCACTGAATCCACAAAAACAACCACTAAATTCCCGTTTATATCGGAAACACGTAAGGTATTATTGTCATCCAAGCTAAACAGGCAGTTGAATTGAAAATCCGAGTAGTTGCTTTCTAAGTCCTTATTGAATCTACCAATCAGCACTCGATGCACTATAGTCAAGTATTCGAATTTGGGAAATTTAGAAATTTCTATCACCTCAATATCACCTCAAAGATTGTAACGCCCCTAACCCATTCTTGTCCTCCCAGAAACTTATCAATGGCTTAGCCATTGATATTGTTGCTACAACAACATATTCTCTATTGTCCCAGCCCTTTCGGGCACTTAGCTTGTTTTTCTTGTACCGAAATTTTCTCTTTTAGTTTATCCATCCATTCCTTTATCTTCGCCTCCTGCCCCTGCAAAGTAGGGGAGTAGTATTTTCTTCCCCTGAGCTTTTCGGGTAGATATTCTTCGTCCTGGACATAATGACCCTCATAATTATGCGCGTATTTATAATCCTTCCCATACCCTAAGTTCTTCATTAGCTTGGTTGGTGCGTTCCTTAGATGAAGGGGAATGGGGAGGTTGCCGTGCTGTTTGACATCGGCTCGAGCCTTGGATATACCGGCTGTCGTCGAGTTGGACTTGGGCGCAGTAGCCAGATAGACTGTGCCGTGGGCTAAGTTCAAAGCACATTCGGGATAACCAATTGTTTCGCAAGCTCTAAAAACCTCATTAGCGACCACCAATGCGGTAGGTAAAGCCATACCAATATCCTCTGAAGCGAAAATAACCATTCTCCTGGCGATAAACAGCGCGTCTTCACCCGCCTCGATCATCCTTGCCAGATAGTACAGAGCACCATCGGGGTCAGACCCGCGCATGGACTTTATAAATGCAGAAATAGTGTTATAGTGCTCTTCGCCAGCACGGTCATAACGGAGTGCCTGCTTCTGCAAAACATCCTCTATTAATTCCAGGTTAATTTCCCCTTCCGAAATAACCTCTGCTGCTGCTTCTAGCGTGTTAAGCACCGTACGGGCATCCCCATTAGAGTAATCAACTAAAAAATCCAGTGCCTCCTGATTAATTGCCAGGTTTCTTCCCCCAAGCCCTTTCTCCTTATCCTCCAAAGCAATCTCGGAGACTTTTTTAAGTTCATCTTGATTTAAACGGTTGAGTGTATAAACTTGGCAACGGGACAGTAGGGGACTAATTACACGAAAAGAGGGGTTCTCGGTCGTTGCCCCAATTAAAATGATTTCCCCACGCTCCACATGGGGTAGAAAAGCATCCTGCTGTGCCTTATTAAAACGATGGATTTCATCAATAAACAGGATCGCTTTTTGCCCGTACGCTTTTCTATACTCCCTGGCTTCCGCCATTACCTTGCGCACATCGGCTAACTTACTAGTTACCGCCGATAGTTCCACAAAATGAGCCCCGGTCTCGTTAGCTAATATGCGAGCTAAAGTTGTTTTCCCACTACCTGGAGGTCCCCAAAAAATAATGGAGTAGAGTTTTCCCTTTTCCGCCGCCACCCGCAAGGGCTTACCCTTTGCAACTAGGTGTTCTTGCCCCACAAAATCAGTTAAACTTAGCGGCCGAATACGATCGGCTAAAGGCGATCTATGAGCATCAATTGAAGTGAAGGGGGGTTTTCCCATAGCACCAACAAAAAGATTATTGCTGTTGACGGAGCTGGGCAACTATTCCATGGATCTCATCTACATCCATGGTTTGTTCTCCCGCTTGTCGAAGAAATGTTTGTTCATCGGTTGATGGTTGATCTGGAAATCCACCGGGAAGAACAAATCGATCAAGCCCCATATTCTCGCTAGCCATAGCAATTAGAAGCTCCGCCTTCGTCTCGATAACATCAGCCGCGGCTAACCGCGCTTCCTCCGAATCATCGCCCTCTAACCACGCCAGCGCCGCCTGCTGAGTAACTAGCAAGTCCCGTTCTTCCTGTCGTTTTCTTCTCCCCGCATCGCTCACTGGCTCTCTCGCACTTAACGCTCTCCCCATTAACTCATTCGTCCTTTCAAGACCAGGTTTAAGAGCTAACAAATACTGCCTTGACCTTTCTTCCACTGTAATTTTCTCCACCTGGGTCTGTCTGTACTCCACTAACTTCCTTTTAGCAGCTGGTGATAGTAAATCTGAGATTGGGCCGTACTTTTCATACATAAGAATTCACCTTTCTTGCCGCTACTATTCTATCACCAAAACTACCATTGACACCAATTGAAAATTAAAATAGTATGAAAGTATTGGAGGAGGTGATATTAAGATGCCAGAAGAAAATCAGGGAGAAATGGTTTCGGGGCAAATGCCTGTTGAAACACCCACTGAACAAGCTGAACAACCTAGTACACCAGTGAAAAGCGGTCTTGAGTCCAATATGGCGGGAGCATTAAGTTATGTTCTAGGCCCAATTACTGGTATTTATTTCTGGGTTACAGAAAAGGAAGATAATTTTGTCCGCTTCCACGCCATGCAATCGATTTTATTCAGTGTTGCCTGCGTTATTATCGCCACAATTCTAGGTTTCTTACCATATCTTGGTTGGGGTTTTGCACAGTTGATCAACCTCGGTATTCTAATTATCTGGATCTTCCTTATGTATCAGGCCTACAATAATAAAGAATGGGAACTTCCAGTTATCGGCCAAATGGCGCGGGATCAGATCAATAAACCAAAGTAATGGTTGTTTGACCTTAGCGGAAGATAGATAGCAACATCGTTATTGGTGTTGGAGTAGGTTAGTGTTGCCGATTGATGCTGTTTTTCTAACGGATAACTCTTAATTAATAACGTGATTAAACGATTCCTCGCAACAACATTAATAGCTCTTTCACTCGCTCAATGCGGTTGTGTCCGTATTCCTGCACCGCACACAGCACAAGCTGTATCACTTTTTGAAACCAATCAGACGCTAATCAACGAATACCTAGTAAAACAACAGGAATATCAACAAAAAGTCAGCAGCTATACCGATCTTAAAAATGCGTTTACCACGCTACGCGATCGGTTCCAGAGTAACCAAAATGTGGTCACCAAAAGTTTACTTCTAGAGCAAGTTAGATCCTATTTCCCGGCGACCTTGGACGCAATGATCGCTTACTTAGAAGCCGCAAAGGCAAAAATCGAAAGCTCAAGTAGTCTCCCCGACAGCCAAAAAACCACTATTCTCAACGAGATAGATCAAGACATCAACTACCTAACCCAGCAAATGACAGTAGTCGAGAATGCTGACGATTTAAGTTCGGCAAGAGGAGCCGCTCAAGCAATCAGAACATACTGGCTCGGAGTTCAAGTACGCGTAAAACAATGGACTGGAAGATTATTGTGGGCTAAAGTAAACTATCTACTAACTCGCCTGGAAGACACAGCAAACAAACTAGAAGAAGATATTAACGAGCTTAAAGACGAGGGACAAGACGTTTCCGAACTGGAGGACTTGCTCGCCGATTTTCGGGAACACCTATCCACCGCTTTAGAAAAACTGGAACTGGCCAAGGAAAAACTTGAAGCCATAACTAACCTCACCGAAGCCAACCAACTATTTGGCACCATTCATCAATATGTTAAAGATGCCAACCAATACCTGCGTCAAGCTCATCAAGATCTTAAAAAATTAATCGCCGAACTGAAAGGTTACCAACATAGAATTAAAAGAATCAGTGGGACTGGCACCTTATACTCCCAGGGCGACGGGAAAATTGCTCTTGTTGGGAACGGAACAATTAAAGGAGCCGTTGATTCTCAACTGGGAGGAACGGTAGTTATCGCCGACCAGGGAGGGGATTCGCAAATCAATACCAATGACCAGGGAACAAAAGAAACCCTAGCCGAAAACAAATGGCGTTATACTGCTATCGGCACCATTGAAATTACCGGAAGAGATGTTATTGCGGTAATCACTGGGTCCGAATTGGATATCCAAGCTGTTGGAACCGGAACTGTTTTACTACAGGGTACTGGTCAGTATAAAATCGATCAGGCCGACTGGCAGGATATCCCTGCTGGCGGCTTAGAAGCAAGTCTGCAGTAAAAACATGGAAGAACAGAGAGAAACCAACACAACCGAACAGGGCCAAAAGACAGCCGCCCCTGCTTTAAAACAAAAGAAACGGGTTAACCTAGTCAAAACTCTTTTCATTACCTTTCTTCTGACTGTCATTATTGCCTCAATCATTTTTGTTTACCGACCATTCAAACAACAGCAAGCCCCGGATCAAGCAGGTCAATTTGCGCCTACCTTAACTCCTACCAGCACAATCACACCAACTGCAAAACCTACCGTCAGCGCTGAAGTTTCTGAATTCTACGAAGAGAGCAATGTGGACACCGCTGATAGCGAGAGCTCAGCTGATTCTATCGAAAACTCATTCGGTGATGCTGAAAACTCTGGCCTCGATGAACCACAGGATTTCGATTTGGAACTCTAATCCCAATTTTCAGCCAGCTGTTTTTTTCTAAAAGCACTTGACGAACAAGCGCCGGTTATGATGTGTTGGGCAATCTTCTGAAATACGTTTACATGAAAGGAAAAAGTGCCGCTACAAACAAAAGTCTTAGCCAGTATCGTACCTCCCCCAAGAGTAGACAAGTTTTTTGCCCTCTTTACCATTACTATGCTCTGTGTATGGAGCATTTAAGTAGGACGGGAGGCAGTTTAAGTTAAAATCAAAAAAATAATACCAAGAAAGCAGCCTCCCTAACCGGGAGGTTTTTTAATGCAGACTGTCAAATTAACCCTGCACCGACTGGTGCAGGGTAATGCAGAACGCCAGAATAAAGCTATTGAAGAAGCTAGTGGGGCAGTTATTCTCATGAAATACTGCCAGAATACAAAAATTATCGACCGTATTTATAATCTACTAGATGGACTACTAATCCCTGGAGGTTCTGATCTTCATCCTAAGTACTATGGCGAAAAGCTGAACAAGAAGCTGATTAGTGCGGTGAACCAGGAAAGAGATAAACTCGAAGTTTACGTGCTTAAAAAAGCTATACAGGACAAAAAACCTATCCTCGGAATCTGTCGAGGCATACAAATTATCAACACCATAGAAGGCGGGACTCTATATCAAGACATCGTCCAACAATTAAAAAACCCCGCTCATACAGCGAAAAGATATCCCTGCTACCCCGATAGTCCCCGAACACACATCACGCTCGTAAAAAAATCTAAATTAGGCCAAATTCTAGGTGTAAAAAGATTTGTTTGCAACTGCGCTCATCATCGGGCAATAAAAGATCTAGCTAGGGGATACAAAGTAGTTGGAGAATCTAAAGACGGAATGATTGAAGCTATTGAGAAAGATTCAGACGATCATTGGATAATCGCAGTCCAGGGACACCCGGAAGCAACTTTGGATAAAAGACCACTATTTAAAAAACTTTTCGGGGAGTTTGTTCGGCAGTGCCGATTATACAGCAAGAAGAAATAAGTGGCCATGGGCCACAAGAACGATTGGTATGATTGTCCCTGTGGCCCATGGTTTACTTGTTCAGAAACCGTGATGTCCGCCCTGGTCAGACGGCGCTTCAGGTTCGTCCTGCTCGATCTCCGACGGGATCAGCAGTTCGGTGAGGAGCCGCTTCATCGCCGCTGTCCGGTCAGGCTGCTGCCGCAACCAGGCCCGGTAGATACTCAACGCATAGGGATAAACCCAGATGTAGCTGCGCACCGCCTCCACAAATCCGTGCCAGCTGTCCAGCCGGCCGGGGGAATAGAGGGCACGTTGGACCAGGTATTCATCCACCTCGGTCCGTTTATAACCTTGATCGACCATCAACGCCGCATTGTCACGGACAACCGATAGTTGCTCGAACAATCTTTTAAGCTGCATAAAGGCACTCAGCTCATGCCGGTCCAGGTCGACGTCCGCCATACCATAGAGCTGCATCGTTAGGTCAACTGCCTGCTCGTGCGGCCAGAAGAACTCCTGGGCCAACTCGGCCGTTCCCTCGAGCAAGGCCAAGGTGGGATCAAAGGTTAACCAGGCGGTCAGCTCGGACCAGCCACGCTGACATGCTAGGCGGTACCACAACCACGCATGAACCACGTGCAACAGCTCGTGAGGCACGGTGTCCAACAGCCCGGCTAGGATCGGTGGGGCCTGGGTGTGGCGGGCAATGGCATAGCTGGCGTAACTGCCCCACATCTTCAGCTCCCCGCTAAAATAGGGATTAAGCGGGAATTGCAACCGCAGAAAGTCAGCCGGTGGCAAAACATCCTCTCCCAGCATTCCCAGGGCCCGCTGGCGGGTCGCGGCAATCGCGCGCTCGACGATGAGGCGGAAGAGGGGTTCGTCTTGAACTAATGCCGGTACACGCAGCGAATCGCGCCAAAGATTAATCCGCTCCGGCACAGAGTCGCCGCCGAGGTGTATGGGGATCAGATCCTCGATCTGCCGGTGGGCTAGGTCCACACCATCTTCAGCCTGCCATTCCATGGGAACGCCATAAATCTGGCCCCACTCATCGACCATCGTCATCGGTGGTCGGCCGGCGGCGAGAGCTTCCAGAACCTCAAGACGGGTAGACAAGCCGTTTACCCGCGCCGCCAGAACGCGGCCGCGCCGGGACTCCACGCCACTAGCAGTCCCGAAAAGGACCGTCAAACGATCCTTGAGAACCGCTAGGGGCAACATTTGGGGTCGCTGGGCACGCAGACCATCCAAGCCCGAGTACCAAATGCAGTCAATGGTGACATCGGCCTGGGAATCGAGAGCATCGACCATTAAGGCCAACCTGAGATACTCTTGCCCTAACTCGTCACCGGCAAAAAGCAAGTTCGCTAATACACTGTCGTTCATTACTAACCTCCTCTTAATTATGATCGGCCGTTCCGGCCGAAACTAATAAGGTGCCAAACACTAGGGGATATTCTAGCAAAAATACGCGAGTTTGTCAGATTTGCTATTTTATCAGAAGCGGGTAAGTGGGTTCTGCGAAGAACCCACTTAGGGCTGTTAACGTGCTCATTTTACCTCCTCAGGTTGTATACGTTTCGCCACTAACCACTAACTCAGATAGCTACCTCATCCACTTTGTACACTATGCACCAATTTTGGAAAAACGAACTTTATCCTATCATCTTGCATTAAACTTGTCTACTGTAAACTTAACGCCCTGATTAACAAAATACCTACAACCCAGCTGGTAAACCTTATAAATACTTCCTTAATGTGTTATAGTGCGAATTACCAGCTGTACCCGGTCTTGTAACGTTGTTAGGAGGGGGAAATTAGACTTAGTAATATAAGTACGCCTATTGGAATAAGAAGCGAAAGCCAAAATAATTTCTTTGGATTATCTACTGCAACACCCCACTTTTTCTCTATCCATTCGGCGAGTTTTAAGGAGAGTTTGTAAGAGGGGAGGAGGGAGAGGGGTGTTGAGAGAATGCCAATAATCCCCGCCAACCCAGCTATTACCAGGCTTTCTTCCGCGAACCCACCCGTTATTAACAATCTTCCGACCAGAACAACCGAGAATGACGAAACCGCAAACCAGCCTATTGCGACTAACAGAACTAACAACAAATTGATTATTACTACCAATGTGTGCATGTGAATTCTACTCATTTTGCAACTTATACATTATCGAATCTATCACCTCAGCTTGCCTTACCAACTGACTATGGTAATAGCGTATATCATCTGGCCTAAAAAAATCAAGGGTGTATGCATAACCATGATTCGGGATAAAACCATTAATAACATTTGCCGTAAGAGAATTTGCATCTGAGAATGTAATCTCTGATGACTCTGAACAGGGGAGCCCATGAGCGCTTGTAGTACTCATACAAACATCTCCCACAGAAAACTTCTTCGACAGCTCCCAGAAAAAAACCTTCTGTTTAAGCTCAAAATCAATATCACCAGCTATAACTGAACAATTAACGTCCGAATATGGATCATCATTAAGACCCAACAGGAACCCACTAGACGGTCTCACCTGCTGAGCCGCTGGACTCTCAAGGTCTAACCCATTCAATCCAGCAATTTCTACAAATTCCGACAATAACTCATTTACTATGACACGAATATATTCTCCAATAACAGGAAATCCTTCTACCCAATCCTGATAATTCAATAACTCCGCCCCCAAATGCGGGCTTCCGATGGTCACCAGATCATCAACTTTCTCCTCCCCATGCTGGTTAAGGTAGTAACGCGCAATGATACCCCCAAGCGAGAAA
>JAHJGY010000046.1 GCA_018824115.1 Patescibacteria group bacterium
TGTCCGACGCTCACTTCATTACTTTCGATTTCTAAACCAGGTTCAGCAAAACCTTGCGCCTCTTCTCCAACAAGTAATAATTTTATCTCTAGATAACTTTCTACGTGTTCTAACGATTTCGCTACCTTCACCAAACCTTCCACATCCACCCTAGCGCAATCCTTAACAATACCCTTAACTACTGCTCTGCCGCTAGTATTACTCGCCGTATGATGAATAGCTAGTTTGAGTCGATATTTATTATCACCAACTGCAATTATTAGAACCGAAAATTCGGACTTTCGGCCATCTTTGGCATAATTAACCCGAATTTCTTTTTCCCCTGGATCTTTAACTAAAACAACTTTTCGCATAGCACACATAGCCGATAAGAAACGCCAGCAAATCAGCCAATTATAGGGATGATCCCTATAATTGACTGAAATGATAGCATTTAGCCAATGCTGTCTTCCATTTCTAACTCAATTAACCTGTTCATTTCCAGAGCGTATTCCATTGGGATTTCTTTAATCACCGGCTCTAGAAACCCATTAACAATCGTCTTTTCCGCTTCATTCGGAGAAAAACCACGGCTTGCCAGATACAATACTTGTTCTTCTTCTAAACGAGAGACTTTTGCTTCATGCTCAACAATAGCGTTACTTTGATAGACTCTTGATCGGGGGTAGGTGTCAATCCGGCTTTTATTATCTAGAATTATCGAATCACATGAACTTTTGGAACGCGCATGATTTGCTTCTTTAGCAATACTAACCAATCCACGATACGAATTTCTTCCCCCATTTCTACAAACAGATTTACTCACGATTTGAGATGTTGTCTCCTCAGCTAAATGAATCATCTTCGCACCCACATCCTGATGCTGACCTTCACCAGCCCAAGAAATTGACAGCATCTCGCCCTTTGCCTTTCTACCGGCCAAAACACATGCCGGATACTTCATTGTTAATTTACTTCCCAAATTACCATCGATCCATCTCATCAAGCCCTCTTCACCAACAATAGCTCTCTTAGTAGATAAATTATAGACATTTTTATACCAGTTCTGAATAGTTGTGAACTGGACCTGAGCACCCCTTTTAACAACTACCTCAACAACTCCGGCGTGCAACGAGTTCGAAGAATAAGCTGGTGCACTACAACCCTCTATAAACTGGAGCTTACTACCTTCCTCGACCACTATTAAACTCCTCTCGAACTGACCACCTTTCTCATAATTCATTCTAAAATATACCTGAAGCGGCTGGGAAATGTGAACATCTCTGGGAATATACAAAAATGTGCCTCCGCTCCAAACGGCACTATTAAGAGCAGAAAACTTATTATCCGCAGGACCAACAACACTCCCGAAATATTCTTTCACTAACTCGGGATACATCTTTAAGCCTTGATCCATACTCATAAAAATAACTCCTTTACTCGCCAGGTCGTCTCTAAGTGACTCGTAGATCACCTCACTGTCATACTGAGCGCCGACACCAGCAAGCATTTCTTTTTCTGCTTTAGGAATTCCTAATTTTTGGAATACATTTCTTAAATCCGCTGGGACTTCTTCCCACGACCGCAAAGTTTTACCGAGGGGTAAAAGATAATAATAGAGATCATTAAAATCAATTTCATTTAAATCTGGACTCCATTTAGGCAGTTTTAACTCCTTAAATGCTTTAAGGGCTTCTAATCTAAGATTCAACATCCAGGCTGGCTCTTGTTTCTGCTGTGAAATCTCAAGAATCAGATCCTTTTCTAGACCACGACTTGATTTGTAGTCATAAGAAAATTTATCGGGTTGAAGAAGCGAGGAATTACGCGGCTTGGTCATTATTCTCTGAAAAATTGTACCCTTCACTAGCTATTCTCTTCACCACATCTAGATTACCCTTTTCTACAATTTTTCCGTTATTCATTACTAACACTCGGTCGGGTAAAAGATAATTCAAAACGTCAGGATAATGGGTAATAAACAATATCCCCAGTTCATTACGCGCTACTTCCTGCTTAACTACTTGAACTAGCAACTTTAATGAGTCAACATCTAAACCCGAATCAATCTCATCTAGAATAGCAAACTTTGGTTTTAATAAAAACATTTGCAGGATCTCGATCTTTTTCTTTTCACCACCGCTAAACTGGTAGTTAATGTCTCTATCCAGCAATTCTTTGTTTATCTTGAGCACACTGGCTCGTTCTTTAATTTCAGCAATAATAACGTCCAACTTAACTAAGTTTTTCTTTTCTCTTGCTCTAATAGCCGCAATAATTAGTTCCTGAACATTAACTCCAGTTATTTCTACTGGGTACTGAAATCCAAGGAACAAGCCTTTCCTCGACCGCTCGGCAATCGAATCCGGGACTAAGTTTTCTCCATTGATTTCAATCAACGAATCTTTATCAAAACGATAATTGGGATACCCCATAATCGATTTTGCCAAAGTTGTCTTTCCAGATCCATTCGGTCCCATTAGAGCAACTATTTCCCCCGTACTAAGATTAAAATCAATACTATCGAGTATTTTCTTGTTATCTACCGTTACGGTAAGATTTCTAACAGTTAAGTTACCCATCTATTAAGTCCTGCAACATATATTGCGACAGAAATTTATTCACTTCTCCCGAGAGGTCTCTCCAAAAGCGCTGCGGTAAGCAAAAAGACTTGCTTTGACAATGCTTGCCCTGCAGGCATGGGGTCGGCGCCATCGGCCCTTCCAGAACTTCAAGAATTTCCTTAATAGTTAGCTGATCCGGTTCTCTGGCCAATCGGTATCCACCGCGACGACCACGAACACTAACAATTAGACCGTGGTTTCTCAATTGGCCAGCCAGTCTTACCAGGTAATAGAAGGGAAGTTTATTACTCGATGCAATCTCGCGTAAAGAAAGCACCTCTTTCTGTTTAGCTAAGACAGCCATTAGTATCAGACCGTATTTGCCTCTCGTAGTAACTTCAAGCATAGAATGAAACTCCGCGGACTAAAACCATACCACGACGGTATTATTTTACCTCATAATCCCCGCCTTGGTCAATAAAGAACAATACGCTATAATAATTTCATGAAAGGCACTCCTCATTACCGTTTTTTAGTCAGCTTCCTCACCAGAGCAATTCTCATACTTACTGTAACCGCTACAGTCAGTTCCTTGATCTTTATTAATAGAAAGGTAATACAACAAGCGCAACTCGTTGAAACTCAACTAACAGCTTTAAGCGGAGATATCCAAACACTTAACACCGACTATCAGGAATTAAGCTACGAGTCACATCTTGCCTCATTAAACACCTATTCTATTGAGCAGAGCAAGCAGAAGATAGAACAGGAATATCAGAAGATCAAATCCGAAGCCAGCAGCGAGAAGCTACAAGAAATTGAAGGCGTTTTCACTGCCTACAAAAAAGCCCTAGACAAGATTGAGCGCAACACAAACCAAGGCCTAGCAACTACGGAAATTCAGAATCAGATCCCTTCATGGGGCGAGAAGTTTCTTAATCAGAAATTCGATGAACTCCTCAACACAATAAACAGTTCCAGCTCAACCCTAGACCAAGAATATCAAACTCTTCTAGCAGAGCAA
>JAHJGY010000009.1 GCA_018824115.1 Patescibacteria group bacterium
CTATTTATAAATGAAAACAGTCAGTTTAAACTTTTTTACCACGGACGGATTAATGACAACTGGCAAAACCCAGAGGCTGTTCAAGAAGAAAATCTAAAAAACGCCATTAAGCTCCTTGTAAACGACCAGCCAGCACCTCCCGAACAACCCCCTTCCATGGGTTGCTCCATTAAGTGGAAAGGCCAGTAAATAAGGGAATTTAACCTCCCAGGTTAAATTTGCTGTTGCCGAGCCAACCGCGGCGATTTTTTTGCCCTCACATTGCCCTCACTTTATTTTCTTGCTCATTATTTTCTCGCTCATTCTCTACATCCGCTATACCCAAACGGATTATCCGTAACTGATCTCGTACTTACATAGCAAGCGTGTGGCCGAGAAATATTCTTCACTTTCCCTGTAGTAGCGGGCTTTAATCGGCGATACGCTCGCACACTAAAGTGTGCTATTACATGAAAACGGGAAAAAGATAATTAGAATGGGTAAAGGGTTAGCTGAGAGTGTGTTTGAAGTTGAGGTTGAGTTTGTTTTTTTGTAATTCTCAGCTCAGTGAAATGTTTTGTGCTAGCAGGTTGGAGAACGGTAGGTTTCTACGAAACAATCACCCTACTAGGTGCTCATTTCGCGTTCCCGCCGTCCCCCAACCAACACCCTTGCCCTGAGGAGGCAATAATGTAGTATGCTACACTATCCTATAATTACTGTCAAGCCCAACAAAAAGAACCCGCCGAATAGGCGGGCTCTTTAGTTATTTTCTATTAAATTTATTAACTCGGCTAAACTAAACTAACGAACTTTGTTCCTTAACTTAGTTTGGCGAAGTTAAACTGAGTCTCGGTGTGAAGAAGTTTAGAAAAGATATTCTAAATTTCTTTGTTGAGATGAAACTCAGTTTTTTAAGTAAAGGACCTGGTGCCGGTCCGGACAAAGGCAATCGCCCGACTCCCCGTCGGCGCAACCGGCGGCCAGAGGGGCGTAAAGCCAGTTCCTCTATGACCAGCACCAGGATTTTTCGGGATTTGACTGATCGGGGCACGCCTACCCCTTCTCAAGGCTTGCCGCCTCCCTTTTTTCCCCCGGAGGGGGCTTACCGTTTCCCATTCATCCCGATTTTACGTCGGGAGGCCTTTACCCGAAGGCGATCATGCTGGCAGGTGCCAGCTGACGATCCAGCATGATCTAAAGGAAACGGTCCCGTCACTAAGGACGAACATCCCCTCTCGCATGGGGACTCTAGAAATTGGCCAGCCTATCGGCCGGAACCAATCGGGAGTGGCCATAGGCCGCCCTCCCTAGATGACTCAAAAATATCACCCGTGACTAACGAAGGGCCTCGCGTAAGGCTGTATTCGCGCCACGTGGCCAGTGATTTCTTGAATCTTCATGTGTCACTTTCCCAATCCCCTTGCCAAAGGGGTTCATCCGTTTACTCCTCGGCATGAGTTGCGGTTATCTCGAAACTCTCCGTTTCGAGACCCAGATGAAAGAAAAGTGACGTCCTCGGTCGCCCAAATCTCGAAGCCCGGAGGCCTCGAACTGAGCCGGCTCACCGCTGTGCCATAAGAAAAAAGTGTCGTCGCTCGAAGAGCGCACGAAATTCAGGACAATATATTTTGACCAGAATTCAGCACGCTCTTCGCTGACGAGATGTAATTTGAAAAAGAGCTAAAAATGACTGGCCTACTTTTGCCAATCTAAACAATGCGCACATAGTAACATGCCCTATAACATTTGTCACGGAGTGTTTTCGGTTGGTGTTTAAGGGAATTGAGAAGGGTGGAGCTAGCCGCGGTTGGTAGTGTTTGGCTAACTAGCCCCAGTTTATTAAAAATTCGACTTCATGACGCCGGCCTTAACCGGGATCCCCAGGCCCCACAACGAAGGCCGGCGTCAATCCGTCAAAGGAGGAGAAAGAAAAAGTGCATCGTGCCCGGGGCTGGGCTGTTTGTTGACAAATCGGCTCAGGTACAGGCTGCTGAGCCGCCGCCTCAAACCCCGGGCAAAAAACTGATGTGGCCGGAACGGCCAGTCAATACCCCTTTATACCATGGCCGATAGCAGTTGTCAAGCGCGAACGCTAATTGCCCACGGCTCATACGAGTGTAAAAATTCCCGGGTAAAACTACAACAAAGGGAAATTTAACCTCCCAGGTTAAATTACTTGTTGGAGGGCCGCAGCCGGCATTTTTCGCGCTCACCCACACCGCCCACACTTACCCACACTCACTCACATTTAGCTGCGCTTATCTCCGCAACCCTCGCCAAGCTGCTATGCCTATAACAGCCACATTCGAGAACTCTGATAGATTTTTAACAGCAATGCGCGTCATTGGTTTTTAGCCTTACAATAACGATTATAAGACTAAGCATTTGTAAGTACGCCCACCCTACCCCACAGTAAGGCCTAAACTGCAAATTACCACTTCTTGACAAGTATTGGTGAAAATGGATACATTTATGGTGAATTGTGGTGGCACATCATGAAATCATGAAAACAAGGAATCATCTAAACAACCGTTCTTGTAATTTCATGATCTTGTGATTTTATGTTCTCGTGATTTTATGTTTCTAGGTGAATATCAACAAAAACTTACCGGAAAAGGCCGTGTTCTACTACCCGCCAAGATGCGTCAGCAGGTTCAAGGCGATGAAATTGTACTTTCTAAGGGATTTGAAAAATGTTTATTCGGCTTTAGTAAAAATCAATGGGAAAAATCTACCCAAGAACAAATTACCTCATCTTCTGTAACACAACTAAACTCCCGTGACCTGCGCCGCTATATCTTCTCCGGCGCCGCCGTAACCACGCTTGACACTCAAGGCCGCTTTATTATTTCCCACAATCTCTCTGAGTATGCGGGGGTTAAACAAGATGTAACCATCATTGGAGCTGGAGATCACTTTGAGATTTGGGAACCTGTCGAATGGAAAAAGAAACTTAAACAAATCGAAGAAGAAAGTTCGAATACCTAGTATTAATTAACAATTAGTGTTCTCACCTAACCCCACAGTAAATACTGCGGGGCAATGCCTACCGGCAGATAGGAATCACTGTCCCTTACCGGACCTTTTGAGGAAAAAACACCCTCAACCGCACCATGTCACATGGCAAAGTCAGGTAAACCCCCGCCCATTCGGCGGGTAAACCTATCTGCCGAGTAGGCCGACTGCGCGAAGGCCGAAGACAAACTACCGACTTCGGCAGTACATTTAAGTACCGGATGACTTATCAAAATGAAACCAAATTTCATGAACCGGTCTTTGTATCAGAAGTCTTACAGTACCTTAAAGTTAAGCCCGGTGGAAAATATATCGATGCCACAGTTGGCGGAGGAGGACACAGTGCCGCCATTATCGACAACGGGGGTATCCTTTTAGGAATTGATGTCGATCCTGGCGCGCTTAGTTTTGCTGAAGCTCGATTGGCGGCAAACTCAAAACGCAACCCGTCCTCGACGAAGTCGAGACGCAGTCGGGAAACTCAAAACACAAAACTAATCAGAGGTAGTTATCGCAACCTTAAAACAATCGCAGAGAGAAACAACTTTAGCCACGTCGATGGGATCTTGTTTGACTTGGGTATGTCTACCTGGCAAATTAAAAAGTCCGGTCTGGGCTTTAGTTTCATGGCTAATGAACCATTGGACATGAGAATGGATCCAAAATTAAAAGTTACGGCCGCCGATCTGGTCAATGGACTATCAGAAAAGGAACTTGTAAAACTTTTTATTACCTACGGCAATGAAGTTAATGCTAAACGTATTGCTAAAAATATTATTAACGCGCGTCATTTAACGCCAATAACGCACACCCTCCAGTTAGTGGAAGTTATTGGATATTGGCGCCGGAGAAATTCGACAGCGGGGAAAATTCACCCGGCAACGAAGGTGTTTCAAGCCCTAAGGGTCGCAGTAAATGACGAGCTAAACAGCCTGAGGACCGCACTGCCCGAAGCAATAAAATTATTAACAAAAGAGGGAAGGCTCGTGGTTATTAGCTTTCATTCTTTAGAAGACAGGATTGTTAAACAGTTTCTTAAGGAACAAGTCAAGTTAAATCGAGTACGCATTTTAACGCCAAAGCCAATCACACCATCTACCGACGAAGTCGACAGGAACCCTTCCGCCAGGTCTGCTAAATTAAGGGCGGCAGAAAAAATATAGTCATGTCACCAGAACTAAAAAAAGCTGTTAATCCCAAAAACAATAACCCAGAAACGCCCGGCAGGAACTGGGCTAAATTACTTCTTAATAGCCTGATTGTTTCCTGTTTTTTACTTAGTGGACTTCAAATCTATCTTACTAATAAAACTGCCGTCCTCGGGGAGGAAATCGGTACCCAAGAACAACTGCTCACCAAACTGCACAAGGAAGTTTCCTCACTAGGACACCGAATTAGAGAAGGGGGGGCGCTTTCCTATATTGAGAACAAGGCCCGCAACGATCTAAAAATGGTTAATGCCAATCAACATATTATCTATCTTAGCCCAGAATTCTTTGCTTCGGTAAACCCGTGAACCACATAGGGTTCATGGCAAGCCCTAACCCTTAACTTCAACATGCCGCCTAAGTTAGGTAAGACAAAACAGTTTTCGGCTTGGCGAATGGCTCTGGTAAAACTATTGTTTTTTGTTGTTGCCTTAACCGTCTCTGCCAGACTCTTCTATATCCAAATAATCCAGCATAAACAATTCGTTGCTCTCGCCGAGACACAGCACTGGCAGCATCAAAAAATTCCCGCCCAGCGCGGCCAAATATTAACCAGTGATTATTACCCTTTGGCTACTGACCAGGAAGCTTACGATTTCTTCATTATTACCTCGGAGTTTAAGCTTAAGAGTGATGCCGAACTACCCGTTGATAAACTGGTCGATCTCTTCATAGAGGGGAAGGTCTGGAAGAAAGACTCGGTTGATGAACGGAAAAAACAACTCCAAAATAACCTTCAAGACCCACAAATCAGCTGGCTATTAGTTGAAAAACAAATAAACCTCAGCCTAAAAGACAAAATCGAAAATCTCTTCAATGGAATCTATTTTAAGCGGCACAACCGCCGGGAGTATCCCGAAGGCACACTTGCCTCACATTTACTCGGCTTTGTTGGAGCAAATACAACAGGGGAAGATCAAGGATATTTTGGGCTAGAGGGCTATTATCACGCTGACTTGGCAGGAAAACCAGGTTGGGTCGCTTTAGAAATAGACGCCCTCGGCAATCCAATTCCGGTTGGCGAATATATTTCAAACGACCCCGAAAATGGTCGAGACCTTATTCTAACAATAAATCGCGATCTTCAGTTTGTTCTTGAAAAAAAACTAGAAACAGGCGTTAAACAATACGGGGCCAAAAGCGGCACTTTTATCCTTGCTTCACCTTTTACCGGCGAAATCCTCGCTCTGGCTAATTATCCTAACTTCAATCCCACTACATGGGCAAAAGATATTATTAGTGAAAACGATAAGGATATTTTCTCCAATCTGGCAATTTCTCAAAGCTTCGAACCTGGTTCTGTTCTAAAGACAGTAATTATGGCCGCAGCTCTCAACGAGAATATCGTCCAACCAAGCAGTTCTTTTACCTGTGATGGACCATTAACAATCCAAGGCCACCAAATAAAAACGTGGAACAACCAGTATCACGGTACTGAAACCATGGCAGAAATATTACAGCATTCCTGCAACGTAGGCGCTGCTTGGCTATCCCACGAAGTTGGGCAAGAGATGTACTTTAAATACCTTACTGCCTTTAAACTGGGCGAGAAAATGGGTATTGATTTGGAAGGTGAAGCAAACGGCATTGTAAAACCGCAGACAAGCTGGCGCCAAATCGACCTGGCGACAGCCGCGTTCGGTCAAGGTATCTCTGTTACTCCCATCCAATTAGTCACAATTTTTTCTACTATCGCAAATAACGGAGTGAGAGCTAACCCCTTTATCGTAGAAAAGATAATTGCAGAGAACCGGGAAATTCCATTATCGCCGCCTAAACAGGAACGCGTGCTCGCCGAAAAGACAACCTTTAAACTCAAGCGGATGCTCCAGGACGTTGTTGAGAAGGGAGAGTTTAAATGGTTCGTGAAACAAGCTGGTTTAGACAAATTTGCCATAGCTGGCAAGACCGGAACCGCCCAAATCCCGCGACAAGGACGCTATGACCCGAATAAAACTAACGTCACATTTGTCGGTTTCTCACCAGTAAATGATCCCATCTTTGTTTTGTTAGTTAAGCTCGAAGAACCATCCAGCTCCACCTACAGCGCTGAAACGGCTATCCCTCTCTGGCTAGAAATGGCCAGAGAACTAATCATCTATTTTGGCATCACACCAAAACAATAAGTCTGCAAAAGCAATACCCTTGGTGTATAATCGTAGCGCTCACAGAATAATTTAATGAAATATATTATTGAGGGAGGTATACGCCTAAAAGGAGAATACTCTGTATCAGGAGCCAAAAATGCAGCTTTAAAAATGCTCATGGCCACCCTCCTCACCCCCGAAGCAGTAATACTTAAAAATGTCCCCAGGATCAGTGAAACTGATGTTATTCTCGAAATTCTTCAATTCCTTGGAGCTAAAGTGAAGTGGCGTAACGATCACGAAGTCCTAGTCCACGCTCAGAATATCACCGGTGCCGCTATCCCCATTGAATTGGCAAAGAAATGCCGCACCAGCTTCCTTACTCTCGGAGCTCTCTTGGGCCGGTTAGGAAAAGCGTCTATACCCGACCCCGGAGGTTGCCAGATCGGGCGTCGCCCAGTAGATCGTCACATCGAAGCTTTCAGACAACTTGGAATTGAGATTACACGCGAAAACGGCTTTTTTCACGCTCACGGTAAACCGACTGGTGGAGTAATCGAGTTTCCAAAAAACACCCACACGGGTACGGAAAATGCTATCATCGCTTCTGTTCTAGCCAAAGGAGAGGTTCTCATTAAAAATGCAGCTCAAGAGCCAGAAGTCGATAACCTTATTGTGATGTTGAACTCTATGGGAGCAAAAATTAAGCGAGTGGACCCAAGAGAAATCCAGATCAAAGGAGTCGATCAGCTCAAAGGAACGCAATGCCGTGTGATCGGGGACCGAATTGAGGCTGTAACCGCAGCGACCGCTGCCGCCATAACACGAGGAGATATCTTAATTAAAGGGATAACTAGTGAATATCTAACTTCTGCTTTATCTAAATTTGAAGAAATCGGTGTCAATTTTAAAGCAACTGAAGAAGGTCTGCATGTCTGGTCACACACAAATGACCCATTATATCCAGTTTCGATTGAATCCCGTCCTTACCCCGGATTTATGTGTGATTGGCTACCTCTCTTCACCACGCTCCTTACGCAAGCCGACGGCGAATCTACCGTTCACGAAACGATTCACCCAAATCGTTTTCAATACGTGAAACACCTCCAAAGCATGGGCGCCGAAATTCAGTTATTTAACCCAGCAGTACCGAATCCCGAAGAATTTTATAACTTTAACTCCGAAGACAATGACCCTAAATACAACCATGCGGCCAAAATCTTTGGGCCTACTCCCCTTGTTAGTACAAAATTAGAAGCATCTGATATTAGGGCCGGGGCAACTTTAGTAATCGCCGCTCTCGCCTCTAAAGGCACCTGTGAGCTAAAAGGGATTGAACATATCCATCGAGGCTACGAAAACTTCTCGGAAAAACTTCGGGCCCTCGGCGCAAAGATTAGTTTAGAAAATGAAACAAATGATGAAACGGGTAATCAACCTCGTCCTGGCCATACTTGCTAATATCTGGTATCGCTTCCCAAGCCGTAAAATTACTCTAATTGGGATTACTGGCTCTAACTGCAGGGAGGCCACTGCTCTATACTCTCATGCAATACTTCTCCAAACAAGCAAGAACGTAGGTTTAATAACTCCTTCAAAACAAACAATCATTAGTGTTCACATTCCTGATCATCTCAAAGTGAATTCTGACGTTCCTAACCCATTTAAACTTCAACGACTGTTACGGGAACTGGTTTACCGCGGCTGTAAGTATGGCATCTTAACCGTAAGCGCGGAAAGTCTCCACGAGAAACGACTTTGGGGCTGCAATTTTACAGTAACTGTTCTTACCAATTACAACCATCAATCTGGTTATTTCGATAGCAATGAGCAGCACCTGCATGCTAAGAGCAAGCTCTTTACAAAAACTCCTCTGGTCGTATTAAATAAAGACGATCCAAGCTACTCATTTCTTTCCCGCCTAACACAGGGCAAGAGAATCACTTATGGTATTAAAAACGAAGCGCAGATTAAAGCAGCGAAAATACAAAACGGAAGCTGGGGTTCATTTTTCTACTACACCAACAAAGAATCGGTCTGGAAAAATCAATTATCAATTGATCGCAGTATCAAACTACAAGACAAAAATCTCGATGTTGTTCCTTGTGCATTAGCAGCCATTGGTATAGCCGCCGCACTGAACATCCCAGAATTCAGGATCAAAAAAGGCTTAGAAAGCGTGTGAACACCAGAATCTTGAAACTGATAGAATACAATCAATATGCCTAACCCAGATAAGACCAAAATAGGCGTAATTTTCGGTGGCCTTTCTTCGGAGAACGAGGTATCACTAGCCACAGGTCGTTATATCTTTTCCTTATTAGATCCACAACAGCATGAAAGTATCGCTCTCTATTTAGACCGGTTTGGTAAAGTTTGGCAAATACAGCCCAAACTTGTCTTGCAAAACACAACTGCCGATATCGAAAACAAACTTAAGGATAGCCAAGTAGCAACTCGTGTCGAATGGGAACAGCTTAGTTCTTTAGTTGATCTTATCTTCATTGCGCTTTTAGGCAAAGTTGGAGAAGACGGAACCATCCAAGGAATTTTCGAGTTACTCGATATCCCTTACACTGGTTCGGGAATTCTCTCCTCAGCTATAGGTATGAATAAAAAAGTTCACAAAAAAATCATTAACCAAGCAGGGATTGCTGTAGCAAGAGATATCACCATCAGAAAAACCGACTGGGATAACCTGGCGAAAAGAAAAGAACTAGCCAAATATATTAACGATGAACTACAATTCCCCGTCATAATCAAACCTGTGGCGGAGGGATCAAGTATCGGCGTAACAAAAGTTAATTGCAGTGAAGACCTTGATCATGCCTTAATGAATGCCTTCCAATGGGACAGCGAGGCACTGGCCGAAGAATTTATCACTGGCCACGAATTTATGTGCGTTGTTTGGGGAAATCGCAACCCTCAGGCAATGAGTCCTACTCAAGTTCAATTTGAAGGAGATATTTACACCTATGAAGGGAAATACATGCCTGGTAAAACCAAAACTATTACTCCTGCTCCATTCGAAAAGGATACGCTCCGTGAAATACAAGAAACAGCTGTGAAGGTCTATGAAATGATAGGTATCCAAGGCTACGGCCGCGTAGATGGATGGGTTACTAATGATCAGGAAAGAGATATGATCATCATTGGAGAACCTCACACCGGCACCATTATGGTCCCTTCTTCTTATATTTTTCAGCAAGCCGCTAAGTTTAACATCGAACTAAAAAATAAAAAGGTTCAAACCGGTATGAGCCCGCGGACATTTGTCAGCGAAATCATCAGGCTGGCTAAAGATGCCCACGGAAGCAAAAAGCAGATGCTATAATTGATCATCATGTCAATAATTCCTATTGTTCAACTCGGAAACCCAATTCTACGTCAAAAAGCCTCTGAAATTTCTAGAAAAGATCTCTTCTCGAAAGAAACGCGACGCGTCATCAGGGATTTAAAAGATAGCCTGGATCCCGAGACCACGGCAGGCTTAGCCGCTCCTCAAATTAACCAACCCGTCCGTATAATCGCCCTCCAACTAACAGCCGTCCTACCGATCTATCAAAGAACTAGGAACCCAGTACAAGTCCTTATCAATCCCAGAATAATTGATTTTTCCCAGGACGTTATTGAAGATTGGGAAGGTTGTGTCAGCTTCGACTTCCTTCGTGGTCTCGTTGCCCGCCACCAGAGCGTTATTGTAGAAGCTTGGGACAAGCAAGGCAAAGAGATAACCATTGAAGCTTTCGATCTACACGCCCGCTTACTTCAACATGAAATTGACCACTTAGACGGAATCCTTTATTTAGACCGAATGACTGATTTTAAATCACTAATGAGTACAGACGAATTTGAGAAAGAATATCAAAACGGGGCAAGCGTGGATTAACATGAATAAACAGAAAAAGAACGGGACACCTCAATTGAAAATCGGTATTCTCATGGGAGGCAGATCCGCAGAAAAAGAAATTTCACTTGAATCCGCACGTCACGTTTACAACCACCTGGATCCTTCAAAATACATATTAATACCAATCTTTACTGACCGAAAAATGTGCCTCTGGCACATCCCCGAGAGCCTACTTTGGTTAAACACCTGCAGCGACATTGAGGGAAAACTAAATGAAGCTGAACAAATCACCTACGAAATTCTGCCTAGGAAGATCGACTTTGCCTTCCTTACCACACACGGTAAATACGGAGAGGACTGCCTCCCGGCGCTCCTACACTTACTCAGGATTCCTAATAATTCTTGCGGTGTATTAGGGGGAGCAATCAACATGGATAAATTTATGCAGCGAAAACTTCTTATCGCCGATGGTCTAAATGTCCCTCTTACTGTGGGTATCAGAAAAAAAGATAAAGAGTATCAGTGCATCCATCTTCTACCCGACCAATTCGCCCAAGAATCAACTCTGTCCAGAGCAAGGCTCTGGACTAGGCTTGCGGAATCACTAAATCGGCCATTTGTGATTAAACCATCACGTGAAGGTTGTAGTTTAGCAATCAACAAAGTAACCTGTGCTAATGAACTACACGAAGCGCTAGCTGAGGCTTTTCAGTACGACAACCTCATTTTAGCTGAGGAATTCCTAGAGGGAAAGGAAATCACCACCACCGTTTTGGGAAATGAAGAGCCCTTTGCTCTTACGCCGACCGAAACACCCAGCAAAGGTGACTATCTTACCGTGGAGGAAAAGTTTCTACCCGGAGACGCCCAAATGATAACCCCGCCAGATTTACCTAAAGCCGTAATTAAACAAATTAAAGCTGGCTGTGTCAAAGCTTATCAAAGCATGGAACTAAGGGTTTTCTCCCGAATTGATGGCTTCTGGTGCCCCTCCAGGCCAGAAGGGTCAAAGTTCGTAATTTTGGAGCCAAACTCACCCCCCGGGATGACCCCTTCCACCTGTATCTTCCACCAAGCGGCCGAAGAAGGCTGGAGTCAGAGTGACTTCTTTGACAAAATTATTAAATTCGGCTTAAATAACTTCACTCCACATCAAGGTTAACAAGAGCAAGGCTCTTGTAATTACCCTTACAACAGTGTTTCTAAGTACTTCTCCCTTAAACTCTGCTTCCACTCTTCATTTAACTCCCTAAACTCCCGAAACCAATTAAAATCATCGTCAAGTGACAACCCTTCTAATCGCACTGCTTCATATTCATCAATAATGGCAAAGACAAAATCCAAATAACTTCCTTTTCTAGCAAAACTTGATAAAACCACACCGGTGTTAACTAAACTACTCTTACTAGGGTTAATGTAATCCCGCAGAGAAGACCACGCATAATCAATTAACTCCTTCTTAGATCTGATTCCAATTCCCTGAGGATTTAAATGATGGTAACGTGATAGGTGCAGAAGCTGATCCTCTCGCTCCACATGAACAGCCTTAAACTTTCCTTGAAAAAGATTTCCTGATCTTTCATATCGTAAGTTGAAATAATTAGTATAAGAAGTTCCCACACGGTGCATGTAGTTAGTTATCCCTCCCGTAACTAGTTGCTTAAGTGCAAGGTGATAATGATTAGGCATCAAGCAAAACGAAATAATCTCCACCGGCGGCCGATCCAACCTTTTTAATCTAAACCCCCTTAGAACATCCTGCTTGTCTTCTAATGATTGGGCTTGATCAAAACTCCTCCTGAATCCGCTATACGGGTAGTTATACTCCAGATAATGCTGGAGAATAGACAGAAAGCGCGAGTAAAACGAATCATTGGGATAAACGATTCTTTTTTCTATCCCTCGATTGTAGACGTGATAATAATTGTCGGTGATAAAAGGAAATTTACGTTTCACGGAATTTCGCGCATTTTCATTAGATCCCCCGCAACAACAGCCCCTACAAGAGCCTTGCTCTTGTTTGGAAACAAAAGATAACTAGTGGCCTTGGATAACAGCAAGGGGCGCCAACTTAACAACCTTCTTAGCTAAGCCAATTTCCACTAACGTGTCGACCGCTAAGTCAATGTCCTTATAAGCCTGAGGTGCTTCATCGGCAATAAGTCTGAAAGGTAGGTTATGAATAATTCCTTTTACTTTCTCCTGAAAATCTGATTCGCGAATCGTTTTTTTGGCTTTGGTACGCGACATAGCCCGCCCAGCCCCATGATTCACAGAAAAGAATGTTTCCGCGTTTTTATCAGTACCTACCAGTACATATGACGGCGCACCCATACTGCCGGGAACAATTGCCGGATGCCCCGTGGTTAAGTATTTCTTTGGATTTTGCTGATGTCCCGGCGGCAACGCCCTGGTAGCCCCTTTCCGGTGTATTAATACCTTCTCGCCTCCGTGCTTTTCCCATTTTGCAATATTGTGGGCAACATCATATAAGAGTTCCAATCGCCCTTCCAAGCCAAATTGCTTTTCAAACACACTGCGAATGAAATGTGTAATTACCTGCCGATTACAAAACGCAAAGTTAACCGACGCAGCCATGGCCGCGAAATATCTTTGTGCTTCGGGGACTTCAATTGGTAGGGCTGCCAGCCCTTTACGGGGAGTATTAATCTGATATTTAAACCTTAGATCCCAAAAAATATCGGTGTAGTCGTTACACGTCTGATGCCCCAAAGCTCTTGATCCGCAATGAACCATAACACAAATCTGGTGTTTGAATAAACCGAACTGACGAGCTACTTCCTGATCAATTACTTCTTCCACTTTTAAGATCTCAATAAAATGGTTGCCGGACCCCAAAGTGCCAAGTTGATTCTCAGCCCGGCTGACTGCTTTAACTGTTAATGAATCCATTCGCGCCCCCTCTAAATATCCGTATTCTTCTGTACTATCACGGTCATCCTCGGTAGCAAAACCCTCTTGAACCAGATAGTTTATCCCTTGCGTAACTACCTTTTCGAAACTTAAAGATAAACCCTTCTTTCTTTCCCGCCCGACTCCGGCCGGAACCAGCTTCTCGATTTGGGCAATTAAGTTAGATAGTAACTCGCGGTTGGGAAACTCTGGAGTATAAGTGAATGAACTTTTAAGCAGTCTTACCCCGCAATTAATGTCCATCCCTACCGCACCAACGCTCAAAAGCCCTTGTGTAGCCATTACTCCCCCAATAGGAAGACCAAATCCCTGATGAATATCTGGCATCCCAATCACTGGCGAAATAACTTTAGGCAACCTACTCGCTTCTACCAGCTGATCAAGGGAAAGATCTCCCTGCATTAAGGGCAATAGTTCCTTTTTGGCATAAACTACCGCTTTAACTATCTGATATTTTGTCTCGCTAACTAAATATTTGTTGGGGGAAATTTTCTCGAGTGGAAGATTACTCATCTCAGCTAAACCTCCTTTGGAAATTACTTTTCCAGTATCTTTAACTCGTAACCTTAGTTAATAGGGATTGAACAAACGCATCACCTACGCCCTATTCTGGGTAGCTATATACTCTCCGGACCCATAACCAACTTTACTCTTCTGAAGAGCCTTTGATTGCACTTTCAATGACATCTCTGGGTAAAGACGCTGCTGTCTGCAGAGCACCGCGAACTGCCTTTCCGGCCGCGCTACTAATGTTATCAGCCGCATGAATTGCTCCAACAACGGCTTCACTGGCCGCCTTGGCTGTATCTGCACCTACCGAGCCGGCCGCATTAATCGCTCCTTCAACAGCACCCACAGCGGCTGACCCTAAATCTTGACCCACTTCCGATGCACCGGTAACAGCCCCATGGGCGGCATTACGCGCGGCATCGAAAATATCACCGCCAACTTCGGTCACACCGAGAATCGCGGCGCTCACTGTATTCTGCGCCACATCCACAAGCGATGCCCCAACCTCTCCTACGCTCTTCATCCCACCAGTGACAATCGCCACTATTGATTCCATACCGGTCGTCGTAACATCACTAACATCTTTTAATGCCCCGGCAACCTGACTCCTAACTGCGCCACGGAGGGCGGTAAAAACGTCATCTGCTCCTTGAATTGCGGAAACGATCGCCGCTTTGGTTTCATCAACAAGTTTTACTAACATCCTCGTCACCTCCTCTACAGAATTCAATACATCTATTAACAGTCTAACATCTCTTCCACACTTGGGGCAAGAAGTGCGTTCTAAGACGGCTGGTCGGAATTGCGGACATAAATCAGTATTGGAATACTAAATGCCCAAGATGCATAGAATTATCCCCACAAGTAGGGAAAAGACCGTGGTAAAGATTTGCACTTTAGCAGTTTCCTTTAACGAAACCGATATTAAGGGCAGCAACCCATGACCGTCCTGACTAAGAGTGGATACCAACAACACCGAAAAAGGAATTAAACCTTGTGAATACAAAGTTATAAAGATTAAATGAGGGCCGGATTCGGGAATTATACCAATAAGTGCTGCCAAAATAATGAGAAACAAGCGATTCCGAGGAAGAATCTGAGCCAGATCGAACCGACTCATTAATAATTGTACACCCAACAAAGTCAAAAATATCCAGAGAAAAAGCTTGGGTAAATGCTGTTTGATTATGTGACTATAAACACGTTCTTTAAAAAAATGTTGTCCACCGTTCTTTTCTGGATGCAAATTTAACTGACATACCCCATCACGAGGTAATGCCAACTTTTGGGCAATTTTATCGGCGATATATCCGCCAATGATCCCTAATAACATACACACTACAAAGACTGTAATCGCCATTTTGGGGTCAGTAGCCAACATCACAAACGCCTCATCGCCAGCCGTGGAAAGCATTACCGCCGCCAGTGCTCCAAACCCAACCAGCCCGTGCGAATAGAGAGAGACCACAAAAAAAGCGTCTACACAGCCTGGGATTGTTCCAAGCAGTGAAGCGGAAATAATTTGCCATCGCTTGTCCAGCGACAGGAAGCGCTTAAGCTTGTCCTGAAAGCGTACACTTAACCATTCGATTAAAACCATTAGGACAAAAACAAGGGTAATTATTTTTGTTGATTCCAGAAAAACTTTTACTAACATAGGTATAACCTTTCACCTCACCTTGCAAATGGGAGATTATTAAACAAACTACCTATATTTCCCAGCCAACCAAAGGTAGCCTGGAGATTACTAATAATCAAATCCAGCACACTATCAGTAGCTCTGCCTGTAATTACGGCCTGATCTCCGGATTTACTCGCATTCCCCGCACCATCTTTAGAAACCACACGCAGGTGATAGGGTTTAGAATGCCGCAAGTCAGACACGATCACCAAATGAGAGTTTGTTAAAGTAGCATCGTCTACAGTCCTGTTTGTGTACATATCACCACCCACGCCCTCAGCATACTCCACTTGAGAAGTAGCTACCTCATCGGTTTTCCAAGCCACAATAATTTGGGCAGTTGCTTCTTTACCCGCTCCAATAATTGCAGTTTCTAATGAAATCTCACTTATTTTTGGCGGACGAGTATCAAACGGCGTTGAATAAGTAACCAAATCTGAAGTGGCTATATTCCCAAACCGGTCTCTCCCCTTGGCTCGCAACTGATAAATCGTATTATCCAACATGTCACTTATTGTTATCTCATGCTTAGTAGCCATTGCTGACTTTACTTTTTCACTGAAAATCTGATTCTCGGGAGCAAATTCAACAATGCTGTCCGCCTTAACATTAGTTTCCCAATTTACCATCACTGTAGCACTGGAAGCTTCTTCCACTGGTTCAAAAGTAACATTAAAGATGCGGGGAAAAGCCAAGGTCTGGAACACATAATCATCACTCACTAGATCATTACCTTCAATATCGACCCCATAGATACGGACATGATATAAACTCTCGGAATCCAAATTAGATAACCTAACTGTATGCAGGGTCGTTGCTCCCGTACTCATATCATCGACAGACTCCCCATAATCCGTGGTTTTACCATACTTAACCACTGAAGTGCTCACTGTAGTCGTTTTCCAACTTACTAAAGCCAAAGTTTGACGAACATCTTCAATGTTTACATCGCTAATCGCAGGAGCCACGGAGGTTGTAAAAGTAAATTGATCCGATTGAGCTTGTTCCAGGGTATAATCCCGTGCTTCATCAAAACTTTGAGCCCGATAATAATAATTTGTCGCGGGATTTAATCCGGTTAATTCTACTTCGTGAACAACAACTTCCTCCAAACTACCTTTCGACTCCCCTAAATCCGTTGACCTACCATAATTAACAAATGAACTGGAAACACGATCGGTAGTCCAGGAAATCGTGGCCGTACTCGAGGTTACCACTACCTCTGGATCAGTGGTATATTCGGGAGGAGTAAGATAGCGGCCTGTCGGTTGCTTGGATACTACAGAAGAGAAGCTACCCTCTGCTCCGGCATTATCCTCGGCGGTAATTTTGTAGTAATAAGTAAAATCTGTATCCAGTCCGCTATCTAAGTGAGCAACAGACTCGGTTCCGGCCACTTCCGCATAGACCGAGCCGTCAGAACTACGATAAACATTATAATGATCAACTGTTGATCCCGCCGAACTCCAGCGTACAGTTAGGGCAAAATCCTCCGAAGCCCGATCTGATGAATCGGTAATCGAAATAGTACTTGGGGGACTAGGCGGCGTAGTCTCCACCGAGAAAGTAATACTGATGTAATTACCTAGATTGTAGTTCCCCACATCATCAATGGCTACCACATAAAAGGTATTGGTGCCTTGCTGTGTAGCCGCGGGCATCGGACCAATATTAGATTCGGTTACTTCACTAATGTTATCTTCGTTAGGAACATTATTTACAGCATAGTAATATCCACCAATAGTCACCCCTTCATCCACTGGTGAATCCCAATCAAAAGTAAAACTATTCGTCGAAGTAGTAGTTGGATCAACAGAAAGGCTGGTCGGTGAAGAAGGGGCATCGTTGGTGTCAAAAGTATAATTAGCCGAATATCCAATATTTCCATCTTCATCAACCCACTTAAGTTTAATATAATAAGTTGTATCCGGAGCTAAATCAACCAATGTTACCCCATGCTCTCCGGTAAGTTCCGAAGTTCCCTGCTCCGAGCCAAGATCAACAGTAGTTCCATAAAGAACAAAGGAAGTTGCGGGATGGGTAGCGAGATCTTCGGTTAACCACTCAATTACAGCCGACCGAATTCGCGGGGTGATTGTTGGACTTCCCACCATGTCCGGTGCCGAAGTAAATTTACCTTCGGGTTTTTGCGATCTTACAGAGGTGTAATCGGATTCCGCTCCGGCTGAATCAAGAGCAGTAAGTTTATAATAATAAGTTGCGGAGTTACTTAAGCCAACATCTGTATAACCATATTCAGATTGAGTTTCGGAGTGTAAAAGGTTTTGCAGTAAAGTGTAACTAAGTCCATCAGTTGATCGGTAAATGTTATATTTGTATAGCTCCGAGCCCTCGTTTTCGGCAGGTTCAGTCCAACCGAGGGTTAACCTGTAAGTTCCGGCCAGCCTATCCGATGCATCAGTTAGTGAAAAATTACGCGGTGTATTTGGCGAAATTGTCGAAGACTCAAAAGCAATACAGCCGACGCCGCTTTGGCAATCAAACTCTTCATCCCAATCCACATTCCCAGCTTCATCTTTAGCTACAATGTATAAATAGTTTGTGCCTGGTTGGGTATTTGGAGTACGAAAAGCAGACAGAAAGCGAGAAGAAGTTTCGGAACTGGTTGTCCAGCGGCCATAGATTTCATTACTGCAGTAGCTAGCTGTGGGTTCCTGATTAATCTGGTAGCAGTAAGCGGTAATGTCAAACGCGTGCGTTGTCGGTTCATTCCAAGAAAAAGTGTGTGAGTAAGGGTCATCTTCCACGACGCCGTGCTGGACGCTCAAAACCTCACTAGGCGGAGTTACTGCATATCGGTATTGTACTGTTTCCCACTCGCCGCTATTGGAGTAATTGCCTGCTTCATCCTTAGCCCTGACTCTAAAGGTATTAGTTCCTTCAGTCAGCGCCTCAAGACCAGTTACCGCCAACTGCGTGCTGGAAATACAGGTTTCCGAAGCATCATAAGTGTCCTCGTCAAAGTACCTCATGTAGCAGTACTGGAAATAGCTTGACCCTCCCGAATCTGAACCCGCCGTCCAGGTAAAGTCAAAACTATCTGTGGCCGTGGGTACCGAAGGTTCAGCAGTTATATTTGTTGGCCGCGAGGGAGCAACATTATCCAGTTTATAAATAAACGGCGCCCAGGTCGTGTCATTAACATTTCCAGCATAATCTTTAGTTTTAATCCTCAGATAATAAGTGGTGTCTGTTGAAAGGTCGGAGACGGTATAGGTTGTGCTTGTTTGCAAGTAATCCTCACTTGAAGCAGGATCTATTGAACTATTCGTTCCAAAATAGACATAGTACCCTTCAATTCCAATACCGCCAGCGTTATCAGTTGCCCCGCTCCAGGAAAAATATGGCGAGGCATGATTGTACCAGTTTCCTGTAGTTATTTCCGTACCACCCGCCCCGCTTAAAGCAGTTAAACTTAATGGGTTACTTGGGGCTGTACCATCAACAAAATAACTTAAAGTAATATCATTAACCGTAGGTGTATACATCTGGTCTGATGCAAAAGAAACTTTAAACTGTAAGTACTGGGCGACAGTGGAATCTATGGTGTAATACTTGGTGATTCCAATGGCCCGTTGATTGGAAACTTCATCCCAATCAGACCAGTTTTCGTTATCCGAATCCGAGCTACAACCAGAATTACTACAGGTCCGGGTATAATAAATTAAAGAGGTATTAGTTGATTCGGAGTCGTTAATAGTTAAGCCAGCAAAATCATAAACAGCACCCAAGTTAACGATTTGTGAAATCCAAGAGCCACTTTGTTCAAACCCGGTAGTGCCGGAAGAAGGAACATAGCGGGTCATCGCCGAGGTGTTTAAACCGCGGAACCCGTACAAAACACCGTTTGGCCCGGTAGTTAGAGCTCCATAGTACCAGTATTCGTTAGTACTACGAGTACTCCACGAATCGCCAGAAATGTTATAGACATAAAAATCAGTGTTATCCGTATTTCCCCGAGGCACATAAATTAAATTACTCCCATCATAGGCGCAGGCATCGCCGCGATAAATACCACCCGGTGCATCAGCTAGAGTCGTTACTACATCCCAAGTTTGACTGGTCAGATTAAATCTAAAGATATCCGCCGTATTTTGGGCTCGAATCAGATAGATATAATTACCCGCCTTTACTGCACAACCGCCTTGATAAACATTAGCCGGAACATTGTTGTTATCACCAATCTGCTCCCAGGTTCCACCACTAACAGAATATCTTAGAAAAATACGCGTATTCTGACCACGCGCACTATAAATATAGCCGTCCGCACCATCTACCAAATTAGCTCCATAACCAAGCCAGTAATTATTTGGAGTTACGCCAGCATTATCCCACAAATTTGTCGCGACATCATAAACGTACATCTTCGATTCATTATCTTTGTTATAAGATCCCGCCATATACACTTTGTTATCCTTGTAAAGAACATCACAACTGATATAACACGGAATAGGAGAGTCCATTAAACGCTCCCACTGAGCACTGGAAATAGTGTATTTGTAAAAGTCTGTCGTGTTATTACCTCGCGTTGTATAAAGAGTGTCACTACCATCATACGTAATCCCGGCATAGTAAAATCCGTTGGATGACTGATCATGAGGAAGACCGGTATTTAACCACTTATCGCTCCGCACATCGTAGCTATAGAAAGAATACTCATTATAGCCGCGCAACAGATAAATAATATCGGTACTGTCGTCATAAACCATACTATTACTAGAACCATAGTAATGAGTTGACGGCATATGAGACAAATATTCCCAGGTATCGTTGGTAATATCGTACCGCAAGAAATTATGAGAAGCGTAACCCCGGGTAGCATAAATATATCCCCCGTGGTACAAAAGCGACCCGCCATAATCGACATAATATGGGACCGTCGTCACATTCGTCCAGCTATTATCGGAAAGTTCGTATTTAAAAAATTGGGCCGTATTGTTCCCTCGCATCGCATAGAGACATCCTCCAGCATCTAAGCAATAATCCCCACTAGGTATAAAAACCATCGCCGCGCCCCGTTGAAAACTGTTCGCTGTTGAGGTCCGGGCCATCCAGGTATTGGTTGAAATAGTATAACGATAAAATTCAGTAGAGTTGTTACCGCGCAGGGCAAATAGATAATCACTTCCGTTCCAGACTAAAGATCCACCATAACCTACCCCATTGCCTCCAAACACAGCTCTAGCGGTCCAGGTATCAGCATCGGTCCCGTCAATATCGTAACGTAAGAACTCGGTAGAGTTATTCCCTGGGAAAGCATAAAGACACTCGGTTGTTCCGGAATTATCACTTCCGTCATCACGACAATACGTTTCTCCCGAGACATACTCTAATACGGCCCCGAAATAGGCATCGGCCGTACTCCCGATATCACTCAGAGCGGCCCAGACCTTGGTTGACATAGTATATTTATAAAAACTCTTACTATTTACTGCCCTAAGAACATAAATCGTATCATCTCCATCAAAGGCTAATGAGGTGTCGTTATAGGCAGTGGCACTCGTAACCTCACCATAGGTCGCCGCTAAATCCATCCAGACCCCTCCGCCAGTGACAGAGGATAAGGTCATATCAGTCCCCGTACCAGCTCCCGTATTGATGTTGGAAGAAGTAGTTCCCGCAGTTTCAAAATCCGCTTGCATCGTCCACACCTGAGTAGCTGCACTAGAAATACCGTTATACACATAGGTGAACAGGGTAACTGGATCGGACACATTACCCACATTATCTTTGGTAGCTACTCTAAGGTAGTAGGGACTATCTCCCGCATCCAGTTCCGCATTAACTTCGTAGGTTGTGGCTATCTGATAATAATCTTCCGTCTCGTCTGGGTCATCATTCTCATCGTCTGTCCAACGCACGTAATAACCGGCCACCCCTGATCCGGCATCACTCGCTCCCGAGAGCACAAAATAGGGTTGGGTATAGTAATACGAATTGCCGGAGATAACCTCAACCGCCTGTGTAGAATCCGCATAGCCTGTGACCGTCGGGTTTTCGGGATCCACGCCATCTCCAGAATAATTTATTGTATAATCCGATAATGTAGGCGTGTTCGTCCCGTCCGAGTTTAACACCACCTTGAGCTGAATGTAGCGCCTCTCCGGCGAGGAAATTGCTCCGCCGCTAATCACCGCCCAGTCTGACCAGCCAACTTTATCTGCGGCCGTTCGAGAATAAAAAGCAATTGAAGTTGATCCCGGCATCGTCGATGTGGAAGCAAAAGAGGCAAACGAACTCACGTAATTTAAATCATACGCAGGTGAAATCCAATTCGCCGAATTGAGATATTCATCTGTAGTAAAATCTGCTTTATAAACCGACTGGGTATTAAATCCTCGACTGGCATAGATGATACTGTTGGTGGTATCAATCGCCAGTGAGGCATGGTATCCATTAGTTCTTTCCGGAAAATTAGCCGACTTCTTCCAACTATTTCCCACTACATCATAACGCCAAAAGTAGTCTCGGTAATCTCCGGAAATTGCATAGATATATTGTGACCCGTCATAAATTAAATTCCCGTTATAGTAAGAACCGGTCGGGAGTGCGTCTAAAGGACTCCAGCTACTCTCACTAACATCGTATTGGTAAAATTCTCCTCTCCAGTTACCCATCAGAGTATAGATATCCGTTCCATCATTAGCCGTGGCTGAACCATAGTAAATTTGGTAAGGTGAAATTGTTTCTTCGGACCAGGAACTACCGTTAAAACTAAAAAAATGGTTTGAGTTATTGCCCTTTAAAGCGTACACCGTCGTCCCCACGCATGTAATACTGGCCCCGTAACGAACATTTGCGGTCCCGGTGGCTCCTGTTTCTGAATGAGTCGAAGGCATACTCGTTAAAGTCGTCCAATTACCACCATCCGGCAAAGAGATATCTATATCAAATCCATAAAAACTAAGGGTACTATTTCCTCGTAGCGTGTAAATTCTCCCAGCTCCGTTGTAACACATTGAGGCCCCTTGTTGGATTGAAGCCGGCACAACTTCAAGAGTGGTCCATGTTTTATCGGTAATCTCATAACGCCAAAAGGTGGTGGTATTTGATCCCCTGGCCGTATATAAACAGCCGTCAGCATCATCACAATAATCAATATTTTGGGACACTAATACCATCAGGTCGTCTTCTGCATTAGTCCCCATTGCCGTGGGGGTAGAAATCGAATCCCATTCACCATCGGTAATGTCGTAGCGCCAAAACTCGTTGGTATTGTTTCCTCGAAGGGCGTAGATGTAGCTATCAAGGTATACTAAGGCACCGCCGTAATAAACCGTATTGGGAGCGTCCGGTGTATCGGCCGTATCCTCATCCCATGTTTCTGTATCCACATCATACATAAAGAACTCGTCGTTGTTATAGCCCTTAAGAGCGTAAAGATCACCATTTACCGAATCATAAGCCATTGACGACCCGTAATGCACTCCCCCTAGAGCTGAAGGTATTTCTGTCGCGGTGTACCACTGATTTTCCGAAATGTCAAAACGGAAAAATTGACGGTTGTTATTCCCGCGGAAAGCAAATAAACAACCCTCAGTACATACTTCTGGAGACCCATACGCATCCGGCATATACTCCAAGGCATGCCCATTAGTAGTATATATTTGGTAACTGGGAATATTTGGCAACGTATCACTCCAGGTATCAGTCGCTACATCGTAGGACCAAAAAGTCGACGTCGAAATCCCCCTCACCGCGTAAATTATCCCCGAGCCATTAGAAATGATATCAGAACCCAGTCCCCAAGTATCCGGAGCATCAGAGAGACTAGTCCAATTATCGCTGGCAATATCATACCTGTAGAAGTGCATCCCGGCCGCACCGTTTTCGTTCTGCTCCCCACCGTCAACTGCGTACAAAGCGCCACCATAGTATGCTATCGCACCCCCATAATAAAAAGAGGTCGGCGCACGTGTGAGCATTTTAAAAGTATTTAACTCAGGGTTGTAACGAATAAGATACGGCCGGCGGTTACCAGTTATCATGTAGATGTAAGTTCCATCGGTAGTTAAATCAGCCCCGTAAGAAACCTGATCGTAGGTCCATAATCCATAGCCATCGGTCTCGGTAATAAAGCCGGGCGTCTCATCACTCCAAGTTACCCCAGCCCCGCCAGCAATTTTCATGTCTCCCGGAGAGGAAATTGTATCAATTGATCCTGAATAATACTCCCCTGCTTCCCACTCGGCCTGGGAAGAAGTTGTGCCCAGAATTTCTTGCTTATAAGTTCCGGACTCTTTTCTGCGATCCCAGTAAGCTCCACCGATCACAGCTACTGCGAAAACAAACAAATATCCAACAAGGCGTAGTTCTCGCTTACTACTCAGCCAAATAGCGGTCATTCTTTTCTTCCATCCCTTTATTTTTTCTACCATAAGATGAAGCTAATATAACAAAATTAGATAGCTGGGTAAAGCCTAAACAGCAGAAAAGTAATGCTATGTATGGGCTATTCGAAAAAGGTAAATAATCAATAATCCAGCGTGGGGAATTACTCTACGCAGAGGAATTTTGTAAGCCTAATCTTTTCTTCACTTTATCCATCACGTCACCTGGCTTTCGATCCCCCCGGGGGAAATAGCCCTCAACCTCAATAATCTCTTTAACTACTTGCACAACCTTCTCTAACTTCCATTCCGTTTTAACTAAGTAAATGATATCACTATCAATTTCTTCCGCCTCTTGTTGAGAGGTACCAACATTCGTTAACAGAACAATCGGAACAAGTGCCCCCCATTCGTCTTCTCTTAGTTTCCTAGCAACTGTCAGTCCGTCCATCCCAGGCATAAGAATATCAAGGATTATCACTGCCGGATACTCTCTCAAAGCGGCATCCAAACCTTCCTCTCCATTCCTGGTTTCAATGACCTTAAATCCCTCCCTCGCCAATACGTCACTTAAAATCTTACTGGCAGGAGCTTCATCTTCAACTATTAGAATTTTCTTCGGTTCTTCAGTCATGATCAGTTAGTTTACATCTTACACTATCTTGCTACCCTTTTCCACCCACTGGGTTGGCAACTCAATAGAGAACGTGCTTCCTTCATTCTCTTTCGACTTAAACCAAACCTCTCCTCCCGCTCCTTCGACAATCGACTTAACAATATATAGGCCAAGACCAGTTCCCTCATGTCCCAGCTCTTTAACGTTATCGGCCCGAAATAACTTAGTAAAAATCTGCGACTGCTGATATGGAGGAATCCCACAACCAGTATCAGTAACGCTTAACACAAATCGCCCTTCTGCTTTTTCCCTAGTATAAGTCGGCTCGGTCGGCAGTGATAAACTAATTTCTATTACTCCTCCCTTGGAGGTATATTTAACTGCATTCGAAATCAGATTTTGAACGATCACACGCATAAATTCCGGATCAGCCCTCACCCGAAGTATCTCCTCCTGAAAACCCTTTTTCACCTGGAGACCCTTCTCCAGTATCTGCACCCTCAACTCATCTAAAACACTATCGATTAGGTTGGCCAGATCCATTTCTTCCAGCTCAAACCTCAGAGATCCCAATTCAATGCGGGCAATACTAAGAAGTATATTAACTAGCTTGATCATCCGTTGATTCTCGCGGTAGATTTCGACCAAATAATCCCGTTGTTTCCGCGTGACCTTCCCTGCGTCTTCTCTTAGAATATACTCCGTATACCAACTAATCGTTGAAAGAGGCGTGCGTAACTGATGTGAGGCCAAAGAAACAAACTCTGTTTTTGCTCGATCTACTTCTCTCTGCTCAGTAGCATCCGATACGACGATTAAGTTCATCAACAAACGGTCCGCCTTATCTCTTATTGGGGTAACACTCATTATACCAATCCTCACTTCGCCCTTCTTGGTAACAAATTCCAGCTCATGCGGAGGAACCCCCGCCTTTCTCACCCGTTGGGAAATAATCCTCGCTTTCACCCTCCCTCTCTCAGATAAAAAGGGTAAATCGGAGATTCTCTTCCTAACAAGCTCTTCGCTGCTGTAGCCTAACCAACTTTTAACCTGACGATTCACATCGATAATAATTCCATCTTCATCAACAACAAAAATCGCTTCTGGGAAGAGATCAAATACATTTTGATACATCTGTTTAAGCTTATCTAGTTCACCTCCGTATTTAGTAATTAACTTTAATTCCTTTTGTACCAACCTAAGAGAAATTTCGGTAACGATAATGACGAAAATTACTCCAATCCCCCAATCAATCACATTCACCCTGAATGGTACCCCTCGAACAAAATAATAAATTTCTACCCAGGCAATCAGGAATGCTGCAATCAGCCATATTTTCAACCTCAGCATAAGCAATGACTTTCTCATAAGATATTTTCTTAACTACTCGTAACGTAAAGCGTCCAGTGGGTTAAGCCCGCTTGCACGCCGGGAAGGGTAGAGACCGGTAGTAAAACCGACAATAACAGCAAATATAACGACACCCAATGCAAATATCACTGGGGTATGAAACACGTCTACTGGCTCGTTGCCAGTCGCATATGCTAAACGATTAAGTACAAAATTAGCTCCCTCTCCCAATCCGTACCCAAACAAAATTCCCAATGCGCCGCCAATACAGGAAATAATCAAGGCTTCGGAAAGAAATAAAGCGAAAACATCCTTTCTCTTCGCACCTAATGCCTTCATTAAACCCACTTCTCTAGTCCTTTCTAGTAAAGATACAGTCAAAGTATTAAACATACCTAAAGCGGCAACTATCAAAGCAATGGCACCAAACGACGCTAAAACGATCCGAAAGATTGAGAATATCTGGTCAATCTGCTGTACAGTATCTACTGCTGACATAGTGCTAAAACCTAATGACTCTACTTTCCCCCTCACATCCTCTAACTGCGATTTATTCTCCACCCGCAATTTCGCCTGCGAATAATTCTCGACACCTTTATTCTTTAAAATATCAAAGGGTAAAAAGGTGTAGGGAGTCTCGTTATCATCTATAACACCTGTTATTTCCAACTCTTCTTTAACCAGTTTAGTTGATTTCTCGGCCGAATCATCACTCAGTAATTCCGGAAGAATCCATAACTCCAAGCTAGCCTTCTCACCAACGACCATGTCATACTTGTTCTCTTCTACTCCCACTAATTTTAAAACTGCCTTATTCACTACGACTTGATTCTTGTCTGCCTCATAAACCGTTCCAACACTGGCTTTAATCGAAGACAATTTTAAATAATCCGGCGATGCACCAAAAACGACAATATCTGTGGAAGATCCGCCAAAACTAATTTTCCCCGGTAAACTGATCAACGGCTCAATTAGCTCTACTCCTTCAATAGCGTTTAGATTTCTCAGACTTTCCCCATTAAGTCTAATAATCTTGCTTTTCACCGTAGAAATATCAATAACCCGCAACGCGTCCAAACCTGTAATTCGTTCTACAATTAGGAGTTGAATTCCATACCCTAAGGAAACAAGGAACACAATTGCGCCAATACCTACAGTGACGCCACCAATCGTTAATAGACTTCTCAATTTTTTACCAAATAGAGTTTTTAATGCAATAATAAAAAGTGATGAGAATTTCATTTTATTCCATGTGTTTTAAGATCGTTGATCAAATCACCAATTTCTTTCCTAGCGAAAGATCCCTCTATACGACCATCCTTAATTGCAATTGCACGGTCAGCAAATTCTAGGAACCGCAACTCGTGCGTGACCATCACTACAGTCCGACCGAACCGCTTAATTAAATCAATGAATAACTGAATAACCTCATTTCCGGATTTAGTATCCAAGTTGCCGGTAGGTTCATCGGCAACTATCACAATTGGGTCAGTACTTAAGGCCCGCGCCACACTTACTTTCTGCTGTTCTCCCCCTGATAGCTGGGAAGGGTGCTTTGTAGCAAATTCTCCTAAACCTACCTGACCCAAAGAGTAGAGAGCTCGTTCTTGTGCATACTTCATTGACCCGCCCCTCAAGAGCAATGGCAACGCCACATTTTCTATTACATTCAAACTTTTTACCCAATTTGCCTGTTGATATACCACCCCATAGTGAAAATTGCGAAACTCAGCCCGTGCATCCTCCTCTAACCCAAAGACATCGCGCCCTTGAACATACACTTTACCCGTAGTTGGCGGTTCTAAACCAATAATCGTATTTAATAGTGTGGATTTCCCTGAACCAGAAGGCCCATAAATAATCGTAAACTCCTGCGGATAGATATGTAATTCAGCTTCGTGTAAAACATTTGACTGCCCGCGACCAGAGGGGAATTCTTTGTTCACTTTTTCAAGGCGAATAATATGTTTTTTCATGAACTAGTTCGAGAAATATGGAACTCTGGATCAAGAACCGGGCAGTTCTTCTCTTAGACTATAGGTAACTGTCTCAGCCAATATCTCATTAATCTCCGCAAAAATCGCATCTAAATCATCACCCGTTGGCGCATAAAAGTGTAAACCATCTGTTAGATCAGCAATGTCACCCATCAGTTCATATGCCTCTGTTCCTGGCCCTGCCGCGGTTCCCAAGCTAATCGTAAAAATCGGATAATCAGCATTAGCTGCAAGTTCTGCTTGATACAACGCATATTGTACTGGGTATTGCGCTGGAGGTACATGTGTTGGCGCCGGCGGCATCGCCTGCACCTGGTTCGCAGGCCGATTGGCAATTCCGTCGGAGAGCAAAACCATGGCCCGGATCGAATCAACACGCGCACCAGCATCAAGTTCTTCTCGTGACAGAAGAATTCCCTCACCTATATTCGTCAAACTCTCGCAACCAGTATCACAACCCCACCCCCCACATAGACTACCAATACCCGCGTCAACTACATTGAAATTACTTGATAATGGGAGCAATTGAGTCGCATTGGTCGTAAATTTAGTTAAACCAACTAAATCTTGGCCCTCGTTTAGCCGGTCAACAAAACCTACAGCGGCTACCTTCACATCCCCTGCCGGCTGAAATTCATCGTACTCATCTACCCCGTCAATATTATTCTCGCATCCATCATCATCCATACTACCGGAAGTATCTAATGTTAATATCACATCAATCGGTCTCGCACCCCCTTGAAGGATAGTTACTTCTGCTAATAACCGGCGTCTAGCATCTCCCCTTTCGGCTGTAATATCAACTTCTTTTTGATTACCACTAGTCAACACCGTTCGACGGATGGTAACTAAACCAATCCGGTAAGTATCTGAGTAGTTTAAATTCTCTGGCCAGTCACCATCATTTTGAATATGTTGCAGAGTATCGTACATTGCTCCCTCAACCGCATAATAAACCTGATTCACCCGATGAACTAAATCCACACCCGAGTACCCCGCGCGCGTAAAGAGTAAACTGACGGCAATAAAACCAATAGCGGCGGCAGCAACTAAAATAACTGCCGTTAATACTGCAAACCCTTTATTATTTTTTACCTCAGTAAAATAATTTCTCAACATCACTTACTTTGCTTTCTCTTGTAATCTCCGGCTAGCTGCAGTTGCAAACGTTCGCCAGCGACTACCATCCCTAAGTGTAAAAGCTATTCGGACGCTAGGATACTCATTGGAAAAAGAAACGTCTTCAAGCAAATAATCACTAATATAAACACCTGACGGCATGAACGATTCAATTACTCCGGTACCCTCGTCTTCAAGATATAAAACACTATCTTGAACAAAAATAACTTCACCCGAGCCCGATTTCTCCACCCGTAATTGATCGCCAGAAATAATATCTACATCATCGCTGTAACGAATTTTTTGCGTTATCTGTTGCAGAATATGGAATCCAGCCCTATCAAGTACTTGAAACTGTTGAGATTGCACTCTAAAACTTAACACTTGAGAAATGAACTGCGGAAGAATGAGCAGAACAATCGCCGCTAAAACAGTATAAACGAGCAACCCAATTAATGAGAATCCTTTTGTTGTATTATTATCTTTTAGCTTCATTCCTCTACAACACCTACCTCCGAATAGTAGGAAACAATTTCTTTTTCATGTGTAACTCCTAAATCTGACCAGTGGACACTTACTTCTACCCTTTTCGTTTTTTTATCCTCGTCACCACTATCAGACAAATTACCATCCGCGTCACGCAGTGCGTTACTTATTGTAATAACCCTAGTAAAATCACCTATCTCTTCACTTCCGGTCAGCAATACCCACACACCAGAGCCCAAATCGGGATGATATTCTCCAACTGATACTTCTTCCCATTGATGAGACAACACATTATAAGCCGATTCCATTGCCTCTTGCGCGTAGAACACAGCCTGTATCTGATCACCAATATCTACCCCAACGCTATAACCACGTATCATTACCCCAACCAGCGGAACCATTACAATCGCCAGAATTGCCACTGCCAAAACTATCTCAATTAAAGAATACCCGTCTTGTCTCTTCACAGTAAGATTAAATTAATCTAAATCGATAACCCCATTGCCGCTGACCGAAATTCGCTTATGTAAACGACCATCACTAAGAGTGATACTACCAACAACAGAAGAGGTGCCTGTTAACTTTGCAAAAAAGACTTCATCTCCTGCGAAAGTAACCTCATCGAAGTATACACTCGCCGGCAAACGGTACACCTGAATAATATCTACCGGTTTGTTGTCGGTTATCAAAAGATACTCGCTAATATCCAGGACAAGGTGAACCCCGTAGGCTTTACCTTCCTTAACCCTGACCGAATAATCCTGCGCCTCTTGCAGAGTTAGCATCAATTCCGCCGCAGCCTGATCCACCAGAGAACGTTGGAATAAAAGCTGATAGGCGCCAATCCCCATTAATGCTAACGCACTAATAATTGCGAAAGCGAGTAATATTTCGATTAAAGTAAAACCTGTATTTCTCTGCCAAGTTCGACTAGATACCATTCTGTTACCATTATACGGAATAGCAGATAAATGTAAAGGAAATTATTTGGGGGGATAACCGGCAGCCGTGTGATAAATCACTTGGCTCAGATTAACATAGCGGCAGCCACGTTTATTCCGATGGACATCGGAATATCACGTGGTGGACCGTAGGAGATTCGAACTCCTGGCCTCCACTATGCGACAGTGGCGCTCTACCAACTGAGCTAACGGCCCAAAACACACCAACATTGTATCAAACCCAATTCCTGATCAGGTTTGCTTGTTGACTCATTCCAATCTTCTCAATGGCTAAGCCATTGGGATCGCTGCTGTGAAAGTGTTATCGGCAAGGTGACTCACCCGAACATTAACCATTCGGGCTTAAAAAGTAGTAAGAGACCAATAATTAAAATCAGAATTCCCCCAATTAAACGTGAGTACCGCGCATATTTACCATCTAGCCCCACTGCTTTTAAAGTGGTCATTGCAATAAAAAAGATTAACAAATCATCAAGCATGAAAAAGAAAACATAAGCCAACAGGTACGAATAGTATTGCCAGGTATTGAGGTTGCTTAAACTCAAAATATGGGTAAAAACAGCCGGAAAACCAGCTGAACAAATCAACTCAATTAAATTCACCACAAACGCCAGCAGCACAATCCCCACTAACGCTCCCCCCAAGTTTCTGCCCTCTATAACTTCCCTCAACAGATCCGTAATCCTCGTTTTTCGCTCCCCTCCCGTCACTTTGCAAACGCCACCCCTGTTTTTCCAAAAATCGTTTAAACAGTAACCTGCAATAATAAAAGCTGCTAACCCTACGATAACGCGGATCCACGAAATATATCCCAGAAACAAGAACAAATTCAGCCAGGCACTCATGAAAAGGAAATACACGAAAGCCGAAGTAACAATAAAAGCGGCCCCGAGAAGCCACCTGCGGTAGCCATCTTCCATACCGAGTAATAAACTAATTAAGAACACCAGCGCCCACATTGCACAGGGGTTGAATCCATCTATCAGGCCAAGGATTACACTCAGAACGGGTAATGATAAACCTTTAATATTTATTTCCCCAAGTAAAGGTATCGTGAGTTTATCAACCCTACCCAAATCCTGATCAACTTCACCACATCCACAATCGTTTGCACAAGCAGCTGGTGTTGGCATTAAACTTATCGTCGGTTCCGGACTAATAATTGACGCAACCACGTCGGGACAAGGAGTCTCCAATGAGTTTTTAACGAGAGTCTCAATCACCTCACCAGTGGTCTGTTCATTATAAAAACCAAGAACGTGCTGGTCCCCTATAACAGTAAAAGGAACTAGACCGCGTTCATTACCGAACTCTTGTGCCACTTTCTTAAACAAACGCGAATTATCGGCATTACCAGAAACCTCAAAATCTTTAACTTGAACCTGAGGATATTTCTCGACAAGTTTTGCAAGAAAATCCTTTTCATCCCGGCAATGAGGACAGGTAGACGACCAAAAAAGATAAACAGTTACCTTTTCGTCACCAGCTCGTACTGAAACTGGTGTCAGCATTGAAACAATTGAGATGATTAAGAAGAAGATTATTAAAAGTTTTTTTAGCATATGTATATTATAACGCGGCTCATCGCCTTCATCCCGATTTTAGATCGGGGTATCACGCGATGGCGCCCCCGGAGGGATTCGAACCCGCAACCTTTGGTTCCGGAAACCAACGTTCTGTCCATTGAACTACAGGGGCTTGACCATAAAGATTTTATCATAGACTCCAGTAAATTCACCGTTGTATTTCCATTTTAAACTCTCGGTTCCACTCTGCGCCACGCATCCATGTCCCGACCGCTAAGAGTATATGATAGAATGAAACTAATCTCATTATTAAGCATGTGCCTAGCTACTCCACTTCAAATCAAACAAATTAACAAACAAACTGCCACTGTTGGTGACGCTCAGCACACCCACGAGGTGGATTTATCGCTCATAGAAAATGCACAAATAGGGGATTGGCTCATTTGTCACGCGAATTTAGCTTTGAATAAAATTAACGAACAGGAAGCTCAGGAAATACTTCAACTCCAACAAAGGGTAAGCCCTTGCTGTGGCTTACATACGGCTCAATGTACCGAACAGGTAAGGCAGGGATCGTAGGCACGAATAAGCATTTGCACTAATTTCTTTTTCTCCTCATCGCTTTTATCTCTGTATTTCTCAATCAGTTGCTGACAGGTTACTTCTAAATTGGCCACGTTTTGTGAAGTTGGCGTTATAATGTTGTACTCATCAATTAAAAAGTTTTCATTTAAATTAACCCGATGATAAAGCAGACCACGCGGCGCTTCTACGCAACCAACTCCCCGTCCTCCAGAATAGCCAGTTCCCGAAAAAGGCCTTACTAATCCCGATTGTAAATCGCTTTCTTCGATTAACCACTCAATTAACTTCTCCGCTTCCTCATAACAGTGAACTATCTCGATTGCCTGAGCAAGATTATTATAAAAAGGATTATTTAACTGCTCCTCAGAAAAACACTGATTGTACAAATTCTTAGCTCGAGGAGCTAACTGACCAGACGATAGGTTTAGGCGAGTTAAAGCTCCAGTAAAATAGGTCTTATTTTTTAAGAACGAAAACTTGGCCGAAGAATAATTCCGTACTTCTTCTTGAATATTATTCTCTAAATCCCTCGGGTCAAATCTATCTCCATTCAATAATCCAACCATACCTCTGTAAAGTGCATAACTGTTGTCATCAGCTAAACTCAGCATGTCTTCTAACACCGAAAATTCTGGGTACTCTTGTTCGGCAAACAACTCCACTAAATTTACCGCCTCATCAATTGTATCTTCTAATTGTAAAGATAGACTTCGAATTTCCTCTTCTGTTGGCACCATAGTAAACCCTCCAGGAACAGCCCTTACGGGATGTACAACTCTCCCGCCAACAATGCTAATAATTTTATCGCAAAATCTTTTTATATTTAGGGCCAGATGAAACTCGGCCGGGAACTTTTCGGCAAGTTCAACGGCACTACTTACGCCTACATAATCGGGCAGAACTAAGAAAAATAGATGCAACAAGTGCGAACCAATAATCTGACCGCATAAAAGAAGCTCTCGTAACCGAACTGCTGTTAATTCTGGCTTAATGCGTAACGCTTCCTCAACCGCTTTGATCGCCGCCAGCGTATGAGCAACTGGACAAACTCCACAGATACGGGAGGTAACCCAAGGGGCTTTGTCAAATTTCTGCCCGACTATCATTGCCTCGAACATCCTCTCCCCCTCATCCACTTGCATATGGGCAGTATTCTGATCAAAGTCGATTTTCAATACCCCATGACCCTCGATACGCGTTACATATTGATTCAATTGTTGAACAAATTGATCAGCCATAATTTCATCAGCACCCACAACTCAACTTCGGCGGGCGCGGTAACTTAAATTTTTTGGATTTTCAGTTTTGGGCTAAGTTTTGAATTTTGAGTTTTAACATTAGAGTTTTCATTTCTCCAATAAATTCTAAACCTCTTACCAATTTCCTCTTCGGACATAAACTCCTTAAACTTTTTCTTCAGCGCCTCCACATTAGTCCCGTCCAATTTGCCCCAACAGCCATAACAAGGGATACCATGCGAAAGACACAAAGCCCCACACCCTCCGCGTGTCACCGGCCCCATACAGGGCAAATTTTCTAACAGCAAACACCGGTTCTGCTTAGCTTTACACTCCATACATACCGTGTAAGATTTAGGCCGCGGAAAAAATCCATGTACTAGTTTTCCCAAAACTTCTTCTGCCTCGGAGCCACTCACCGGACACCCGGGTATCACCACATCTACCTTAATATGTGCTGAAAGTGGCCGGCTATCTGTTGCTTTTAATCGGTATTCGGAATTATATATCTTATTCTTTGCCGCCTCTCTCTCAGATTGGTTAAGAATGCTATTAACGCCGCCGATCGCCGCACACGAACCTAAAGCCACTACAATCCCGGCCCGCTCCCTAATCTCTTTTACCAACTCTACCTCTTCGCTAGTAATCGGAGTTCCTTCAATTATCACCACATCAAAGTTCTGCCGCAAGGCTTCCGAACGATCTTGAGCCAACCGCCATTCAACAAACTCTACTTTATCACTAAGATCTAATAATCTCTCCTTAAAAGATATTAATTCTAGCTGGCATCCCTCACAGTCCGTTAAATCAATAATTGCTAAAGTTGGTTTCAATTCTTTTTTCATTGCCAATCACAATTTCTCAACTGCTCATAACTAAACACCGGCCCATCCACACATACATAGTACTTACCGAGCGTACAATGCTGACACTTACCTACCCCGCATTTCATGTGCCGTTCTAACGACATAAAAATTCTATCATCGGATACGCAAATCTCTTTAAGCTCTTCAATTACGAATTTGAACATCACCGGCGGTCCGCATATCACCGCCGCTAAATTGTTAGGAGGAAAATCTATCTTTTTAAAAAGCGCCGTTACTACGCCTACATGACCTTCCCAATCAGGACAGTCTTCATCAATAGTTTGATAAAGGTTCATCTCTCTTTCCCATTCTTTAAGGTCTTTCTTAAAAAGGAAACCATACGGATCCCGGCACCCATAAAGAAGATAAATCTCACCATAATCTGATCTATGTAATAAAATATTCTTAATTAAAGGACGTAAAGGGACCAGGCCCAAGCCTCCTCCAACCAAGACAAGGTTTTTACCTCTAAGTTGCGGGAGTGAGAATCCATTTCCAAACGGGCCGCGAATTCCTACCACATCCCCTTCTCGTAATTTATGTAAGGCTGTAGTTACCGTACCCACTTTACGCACTGCCAGTTCAATAAAGTCTTCAGCAGGATGACTGGTAATCACCACAGGGATCTCGCCGGCACCAAGGACAGAAAGTTCTATAAACTGGCCAGGATTGAAACCGAGTATATGGTCCAAACGAAAAAGCTTAACGTCGGGACATAAATCCTTAATTTCTCTGATTTGAACCAACTCAGGTTTGTAATCGCTCTGCAATTCCATTTTTAATTAAGAATTAATTTCACGTCTTTTCCTCTAACTCTTTCACCAACCTCACCAAATTTTTCTTAATATTAATCCCAGCCGGACAATAGGCACTACAGCGGCCGCAACCTGTACAGCCAAGAAACCCGTACTCCTCCGGCATCCGCACAAATTTATGATAATACCAATTATAAAACCGTTCTCTCAATGACTCACGAAAATTAATATCATTGCCGATTCGAGCAAAATCTCTCAATAAACAACTATCCCAAACCCTCTCCCGAGACCCTTCACCACGTATATTAATTTTGTCGCAGACGTCAAAACAATAACATAACGGACAAACCCAGGTACAAATCCCGCAACCAATACATAATTCGGCCATCTCGTCCCATAACTTGCTATCTTTCGATAACTCAACCGCGCTCTTCAATTTTTCGACATCGGCCAAAATAGGATCGACCAAAGGAGGGCCTTTTTCTGGTGACTCGGCAGTTCTTCTCAGTGGAATTCTACTTATCACGTCTCTCCCTTTATCCGAACCGATCAATATCTGGTAATCCTCACCAACATCATCTAGGAATAAATCAAATAATCCCTCCTTTGCTTCTATTGGCGGCTGAAACGCCTTAGGGTGAGCTGGATAATCTACCCCCATGATAATTACTCTTTCCCGGACCTTCCAATACGGGACATCTTTAACCGGCGATTCCATTATTTTATCCAAACGCTTCAATGCCAAAAGGTCGGTAATCTGAACCCCGAACAAGACAACTTGTTCCCGACCCTCGGTTTCGGACAATAAATTCGGAGACTCGACTTTGAAACCAAACAGTTCTTGCCAGCATGGTAAAATTCCAATCTTTTGTGGAGGAAGAATACTTAACGTATAATCAAGATCCAAGCAGGGTTCCTCATACGATTCCAATCTCCGAAAAACAACTTTTTGCCCCTTTCGTTCTACTGGAGCTATTACACTAAATCTCTCTTGCAAACTCTTAACCAGTTTAGAAACTTCAGTTTTGGGTAACAGCAATTTATCCATTTCCTATTCTTATTCTATTTACACTATTGACTATTTTCAACACCCAAATTCTATTCTCACCAAACCCCTAAATACCTCACAGAAATGGACCCTGGGAATCATTGACTCACTAACGTAGACAATGTCCAAGCATTCGATTATACTTAATTTAATGAGTCACCTGTCTCTACCTCTAAAATTTCTCCTATCGATCATCCTCGGTGGAATCGTTGGCTTAGAAAGGGAATCTGTCCACCAAAAAATACGCGACCCCGAAGCTTTTAGAATGGGTAAGCTTGGTGGTGTAAGAACTTTTGCCCTCATGTCTCTCTTGGGTGCCACCGCGGGATACTTAAGTGTAACAAATAACCCCGCCCTTTTCCTAATTATCACCATCACCTTTTTCGTCCTCATCTGTACTTACTACGCAGTCAAAACTATCCTTGTTAAGTCAGC